>DASTDX010000177.1:0-39981 GCA_035710145.1 Allosphingosinicella sp.
CCGGTCGGCACCGACCAGAGTAGAGCCTGCAGCGCTCGCCGAGGACGAGCACCGCCGCAATTCCAGCGGCCGCAGCGATCCGCGCGACTTGGACCGCCATTTATGGGAAGCCTTCCACGCTAAAGGCCTCGTAGCGGCACCACAGATCGAGTTCAGGCCCCGCGGGTGCCGCCGGGCCAGCGCTATAAGGGTGAACCCACCTCTGGAGATCCGCGCGGTACGCAATGCCTGCCGCGGGGCTTTGCGACAGGGTCATGCAACTATCGCCTGGACAGGAAATGCCCCGGCTCTGCAGCGCGCCCGAGAAGGAGGCGGGGAGCTTGAATCCGATGACCAAGGGGAAGCTGCCGGACACCCGCATGCTCAAGGACGGAACCCCGAGGATCGCTGGTCCGCCATCATAACCGAACGCGAAGATTCCGAACGTGGCTAACGACGATCTCCTGAGGGCGCCCGCCGCCTGCTGCACCTGGGCCAGGGTCGGACACCCCATGTCGCTAGGCAGTGTCGGCCGGGCCACCGCGGCTTGCGGGAGGAGCGCCGCCACGGCGATGGCAGCGCCTAAACAGTTCCGAGACATAGCGAATCCCCCTTATCTTCCCCTGATGCTACGCGCTGCAGAGCAATTTTCAACTCGGGATCTTGAGTCGATTTGTTTTGCGGGGCGGTCCTTCGGGGTCCGATCGCCCTCCTCGTCCGCCACCTGGATCGTGAGGACATTGTTCTTCGATTTCGCCTGCGCCGATGCCGCAAGGGATTCTGAGCGCGAGGTGCAGGCGCGGCCAGGCCGACGCTCAAAGCCTATTGGGGAAAGCCGAACATGCTCGCCAGCTCGGCGCGCGTATATAGCCGCTTCGCCGGTGGCGGCCTCAGGTTCGTCACCCGTTCGTAGACGCCAGGGCTTACCTCCTGGTACCATTCCTTGCCGACCCAGCCATCTCGTTCCAGCCTCGCAAGATAGTCATCCAGCGAGTGGTAGATCTGTCCATCGATGCTCGTCCCAACGCCGCTTCCGGCCGCTTCGTTCGTCGTGCCGGGTTCGGGATCGTCCGCGTTTGGCATGCCTGTCTCCGTGCGTTGGGCGGGCGGGATATTGCCCGGCTCGAGGGTGCGAAGCGGGGCCACCGCAAGCGCGGCAGCCGGCAGCATGAACAGCAGGAACGCGGTGAAGCTACGCATCTGACCTTCTCGAATCTCGCAATTCCGCCGAGGCGAAAAAGATTCGCGTAAACAAGCACTAAACCATTTGCGGCCGGACGGAAACCATGCTTGTCTCCGCGGCCCAGCGACCTGAGAGTCGCGCCGATCTGATCGATCATCCTGGAGGGGGTACAAGCATGGCATCGCCGTACGTACGCGTGAACGATGACGGATTCATCGTGACGAATTTCAGCAAGATCTACGACGTTTCCGGTTATCTTGCGGAGCTTGTCGAGGACTATGACGGCTCAGTTTCGGCATCGCCAAGTCCGATCGCCCATCATCCGAACGGCGGCTCGACCGGCGGCACGCTCAGCGACGAAGACGGCGGCGATCTCATCGCCGTCACGCTCGTGGCCGGCCAGACCTACACCTTCTCCTATCGTGGTACGGCGACGGAGGGCGTCATTGACCCCTATCTGCGCCTTCTCGCTGGTGACCAGACGACGGTGATCGCAGAGGATGACGATGGCGGGCTCGGCCGCGGCTCGCAGATCACCTTCACCGCGACCACGGACGGAACCTATTATCTCAACGCCACGTCCTGGTATCAGATCGATCCGACGGCGCCCGATTATCAGGACGATGGCGACTACACGATCGTGCAGTGGAGTCCCGCGCCTGGCCACGACGCCGGCAACACGATCGGCGGCGCCCGGGCCATCGGTCTCGGCACCAACTACGAATATCTCGAGATGGCCGGCGACCGTGATTATTACGCCGTCGAGCTCACCGCCGGGAACGTCTATTCGTTCACCTACAATGGCGGGATCGCGAGCGAAGCGGTCAATCCTGGTGAGAGCATCGGCGTCCTCGGCCTCTACAACGCCACGGGCGGCGCCGTCGTCGGTCTGAGCGTCAACACCGGCGGCGAGACGACGATCACCTATTTCGCGCAGCAGACCGGCACTTATTATCTCCGCGCCGAGGCCTATAGCAACTTCACCGGTGGTACTGCGCAGACGGGCGGCTACACGCTCGACATCGTCGGACGCACGCTTGCGGAGATCGACCCGCTCGACGCCATCGACTGGAAATCGTCGGACGTGATCGACACGACGTTGGTGAGCGGCGTTCCCACGGCGAAGGTCTATTTCGCCGTCGCCGGCGAGAATTTCGGTGAGCGCAACGGCGCCAATCCGCTCGATTCCCTGGGCTGGAACGACGTCGAGAAAGCCGCCGTCATGGACGCGCTGCTGGAGTATACGAAGGTTCTCGGCATTCACTACGAGATCACGACCGATGCTAATGAAGCCGAGTTCCGGCTGATCACGACGGGGCCAGGCAAGAGCTACGGCGCCTACATGTATCCGCAGGATCCGGCCTACGGCACGCAGCAGGGCGTATCCGCCTACAATATCGGCAGTGGCGGCTGGAACCTCGGCCGTGGGAGCGGCGATCAGCCGGCACTCGTCAAGGGCGGCTTTGCTTATGGCGTCATCCTGCACGAGATGGGTCATGGCCATGGTCTTGCCCATGCACACGACAGGGGCGGCGGGTCGGAGGTCATGGTCGGCGTTACTGCCGCAACGAACTCATACGGCGTCTATAATCTGAACCAGGGCGTCTACACGGTGATGTCGTACAATGACGGATGGGACTTCCACCCGGACGGCGGCTCGCCTTTCAACATTCCCGGGATCAGCCAGGGCTGGTCGGGAACGCTCGGTGCATTCGACATCGCCGCGCTGCAGCGCAAATATGACGTGCGCCCCGATTTCGCGACCGGCGACGACGTCTACACGCTCAGCGACGCCAATGCGCGTGGTACCTATTACGAGACCATCTATGACACGGGCGGCAACGACACGATCGCTTATTCCGGGGAACGCGACGCGACCATCGACCTCACGGCGGCGACCCTGGATTATACCCCGACCGGCGGTGGCGTCCTTTCCTTCGCGCGTGGCATCTGGGGTGGTTACACCATCGCGAACGGTGTCTTGATCGAAAACGCCACCAGTGGTGCCGGCGACGACATGTTGATCGGCAACGAGGTCGCCAACGTGCTGACGAGCAACGACGGCAATGACGTCCTTCTGGGCCGGGGCGGCAACGACATCCTGTTAGCCGGTGCCGGCGACGACCTCCTGTTCGGGGGTGACGGCCTGGACGTCGCCACGCTCGGTGAAGGTGACGATATTTTCGTCGCGGAGAGGGGAACGGCGATGCCGACGCGGATGGGGCTGCTGTCCTACGACATCATCACCGACTTCGATGCCTCGGGTGACGACAAGATCGATCTCTCGGACTTCGGCCCCTTCACCTTCAAGGACACCGATTCGAACAAGCTTGCGGGTGATCTGACGTACAAGAGCTACGGCAATATCGCTTCGGCCGAGAAAGCGCTTGGAATCGAGATCGACGGCATTACGGGCGTCGGCAACATCGGCGGTCCTGTGACGGTCGTACTTGCCAACCTCGATGGGGGAGCACCGGATCTGGCGTTCGTGTTGATGAACACGAAGTCCGTTTCAGCCGACGACTTCATGATGGCGCCGTCGGCCTCCGCCTTTGCGGCTGATAGTGCCGGCTTCGTCCCGTCGAACAATTTCGGTTCGAGCCCTTCGCAGAGCATGCTTCTGTTCCATGAAATGATCATCGCTTAGCGGATCGGATGAGCCGCGGCCCTCACCTACGGGGAGGGGAACGTCCTAGATTAGCGAAGGGGCGCCCTGGCATTCGGGACGCCCCTTTTGCTTGACCTCACCAACATCTTGCTCGGTATGAATAACGATCCTCTCAAAACAGGCTTGGCAAGGCTAAAATTATCGGTCGCAAGGTGGACTGTGCTGAAGCCGCGCAGTCGGTTGCTGCCCCCTGTTACTGCGATCGGTTCGGACCCGTAATATTCGTCTGGATGGAAGCCGCTTCCCCGCTCCTGTTGTCTTTCAATGGAATATCGCGATCACAGACTTGGTCTCTGGACAATGACCTGATTGATCGCACTACAGGAAGTGTAGCAAATTGAGCCGGTCGAAAGATCGCAATTGACTCGGTAGCGATCGAGAACCTGTGTAACCAAGGGGATCGCGCAGTTGATCCTGCTGGATTCCCAGGATCCAATTTTGGGGGAGAAAATCACATGCCTTCGGTTCAAGCACTGTCAAACATGTCGGCGAAAGCGATCGACAATCTAATCTCCAATGCGGGCAGCATCCCGATTACCGGCGTCACCTTCGTTGAAGCGAATGAAGCCGCCGACGGGAAGTTCGAGCCTTCCGTGAATCTGGACCCTCTGCTGGAGGCCTTGATCGTGGAGCGCGGAGTATCGGGGGCGCTGGAAGCGCTGGGAAACGACGAGATGGCCTTCAAGCTGATGTGGGATCATCTCGACGACAATTACTCGTACTACAACACGGCGGTGAACGACGCTTTCATCGACCTCGGCATCGCTTATTCCAACTACCTTCTTGATGGTGGCGAGAGGCTTCTCGACGTTGTCAAATATGCGCCTGACAGCGCCGCCGACGGGAACATGATTCCCGATCGCAGCCAGACGCTCCACGACAATATTCTCGGGAATTTCGACGAACTCAGCATCGTGGACAAATTCGGATCGGCCGCCGGCGACATCTTCGAACGGATCGAGGATGCCGGTCTGGGTGACATTCTTGGCGAGATCGGCAACTATGCAGACGGCCGGGGCATCTATGGTGGCTACGACAACCAGGATCCGGCTCAGCAGATTGCCTTCGATCAGGTGTTCTTCGGCTAAAACCGGCGCTCGCTTACGACGTCCTCGTCGCCATAGCATCAAAATTCACGGGGCCTGTCATTGCGATGGCAGGCCCCTTTTCTGTTATGGGAAAACCCGGCCGGTCGTTCGGCCGCTTTGGACTCAAGCTGCGGAACCTGCCCCACCGCTTTATGTTATGTGCCCGAGGCCAGCCTCGTTAATCGTGCAAGGGGAATGAAATGCGCAGCATCATCGGACTTGTTATCACCGTCGTCGTCATCGTGCTGGTCCTCAGGTTCATGGGCGTCTTGTAGCGCCAGACCTGCTGCCGGTCGGAGGGTTCGGCCCGTCCGGGTCAGCAGCTCGACACCGGTATATTTCGTGCACAGCTGCCGAAACGCGCTTCCCCGCAAGCCGCGCAACGTGCGCTTGCGCCACGTCGAGTGCAATCCGCCGATGCTTCCTGTCACTCGGCGGGACAGCGGGGTAGGCGGCTCACATGCCTGACGAAACATCTCCCCAGCCGGCATCCATCATCCAGCCCGGCCACAATTGCTGGCGCGTCGAAAAGGCCGACAGGCTGGCGTTCATCGTCGACGCGGCCGATTATTATGAGCATATCGCCAGCGCGATGGAGCGGGCCAGGAGCAGCATCTTCATCGCGGGATGGGATTTCGACACCCGAATATCGCTGAGCCCCACCGAGGACGGCGGTGGAGAGCCGCTCGGTCATTTCCTGTTGAGGCTTGTGCGCAGCCAACCGGGCCTCGTCATTCGAATCCTCAAGTGGAATGTCGGCGCGTTCAAGCAATTCCTGAAGGCGAAGGCCGTTTACTGGCTGTTTCATTGGTGGCGCGCCAGGCGCATCGACTTCAGGTTCGATGCCGCTCACCCCTTCGGCTGCAGCCATCATCAAAAGATCGTCGTGATCGACGAATGCCTCGCTGCCTGTGGTGGAATCGACATCACCGCCGGGCGGTGGGACACGCCTCGGCATGTGGGCCAGGACCGTCGCCGGGTCGGTGCCGATGGCAAGCCCTGCATGCCCTGGCACGATGCGACGATGCTGATGTGCGGTGACGTCGCTTTGGCTCTGCACGATCTCGTCAGCGCCCGCTGGAAAGTGGTGACGAAGGAAGAAGTCAAACCTCGCGAGGACTGCGAGCCCATCTGGCCACCGGCGCTTGCAACCACGTTCGAAGCCGTCGAAGTCGCCATCTCCCGAACGCGCGCAGCCTACAAGGACTTGTCCGAAATTCGCGAGTCCGAGGCGATGTACATCGACATGATCGCCGCCGCGCAGGACTATATCTATCTCGAGAACCAGTACTTCACGAGCGGCAAGATTGCCGCCGCGATCGCGACTAGGGTCGCCGAGCCGGACCCGCCGGAGATTGTCCTCATCATGCCACGTACCGCTGACGGCTGGCTCGAACAGAAAGCGATGGACGGCGCCCGGGCGAAGCTGGTGCAGGCCATCCGCAGAAAGGATCATCGCAAGCGGTTCCGGATCTATGTTCCGGTAACCGAGGATGGTCAGGATATATACGTTCACGCCAAGGTCTCGATCGTGGACGGCCGACTGTTGCGCGTGGGATCGTCCAACCTGAACAACCGGAGCATGGGTCTCGATAGCGAGTGCGACATCATCCTCGATGCGGCACGGGCCGCCAACGCCCACTGCCGCGCGGGGATCGAGGAGATAAGGCTGCGCCTGCTCGCCGAGCATCTGGGCTGCTCGATCGAGGACTATGAGGATGCCGAAAGCCGGGCTGGATCGATGATTGCCGCGATCGAAGAGATGCTCGGAACCGGTAAGACGCTTGATCCTCTCGAAGTGGAGGAGCCGGGGGTCGTGGAGGAATTCATTGCAGACAACGAGCTGCTCGATCCCGAAAGCGCCGATCAGATGTTCGAGGCCACGACCCGCCGGGGCCTCGCCCGAAGCTGGTCTGCCGGCCGTGCGAGACTGAAACGAAACCGGCATTTCCAGCGATTCAGGAACAGGATTCCCGCTCGTGCCTAGAGAGGGATGGGCGGAATTCTGATCGGCCGCATTAGCCGACGACCGCTCCGAACAACCAGCCCGCCCCCGCGGTGACGGCCATCGCCAGTACCCCCCAGAAAGTGACCCGCAGGACCGATGGGCCCAGCGGCGCACCGCCGGCGCGTGCGCCTAACGCACCCAGAACGGCGAGGCATACCAGAGTAACGGCGGCGACAAGGGGCACCAGCACCGACGCATCGGCAAACGGGACCACGAGCAAGGGCGCCGCCGCTCCCGCGGTAAAGGTGAGAGCCGATGCAAATGCTGCCTGAAGCGGACGGGCCGCGGTGATGTCCGACATCCCAAGCTCGTCGCGAGCATGGGCGGCCAGCGCATCCTGGGCCGTCATCTGATCGGCGACGGCGGCGGCGGTCTCGCGCTCGACGCCACGTGCCTGGTAGATGCCGATAAGCTCTTCGCGCTCCAGCTCGGGCTCGGTCGCGAGTTCGGTACGCTCGCGCGCGAGATCCGCTTTCTCGGTATCCGCCTGGGAGCTCACCGAAACATACTCACCCGCCGCCATCGACATGGCGCCTGCGATCAAGGCGGCGACACCCGCGACCAATACGCTCTGCCGGCTTGCGTCGGACGCCGCGACGCCGATGATCAGGCTGGCGGTGGAGACGATGCCGTCATTGGCCCCGAGCACCGCGGCCCGAAGCCAGCCTATTCGAGAACCCGAATGCGTTTCTCGATGGACATGCAGGCGGCTCACGATCTGGGTCTCGCCTCGTCGTCGCCGACAGGCGCAGGCCAAGCAAGGCCGAGGGGGATCAGGCACGAGTACATCGACAGCTCCATGCACGCCGTCCGGCTGGGCAACAACTTGCCCGATCGTCGCATTCCCGTTCGGGGCAGGCTAGCAGGGGTTGGTTCTGGCCGAAACCTTCAAATGCGGCGGTACTATGCTTTGCCTCAACGCTTCATTCGCCGCTCTTCCGCGTCGTCGATCTTCGCCAGGAGGTCGTGGAATTCATTCGGGACCTTCTCGATTGGAAGAACGCACT
Organism: Allosphingosinicella sp.; assembly: GCA_035710145.1. GTDB lineage: Bacteria > Pseudomonadota > Alphaproteobacteria > Sphingomonadales > Sphingomonadaceae > Allosphingosinicella. The sequence goes on from DASTDX010000177.1 coordinate 7,934, forward strand.
GCAGCGCGTTGCCAATGCCCTGGAGCTCACCCTTGGTGAGCAGCGCGACAGCCACATATCGTTCGCGCGTTACCACAAGCGAATCCCCTTTTGATTTGGGTCAGGAACGCGCACGGGCGACCAAGGTGCCTCGTTCGATCGCAACTGTGAAGAAAGGCGCGGAAGTCCGTTCCGCAACCCGGTGTCTCGACCCATCCATGCTCGATCGCATTGGCCGGATTTCGATGCGCGCCGCCAGAGCTGAAAGCATCATTCCTGCCCGGCGGGTTCCGTCATCGCCCTGGCGGCTTCCAGCGGTCGATCGAGGTTGAGCGACTTCACCAGGTTCACCGCGTCGTCGAAGCCGGCCCCGCAATAGGTTGGGACGCCGTCGGCCTCGATCCGGCGCAGCATGTCGCCTTCCTCGCCGGACCGGCAGGAGCCATCCACGTCGCGGATGAACACGCCGGCCACGCGGGGGCCGAATTCCGCAACCGCCTTCGCGTAGATAGTGACGTCCCGCTGGCCATTGTCGCCGATCAGCAGGAATCGGAATTCGGGGTAGAAGGACAGGATATTGCGGATCGCGGCCAGCTTGTGATCGTCGTGATGAGCACTGACCAGCCGATCGGCGGCAATCCCATAATCCTGGAGAAACATGGGGCCGTGCGGGATGCCGTTCAGCTGCATGAATTCGGCGATGAAGCCGTACAGGTTCCAGGGTGAGGAAGAGACGTAGAAGAAGGCCCGGGCCGGGGCGACATGGTCGCGGGCGATCATCTTGTAGAGCGTCGAGGCCCCCGGCACGGCCAGACGGTCCTGTGGCCGCTCGATCAGGACCCGCCGCCAGTTCTTGATGAAGTTGGTGGCGCCGGTTTCGATAACGGTGTCGTCGATGTCGGAGATGATGCCCCAATGCTGATCGGCGCCAGGCGCCATGACCGGGACTTCTATCCTTGGTTTCTGGGCTTCACGCCCGGGCGCCGAAAGCGTGACCTGTTCCCACGTTGTGGCTTCGGGCAATGGCAGGCCGGTCGGGACTTCGAAGTCGAAATAGCCCTCCTCGTCGGTCGATGCGCAGAGCGACTGGCCGTAACCTTCCAGCCGAACTTCGATTCCCGGCAGCTCGTGGCTGTGGTAGATGTCCAGCATCGCCCTGAAGCGTCGCCAAAGTCCCTCCTGGGCATCGAGGGGCGGGGCGTAGCGAACGATCCGTCCCTTGATGCGCGCCAACCGATCGTTGCGATAACCGGCATAAGACAGCAGTCGCACCTTCGGGTGCGATTCCTGCCGGTCCGTCACGACCTCCCTGATCTGGTCGAAATCGCCTTCCAGCCCGGAGATGGCGGAACGAAGCAAGCGATGGAGGGCGGAGCCGGCCATGCAGCGCCGAACGACGAGCCTTCTTGCGAGGTTCCGGCACGTGGTGGTCTGGCCCGAGCGTTTGACGGAGCTGCCCTGCTTGCCTAGCTTTCGGCCGGCGAATGGGGGGCGATCCATGGCGATGCAGGGCGTAGTGCGTTTCATCAGGTTCGCGCTCGCAGCTTTGCTGGGCCTCGTCCTGCTCGCTCTTTCGGTAATCTATCTCGGTAGCGAGTTCATCATCCGGCGGACCTATGCGGCTCAATTGCGTCCGCTCGCGGCCGCGCCTGCCGCCGCCCAGATCGACGAAGGAAGACGCCTCGCGACTCTGATGGGGTGCAACGGGTGCCACGAGGCAAATCTTCAGGGCGGCGAATTCTTCTCCGAGCCGCACGTCGCGACGATCCACGCGTCCAACCTCACATTGGCGCTCCAGAATTACACGTCCGAACAATTCGAAGCGGCGGTGAGGCAGGGAATACGCAATGACGGGCGAAGCCTTTTCGCCATGCCGTCGAGCGCGTTCGCCGCGGTCGCGGACGAGGATCTCGCCTCGATCGAGGCCTATCTGCGATCCCATCCACCGGCTGGAGAAAGAAGGCCGGCCCTTTCGGCGGGCATCATCGGCCGAATCGGGCTGCTGATCGGAGAATTCAAGCCGGAAGCGGTCCTCGTCCGGGAGGGCCGAAGGCTGGAGCCATTCCAGCTCGGCCCGGAGCATGAGCGGGGCAGATATCTGGCACGCGTGGTGTGCAGCGAATGCCACGACCTCGATCTCAGCGGCGGACCGGAGAACCCCGATCTGGCGATTGCGGCCGCTTACGATCTGGACGACTTCCGGACCCTCATGCGAACCGGCGTGGCGGCCGGAGGACGGGACGTGGGCCTGATGTCGCGGGTGGCCAGAGGCCGCTTTACGAGCTTCACCGACGAGGAGATCGGCCAGCTGCACGCTTACCTGGTGGCGAGATCGCAACGCGTCCCGGGCCGCTAGGGGGCCGCGCTTGCTGGGCAACCGGCCGCCATGTTAATCACGCGGCGCGCGCGTCCAAGGAACAGCGACATAGCCTCCGCCCCTGAAAGACCGTTCTCGATGCCCTTGATCGGTGCCGCCTGGGTCATATCCGGGGCCCTCATCCTGATCATTGGGGCAGGGGCCCTCTTCCCGGTGATCGACCCTTGGATCGTCGAAATCGCAGCCCGGCAAAAGGCACTTGTTCTCGAGGCCGTCGAACGCGGTCATGTCTCAGCTTATCCGCTCGCTGCTTTCCACGCTTCGGTCTGGGTGTTTGCGGTCATTCTCGTTCGACCTTTGCTTATGCTGGGTATCGTCGTGGTGATCGAGACTATCCTGGTGCCGGGAAACCGGGTCGATGAGGGACGCAAACTCGCCTGGACCGTTCGCGCAGGCTTTCTGGTCATTAGCTATCTCGTCGGATTGGCCTTGAACCGAAGCCTCCCGGTTCTTCCCGCGCCCTTGTTCGATTTCGCCGACGCGGCTTCACCAACGGGCTTTCGAATGCTCGAAATGGCACTGCTTTTCCTGCTGTCGATGCTGGCGATGGATTTCTGCCAATATTGGGCACACCGCGCCTATCACCGCTTTCCGATCCTGTGGAAATTCCACTCCGTCCATCATGCGCCGCGCAGGCTCAACGCCCTCCACCATTTTCAGCATCCCGTCGAAGGTGTAGCGAGCTGGTTCCTGATCGCGTTGCCGGCCAACCTTCTCATCACCGGCGTGGACCCGACCCAGTTCTCGATGCTCGCCGCCTTCTTCCTCGTGCAGAACCATCTCGTGCACACCAATGCACCGGTTCACCTGGGGCCGCTGGGGCGCGTTCTGGTCGACAATCGGTACCACTTCATCCACCACAGCCGCGACCCTCGGCATTTCAACACCAACTTCGCTGCGGTGACGCCCTTGTTCGATCACCTCTTCGGTACCCATCGCGCGCCAAGCGGCAACATTCTGCCGGAGACGGGCCTGAACGATCGACTGCAGCCGAACAGGCTCAGTCACTATCTCCTAGCTTACTTGCCGGAAGACCCGCCAGTCGAACGCCGGCCTGACTGAGCACGCCCGTCGGTCAGCCAGGCTGATCGTGGTCCGGCGGCTGGATCTGTCCATGGGTCGGAGAAGGGCCAGCGACAGGTCTGGGCGCGAAGGACCGGCGCACGCTCCGCAGCACGCGACGGACCGCAACCAGCAGAAGAATGGTTCCGGTCAGCAGCAGCACGAAGACGACGACGGCGAGCTCGGGGCTGGCGAGCGCGGCGACAAGCAGCCCGGCCGTCGTGACATCCTCTCCTGCCGACACAACGACGTTGCTGAACGGCTCCGGGCTCAGGTTCACCGCGGCGCGCGTTCCCGATTTTGCGCTGTGACCCGCGAGCGCCAGCCCGCCGCCGAGCAGAAAGGAGACGATCTGCCATGACGGATCCTGCGGGTCCACGATCGCCAGCGTGAGCAGGGCGCCGCCCAATGGCCTGACGGCGGTATGGACGGCGTCCCATACGGAATCGACCCAGGCGATCTTGTCCGCCAGCAATTCGAGGACGAGTCCGGCGAATGCGGCCCCCATCACCCAGGGATTCTGAAACACCGCAAGCCAGTCCAAATGCTCCGGGATCGGAAGCCAGGCGAACCGCATCCCGAGCCCGGCCGCGAAGACGCACAGGTAGATCCGCCAGCCGGCGAGAAGGCTGACGCTGCCGGCGAGGGCGACGAGCTCCAGCGCGTTCAGGAGGACCCGGCCGTCACGGGTCTCTGCCCGTTCGCTCTACGGCCCAAAATGGTCGGCTAAACTTCAGCATGTCCTCGACCTGCTCCCGGTTTCGGCTCGGGCGTCCGACCTTCTGCGCCATAGCTGGCGCCTTGATAAGCTGAATCTCGCGGCAGCCGACGCCCGAGGAACAGGCGTGAGGCGCGCCGCCCCCGGGTGGATCAGGAAGCATCGGGCACTGACAATGAGTTTGCCAGTGAGCAGGCGGTCACTGCGCGGCGCCGGACTTCAGCCTTGAGCCCCGAAATGGCCGCGAGGGACGGGCCTTCGGCCGGACGACACGAGCAACTCCAGGGTCGAGGGATGGAGCGGAGTAGCGAACTCGAAGCCCGCCTTGCCCTCCTCGGCCCAGACGACCCGACAGTTCTGCGGCTCGAGGCCGGGCAACTTCAGCCAGACGTGATTGCCGGGCTCCAGCTGCATGTCGGTCCGGGCCATGAAGCCGGTCACGGAAAGATCCTGGACTTCGGCGACCGCGATCCGGGCGCCGGGCTCGCGCAACCGCGCGGCGAGGTTCACGATTCGCCGCTCCGCCGTGCGCCCGTCCGTCATCGGCAAGATCGCCAGCTGTCCCAACGTCACTTTCTGCTCTCCTCTGGAAGGACTTCGCTATGCGGCGAGAAAGGCTAATCAACGCTTAATCAACCCTATGCGCAACCCCGCAGGCCGCGCGCGCGTTAGGCCCATAATCGCCTCTGTTCGTGGAGTATGTGTGCGCACAACTATTTGTTTGGCAGCGTTAATTCTTGGCCTTTCGGGCTGTGGTGTAAATCAGGGCAGTGGCGATGGTGGGAATGGCCTGGCGGCGGTCCAGCCCAGCCGGGTCGATCCGGCCTTGCTTCGCGAAGCGGTGACCGACGAGCGGGCGCGAACCTTCTACGAAGCGCGGCAATGGCAGCCGGTCTGGAATGCCGAGACGGCGGAGGCTTTGGTCCAGGCAATCAGTGGCGCCAATCGCCATGGTCTCAACAAGGACCTGTTCCTGGCCGATGCCGCCCGGGCGCAGGAGCCAGCGGCGCGCGAAGCGGCACTGACGCTCGCGGCTTTGGCTTATGCCGACGCACTCGCGAAGGGCCGGGTCGATCCGGAGCAGATCCGCGACGTCTACGAGATCGCGCGTCCTGAATTCGATGCTGCTGCCGCTCTCAACCAGGGGCTTCAGCAGGCGGATCTCGCCGCCTGGTTCGACGGGCTGGCGCCGCAGGACGCCGAATATCGTGCGCTTTCCGAGGCCTATCTGCAGACGGCGCAGAGCGCCGGTCGGCAACAACGCGCGCCGATCGCCGCCGGGCGCGCAATCCGGCCGGGCTCGAGCGATGAAAGGCTCCCGGCGATCGTCGCCGCGTTGCGCTCCGACGGCTATCTCGCCGCCGCTCCGGCCGAGCCGCCGGTCCAGCAGGAGACGGCACAGAAGGGTGAGGCGAAGCAGGCGAGTCCGCCGCCGACCCGCTACACACCGGAGCTGGTGGAGGCCGTGCGCAGGCTGCAGCAGCAATATGGTCTCGAGCCGACCGGGATCATCGGCGAGGAGACGCTGGCCGCCCTGAACGGCGGTGCGTTCGAACGCGCGCGGACCTTGGCCGTGAACCTGGAGCGCCGCCGCTGGCTGGTGCGGCAGCCGCCCGCGACCCGGATCGACGTGAACACCGGTGGCGCGGTCCTGGCCTATTGGCGCAACGGTCAGCTCGCGAACCAGCGCCGGGTCGTCGTCGGGCAACCCGGCAATGAAACCCCGGCGCTCGGATCCCCGATGTTCCGGCTGGTCGCCAACCCGACATGGACGGTGCCGAGATCGATCCAGTCCGAAGAGATCGAGCCGAAAGGCGCGGCCTACATGGCCCGCAACAACATGACCTGGGAAGATGGCTGGATCGTCCAGGGGTCGGGGCCGAAAAACTCGCTCGGCCTGGTCAAGTTCGACATGAAGAACGACCATGCCATCTACCTTCACGACACCCCTGCCAAGGCCCTGTTCGAGCAGTCCGATCGGCATCAGAGCCATGGCTGCGTTCGAGTCCATGATGCGCTGGGCTTCGCCCGGATGATCGCCGCCGATCAGGGCGTGACCGACGCCTGGGAGCGCGCCCAGGCGACGGGAGAGGAGACGTTCGTTCCGCTTCGCGAGGAAATCCCGGTGCGGCTCCTTTACCACACCGCCTTCCTCGACGGTGGCCGGGTGACGTTCCGGGACGACGCTTATGGCTGGGATGACGACGTCGCCGAAGCCCTGGGATTGCCCCGCCGCGCCCGCCGTGCCCCCCGGACCCATGTTCAGGATGTCGGCCCCTGATTCCGGCGTCCTGGCGCCACTGGTCCGGCCCTTGCCACGCCATGGCTGAAAGGGCTTCCGCTCAGGCAACCCTGCCTCCTCGCCGGCATTGGTGACATGCGGGTTTGCGCCCGCATTCCAGAGACTTCAGGAGGTTCAAATGGCAGACAACCGCTATGGCGGGAATGATCGCCGCGACGGCTGGCGCGACCGCGACAGCTCGATCTTTTCCGACGACAATGACGATCGCTGGAGCCGTGGTTCAGGCCGCTGGTCGAGCGAACAGAGCCGCGGTGGCGGCTGGGGCTCGGGCGACCACGACGATCGCGGCTTCTTCGAACGTGCCGGCGACGAGTTGAGATCCTGGTTCGGCGACGAAGAAGCGGAGCGGCGCCGCGAGAGGGATATGCGCGGCGGCGACCGGAGCGCCTTCGGCGGCGGTGATCATGACCGCCAATATGGGCGGCAGGAACCTTGGGGTGGCGGTCAGAGCAGCGACGATTACCGCCGCGGCCAATATGGCGGCGGACGGCATGACCGGGAGCCTTCGGGCGGTGGCAATCGGGGCAGCGGTTCCCGCTACCGCGACACGGCCGGCTATGATTTCGGCCGCACTCAAGGCGGCTATCAGCAATCCCAAGGCGGGGGTTACACCCGCAATGAAGGTCGGAGCGGTTTCGGCCAGGGTTACGGTCAGTCCCAGGGCAATTATGGCGCCAGCGAATTCGGCCAAAGCCAGAGCGGCCAAGGTGGCGGACGCTCTCAATGGGACGACAATTACCGTCGCTGGCGCGAGCAGCAGCTCCAGCAGTTCGACAGCGCCTATGAGGATTATTGCCGGGAGCGGCAGCAGCAGTTCGACCGCGATTTCGACAGTTGGCGAAGCAGCCGGTTGACCGAGGGCGGCACCGGCGGCCGCTTCGGCGCGCCAGGCGAACAGAGCAGCGGAAGCAGTTCCGGGCAGACCGTCCAGGGCGCCGGCAGCACTTCGGCCGGCTATGGTGGAGACAGCGCCCGCCAGAGCACGGTCGGGGCGACCAGCTCGACGCTCGGCTCCGAAGGCGCCGGGGCGATCAGCTCTGGCGGCGGCAATGCTTCGGCGAAGAACGCCAGCGCTGGCAGCACCGGTGCGCAGGCCGAAACCGATGACGGCGGCCGCGGCGGCCGTGGCCGTTCCAGGTCCTGACCAAAGGCGGCCGGCCTCGCTTCCGGGGTCGGCCCCCAACTTCAACAAGGAGACTGAACCATGTCGGGATTTGACAGATATGGAGACTCGTCGTTTGACCACCGCGACAGAAGCGGGCGCGAGGATCGTGATCGCTCCGGTTTTTTCTCGAACGAGCGCGATGTCCGCGGTTTCGGGAGAGGCAGCGAGAGCGAACTCGCCGGCCAGGAGCGTGACGATCGCCGAATTGCCGGCCGCGACCGCGATCGCGAACGCACCTTCCGCGATAATCAGCCGGGTCGCACGAGCCGCGACAGCGCTTTCGCCGGGCGAGACCGGGCCGCGCGGGACGAGCCACGACGCGGCAGTCGCGACCGCGACCGCAGCACTTATGGCAATGACGACAACAGGCGCTTGCCGATCGACGAGACCGAGCAGCTGATTGCATCCAACAAGGTCGAAGGAACGCCGGTTTACGGCCGCGAAGGCGAGCGGCTCGGGACGATCTACAATTTCATGGTCGACAAATATTCCGGCCGAGTGACCTATGCCGTGATGAGCTATGGCGGCTTTCTTGGCGTCGGTCAGCGTTATTACCCAGTGCCGTGGCAGATCCTCAATTATGACACCCGCGAAGGCGGCTACCGCATCGACATGGATTATCGTGATCTCGAGCGGGCACCGAGCTTCGGTCGTGAGGACGAACCGCGTTTCAACCGCGATTATGGACGCAAGGTCCATAATTATTACGGCCTCGATTACTGATGTAGAAGGGTCGGGCCCTTGCGGGCCCGGCCCGCTTTTCTGCGCGCCTGTCCAGCGGCGGCTCTGATAGCGCTGGCGAGGTTCGGGAAATGCATCTATCTGCGACCCGTGCCGATCCGCCGAATCCTGTCCCTGCTCGCCTTGATGGCCCTGCTCGTGACGCCCTTCGGGCGAATGACGGCGGAAGCGATGCCCCATCAGCGACAAGGCGCGATGGCGGGTCATTGTGATGAGGGGCAGCAGCCCGCCCACGGCGAGGGCGACAAGGCCGCGATCGATTGCATGATCGCCTGCGCGACCCTGGCGCCGGCAAGCGCCCAGACCGCCGAATTCATCGCGCCGGAGCCCGAAGCGCCGCAGGCGCCCATGATCCGTCGTTTTGCCGGCATCAACCTGGAAGCGGACCCGCCCCCTCCACGAGTCTCCTGAAAACCCGAGTTTTCAAGCACAGGAATTTCAGGAGAATGACGATGAAGTACATCACCCTCGCGCTTGCGTTAGTAATCGCTGCCCCCGCGGCGGCGCAAACCGCGCCGGCCCAGCCTCAGGGCCATGCCCAGCACCAGCAGCACCAACAGCACGGCGCGACACACGGCCAGCATCAGCAGGGTCACGAGCAGCACGGTCAGCACCACCAGGGCCAGCATCAGCAGGGCCAGCACCAGCCGCACGGCGAAGGCTGCTGCGCCGACCGCAACAATGATGGCCGGATGGACTGCTGCGAACAGGCCGAAGGCACCGAAGCGCGCGCCTGCTGCCAGGAGCATCGGGCCGAGCATTCGGGCCACGAGCGCCATCAGGAATAGCTGATCCCGGGGGACGGCGGCGACTCGTCGCCGTCCCTCTTAGGCTCCGAAACGCGCTCTTGACCTTCCAGCGACTGGAAGGTGCAGAAGGCAGTCATGAACACGAATCACCAGCATCATTCGCATGACCAGCCGGCTCCGGCGGGCTCGGTCGTCGATCCCGTTTGCGGGATGAACGTCGATCCGCAAACCACCCCGCATCATGCGATGTTCGCCGGCACCGAATATCATTTCTGCTCGGCCCGATGCCGCGAGCGGTTCGAGGCGCGCCCGGAGATATTCCTGGAGCCGAAGGCCGCGACTCAGCCGGAGCCGCCGGCCGACGTCGTCTACACCTGCCCGATGCACCCCCAGATCGAGCAGATCGGTCCCGGCAACTGCCCGATTTGCGGGATGGCGCTGGAACCGAAGGCGTTCGCGCCGACCGAGGGCCCGTCGGAAGAATATCTCGACATGCGCCGGCGATTCCTGGTCTCGGCAGTGCTGTCGGCGCCCCTCGCGATCCTCGTGATGCTGCGTCATTTCTGGCCGATGTCGGTCGAGATGGTCGGGGCCCGGACGCTCGACTGGATCGAGCTCTTTATCGCTACTCCGGTCGTTCTCTGGGGCGGCTGGCCGTTCTTCGTCCGCGGCTGGCGAAGCATCGTCTCTCGCCATCTCAACATGTTCACCCTGATCGCGATCGGAACCGGGATCGCCTGGTTCTATTCGGTCGTCGGCGCGATCGCGCCGCAGATCTTTCCGCCCGCCTTTCGCGACATGCATGGCGGCGTCGGCCTCTACTTCGAGGCGGCGGCGGTGATCGTGACCCTCGTCCTTCTCGGCCAGGTGCTCGAGCTTCGGGCGCGCGAGCAGACCGGGTCGGCGATCCGCGCCTTGCTCGATCTGGCGCCGAAGACCGCGCACCTCGTGGAAGCCGGCGGCGAGCGGACGGTCCCGCTCGATCTGGTTAGGATCGGTGACCGGCTTCGGGTGAAGCCTGGCGAGGCCGTGCCCGTCGACGGAGTGGTCCTGGAGGGCTTCTCCGCGCTGGACGAATCGATGCTCACCGGCGAGCCGGTGCCGGTCGAAAAGGCGGTCGGCGATCCGCTGACCGGAGGCTCGATCAACGGCGACGGCGTTCTGGTGATGGAGGCGCAGCGTATCGGATCGGAGACGATGCTCGCGCGGATCGTCCAGATGGTGGCCGAAGCGCAGCGAAGCCAGGCGCCGATCCAGCGCAAAGTCGATCAGGTCTCGGCGGTGTTCGTCCCCGCCGTGCTCCTCACGGCCCTTGCGGCCTTCGTCTTCTGGTCCTTCTTCGCACCGCCGCCGAGCGTTCCGTTCGCTTTGGTCGCGGCCGTCTCGGTCCTCATCATCGCCTGTCCGTGCGCCCTCGGCCTGGCGACGCCGATGTCGATCATGGTCGGCGTGGGCAAGGGCGCCCGGAGCGGCGTCCTGATCAAGAATGCGGAGGCGCTCGAGCGTTTCGCCTCTGTCGACACGATCGTGGTCGACAAGACGGGCACGCTCACGGAGGGCAAGCCGGCCCTGGTCGCGGTCGAGGCGGCGGAGGGCCTCGACGAAGCCGATCTTCTCCTTCTCGCCGCCTCGCTCGAGGAATCGAGCGCCCATCCACTGGCTCACGCCATCGTCGGTGGTGCTCGGCAACGGGGGATCCAGCTTCAGGCCGTGCAGGACTTCGGATCCGTCAGCGGGAAGGGGATCGCCGGGACGATCGCCGGCCGGCGCGTCGCTGTCGGCAACGTCGCGATGATGGCTCTGGAGGGCGCCGATGCCGCCGCTTTGGATGGTTCGGCCGGCCAGTATCGTGACGAGGGGGCCACCGTGATGTTCGTCGCGGTCGACGGCCGGGCGGCCGGCCTGATCGCGGTCGCCGATCCGATCAAGCCGACGACCCAGGCCGCGATCGATGCTCTGCATCGTGAGGGCATAAGGATCATCATGCTGACCGGCGACAATCGCCGCACCGCCGAGGCGGTCGCTCGCCGGCTCGGAATCGACGAGGTGGTTGCCGAGGTCCTTCCGGAAGACAAGGACAAGGCGGTCGCGCGGCTCAAGGCCGAAGGCCGGATCGTCGCCATGGCCGGCGACGGCGTCAACGACGCACCGGCTCTGGCTCGGGCCGACATCGGGATTGCCATGGGCACCGGCGCCGACGTGGCCATGGAAAGCGCGGGCGTGACGTTGATCCGCGGCGATCTCAATGGTCTGGTCCGCGCGCGTCGCCTTTCACACGCGGTGACGGCAAATATCCGCCAGAATCTGCTCTTCGCGTTCGGCTACAACGCGCTCGGGGTGCCGATCGCCGCCGGCCTGCTCTACCCGTTGTTCGGGATCCTTCTGAGCCCGATGATCGCGGCGCTGGCGATGAGCCTGTCTTCGGTATCGGTCATCGGCAACGCCCTGCGCTTGCGGGGGCTGGACCTGGAGACGGCCAGATGAAGATCGGAGATGTTGCCCGGCGCACCGGGCTGCCGGCCAAGACGGTCCGCTATTACGAGCAGATCGGTCTCGTCACGCCCGCCCGGCGCGACAATGATTATCGCGATTATGGCGATAAGGAGCTTCACGAACTCCGCTTCGTCGGCAGCGCTCGGGCGCTGGGATTCAGCATCGACGAATGCCGGCATCTCCTCGACCTTTACCGAAACAAGGCGCGGGCCAGCGCCGACGTGCGCTCGGCGGCGATGACCCATATCCGCGAGATCCGAACCAAGATCGCCGACCTGAAAAAGATGGAGCGAACGCTGACGAATCTCGTTGATGCCTGCCACGGGAACGATCGGCCCGATTGCCCGATCATCGAAGGCCTCCTCCAGCCCAGCCAGCCCAGACATCGTACCAACTTGCGAGAAGCTTCCTGATGACCCCTCCTTCGTTACTGCGTCCCGACCGCCGTCTCTTTCTCGGTTCGGCACTCGCCGGCGGCTTTGCTCTGGGGCTTTCCGATCTGTTCCCGGCCTGGGCACAGAGCGGGAGCCATGGAATGTCGGCCAAGGGCATGACCACGCTCACCGGCGAGGAGATCCGCCTCACTGTCGCTGAGACCATGTTCCCGGTGGATGGCCGCAATGGCCATGCCGTCACCATCAACGGGACCATCCCGGCGCCGCTCATTCGGCTGCGCGAAGGCCAGAACGTTCGCCTGGTCGTCGAAAACAGGCTCGACGAGGACACGTCGATCCACTGGCACGGTCTGCTCGTTCCGTTTCAGATGGACGGCGTCCCCGGCGTCAGCTTCCCCGGCATTCGGGCGCGTTCGACCTTCGTCTACGAATTCCCGGTCCGGCAGTCCGGTACCTATTGGTATCACAGTCATTCCGGCCTGCAGGAGCAGGTCGGCCATTACGGCCCGATGATCATCGATCCGGCGGGCGCCGATCCGGTCGCCTACGACCGCGAGCACGTAATCGTGCTGTCCGACTGGAGCTTCCTCCATCCGCACCGCATCTTCTCGCGGCTGAAGCAGGAAGGCGGCTTCTTCAACCGACAGCGCGAGACCCTGTTCGGACAGCGCAGCGACAGCCTGAGCCAGGAGGATCGGCAGATGTTCGCGCGCATGCGGATGGACCCGACCGACATCGCCGACGTCACCGAGGCGGCTTATACCCTGCTGGTCAACGGTCACAGCCCGCAGGAGAATTGGACCGGTCTGTTCAGGCCCGGCGAGAAAGTGCGCCTTCGGATCATCAACGCCGCCGCGCAGACCCTGTTCAATGTCCGGATCCCGGGCCTCCCGATGCGCCTGGTCGCGACCGACGGGATCAACATGCGGCCGGTCGAAACCGACGAGTTCCAGATCGGCAATGCGGAAACCTACGACTTCATCGTCGAGCCCGGGGATCGGGCCTACACCTTCGTCGCGGAAAGCATCGATCGATCGGCGATGGCGCGTGCCACGCTAGCCCCGCGGATGGGGATGACGGCCGCCGTGCCGCCGCTGCGGGAGCGTCCGACGCTCGACATGCGCGACATGGGCATGGGCGGCATGGATCATGGCGGCGGCGGACACGGCGCGATGAACCACGGCAGCGACACGACGGCGCCCGCGGAAAGCGCTCCGGCCGTGGATCATTCGGCCATGGACATGCGGGATGAATCGAAGGTGGACTTCCCCGTCGGCGTGGGCGTCGACATGATCGCACCCAATCCGGTTGATCGCGTGGGCGATCCGGGCATCGGCCTCGACGATGTCGGGCACAGGGTGCTGACCTATCGCGACCTGGTCTCACTGACGCCCAATCGCGACACACGTCCGCCGACCCGGCGGATCGACATCCATCTCACCGGCAACATGGAGCGGTTCATGTGGTCGATGGATGGGGAGCGGCTCAGCGAGAATCCCGAGCCCTACCGCTTCGCGCGGAACGAGCGGGTTCGGCTGCGGCTGATCAACGACACCATGATGACCCACCCGATGCACCTGCACGGGCACTTCTTCGAGATCGTCAACGGCCACGGCGCCCGCCAGCCGATGAAGCACACGGTGAAAGTTCTGCCCGGCGGGTTCGTCGATCTTGACCTCACCGCGGACGCGCCCGGAGACTGGGCGTTTCACTGCCATCTTCTCTATCACATGCATGCGGGCATGATGCGCGTCGTCACCGTCCGACCGCTCGATGGAGACGTGGCATGATGCGGTTGATCGTGGTTCTGCTGGCGAGCACGGCCGCCACCGCATCTTTTGCTCAGCACAGCGGTCATGGCGAGCCTGCGCCCGTCAGCAACCCGCCCACTGCGCCGGCGACGACCTGCACCCCCGAGCACGCGGCGATGGGTCACTGCACGATGCCCGCTCCGACACCGGCCCCGGCACCGGCGGCGACCTGTACGCCCGAGCATGCGGCGATGGGTCACTGCACGATGCCGGCTTCGGCGCCGGCTCCGGCACCGGCGGCGACCTGTGCGCCCGAGCATGCGGCGATGGGGCATTGCACGATGCCGGCTCCGACGCCGGCCCCGGCGCCGGCGGCGACCTGCACCCCCGAGCATGCGGCGATGGGACATTGCACCCTGCCGACCCCAGGGCCCGCCCCGGTGCCCGCCGACCCGCATGCGGGACATGATACGCCGACCGAGCCCGCGGCGCCGACGTCCGCGGACCCCCATGCCGGCCATCAGATGGGAGACGCCGCAAGCGCTGCGCCGCCGGTCGCGCCGCCTCCGCCGGAGGCCCTGAGCGGACCTGCCCACGCCCAGGATCTCTTCTTCGATCCTCGGGAAGCCGCTCGGTCGCGGGCCGAGCTGGCCGAGGGCCATGGAGGCCTCTCCACGTCCAGGTTCCTGGTCGATCAGCTCGAGCTTTCGATGGGGGAGGGGCGAGAAGTCTACGCCTGGGACGCGCAGTTCTGGTATGGCGGCGACATCGACAAATTCTGGCTCACGAGCGAGGGCGAAGGCGAATTCGGCGGAGACTTCGAAGGCGTGGAGCTCCAGGCGCTGTGGAGCCGGGCGATCGATCCCTGGTTCGATCTTCAGGCCGGAGTTCGGCAGGATCTGGGTCCGGGCCCGGACCGAACGCACCTGGTGCTCGGCGCGCAGGGGCTCGCCCCTTACTGGTTCGAGGTGGGAGGCGCTCTCTTCCTTTCGACCAAGGGAGAAGTGACCGCACGTTTCGAGGGCGAATACGATCTCCGACTCACCCAGCGGCTGATCCTGCAGCCAAGGCTGGAAGCTGATTTTTCTTTTCAGGACGTGCCGGAGCTTCAGCTGGGCTCCGGTCCGACCAGCGCCGAAGTGGGCGCCCGGTTGCGCTACGAAATATATCCACGGACAGGCCCGGCTGTCCTGGCCCCTTATGTCGGCGTCCAGTACGAACGCGCGTTCGGCGATACGGCCGACTATCGCCGCGCCTCTGGTGAGGATTCCGGCGGCTGGCGTTTCCTGCTCGGTATCAGGACATGGTTCTGATCCGGCCGCCCTTCCCCAGAGGCATCTGGGTCGCGCTGACGCTCATGCTTGGCGCACTCTTCGTGGCGATCCCCGCGAGCGCGCATGAAAACCATCAACAAGCTCAGGTCGAGAAAGAGCATCGGGCCCGCATGCAGGCAAAGGCGGTGACTCCCGGTGTCATGCAGGCGCAGATGGCGGATCATGCCAAGGCGATGGAGGAAGCCCGCCCCCGGACTCTTTCGCAGCGGTTCATGAGCTGGCTCGGGCGCACCCATCCCTTCGCCGTCCATTTTCCGATCGCCTTGTTTCCGGTCGCCCTGGTGGCACTCGTGCTTGCGCGCCGGCGGGGGGAGACGGTCGAGCTGATCCGCGCGATCATCATTGTCGCCGGCGCCGCCGCTGCCGGCGCGGCCGCGTTGGGCTGGATCACGGCGGGTCTGCCATCGACCGATCCGGACGGTCTGCACAGGTGGCATCGCTGGCTCGGAACTATTTTGGCCTTGATCGGGTCGGGCGTTGCATTCTGGGCGTGGCGACGCCGCGATTCCGTCGACAGCCCTATGATGCTGCCCGCACTTGGGGCAATCACGCTCTTGCTCATGGTTCAGGGTTGGCTGGGCGCCGCGCTCGTGCACGGTATGGAGCATATGGATTTTTGAGATCGGCGGGGCTTTCGGCGCAGTCCAATGCGCCAGATGAGGAGAATGTGATGAACCGGATGACGATGTTTCTGCTCGGTGCAGGGGCCATTGCCCTCGCCGCCTGTTCCGGTGGAGACAATGCTGACGACCTTGCTGTCAACGCGACCGAAAACGCCAGCGTCTCTATGGCAGATCCGAACAATCCCTTCGGCCAGGTCGAGATGCAGATGAATGAGCGGATGATGGCGGCGGTCGGCGCGAACGCTTCCGAAACGTGGGTCCGCAAGATGATCGAGCACCATCGCGGCGCCGTCGCGATGTCGCAGGTTTTGATCGACGGCGGCGGCGACGAGGATTTCGTCCAGATGGCGCGCACGACTGTCGAAAAGCAGCAGCGCGAGATTGGCGAGCTGGAGCAGTTGCTCTCCGGCGGGATCACCGGCGGATCGGGTGAAGCCAATCCGTACGGCCCCGTAGAGCAGAGCATGCACCAGCAGATGATGGCTGCGACCGGCGCCAATCCATCCGAGACCTGGGCCCGCAAGATGATCGCGCACCACCAGGGTGCCGTCGACATGTCGGAAGTCCTGATCCGTCAGGGCGGCAATCCGCAGGTGGTGGCAATGGCGCGCCGCACGGCCGATGACCAACGTCGCGAAATCGCTCACCTCGAAGCCATGTTGCGTGGGGAGGCCATGCCCGCGGCCGAGCCGGCGGCGCCCGCCGCAGGGCCGACCCCCGATGCCGCGGCGAAGGAAAGCCCACGCCCCACGCCGACGCCGGCCGCCCGCGAACCGGAATCGGCTCCCAAGGCGACACCAGCCCCG
Source organism: Allosphingosinicella sp. (assembly GCA_035710145.1). Taxonomy (GTDB): domain Bacteria; phylum Pseudomonadota; class Alphaproteobacteria; order Sphingomonadales; family Sphingomonadaceae; genus Allosphingosinicella. Next base: position 24,429 of record DASTDX010000177.1, read on the forward strand.
CGCCCGGCGCCTACTCCCGAACTTGCTCCGGGAGAGACGTGCGCGCCGGAGCATCGTGCGGCGGGTCACTGCTAATAAGTGACTGGTAGATCAGGACCGGCGGCCATATTCCGATCTCTTCAGGCTGGTCGTGGGCACTGCTTAGGCAAGGGAAACAAGTGAGAGGCATTCTGATTGCTGCCGCGGCGATCGCCGTGGGTCTTGCCGGGGCTCCTGCTCAGGCTCGTCCCACCGACTGCGGCAACCAACGCCAGGCGATTTCCCGGCTGCTGGCCGAATATCGCGGAGCCATCGAGCGGCTGGACGCCCGCGGCACGGAGCGGCTCTTTGAGGCTGAATCCGCGGTTTTCGAGAACGGAGGCGTCGAAGGAACATATGCCAATTACCTCGCCCGTCATCTCGGACCGGAACTCGGACATTTCCGTTCGTTCCGCTTCTCCGATCATCGGCTCCATCTGTGGTGCGAAGGAAACGTCGCTGTCGCGACTGAAACCTACCGCTACCGGATCGAACGGGTTGAGGGCGCTCCAATAGAACGGCGTGGTGTCACCACTTCGATTCTTCGCCGGAGCGGTCGTAACTGGCAGATCGTCAACATGCACGGCTCGTCGCGTGCGCCTCGGCCGGCGAGTTGAGGCAACAGTTGCAGGATGGGCGCAACGAAAGTCCAGGTGAAGGCGGGTCTCTCCTCGCGGATCGAATCATAAGGAGACGTTGAGTATGTCGGCAGCCTCTCGAGTGTCGGGGAAGGTGCACAAGTGGCTCGCCTTGGTGATGGCGGTGCCGATCATGTTCTGGTTCGTCAGTGGCCTGTTCTTCGCGGTCTTCCCGATCGAAAAGGTACGAAGCGAGCATCTGATCGCGGAGGCACCGCCGGTTGCGATCTCTCTCGATCAGGCCGGCGAAGGGCTTCGGCGGATCGCTGCGCAGGGCGCGGCGCCCGGCGACAGGATCGAGCTTCGCGCCATGCTCGGACGCCCCGTGGTCCTGGTGAGCGCCGGCGAGGAACGGCCGCGGCTTTATCATCTCGCCACCGGCCGGCAGCTCTCGCCGATTTCCCCCTCGCTCGCGGCGGTCATCGCCGAGCGCGACCATGCCGGAGATCAGCGCGCCCGTCGGGTCGAGCTGGTGACCGAGGGTTCGACCGAATATCGCGGCGCGCTTCCGGCCTGGCGCGTGGACTTCGACGACGGCGCCGATCGCGCACTCTATGTCGCTGTCGACACCGGGGCCGTCGCCGCGCGCCGGTCAAATCTGTGGCGGACGTTCGATTTCCTCTGGTCGCTTCACATTCTCGATCTCAAGAATCACGAGGATTTCAACACGCCGCTGCTGATCATCGCGACCGCTCTGGGATTGGTGGTGATCGTCACCGGATTCGTGATGTTCCCGAGCCGACTTGGCTATAACAGCTGGCGACGACGGCGGCGGCGGGCGCGCAAGCGGACCGATACAGGGCCGGCCCCCGCGGCTGCCGAATGATTGCGCCGGGCCCGGCGTTTCGAGAACGGAGAAAGCGATGATCTCTCGCAAGCTGACCTCATTGTTCATGCCGCTCATGCTGATCGCGTGCGCCGATCTCGCCGCCGCCCAGACGATCGAGGTGGTCAAGTCGCCTTATTGCGGCTGCTGCACCCTCTGGATCGATTATCTTCGAGCCGAGGGATTCGAGGTTCGCGTGACGGACGCCGAGGACGTGACTCCGGCCGCGCGCCAGGCCGGGGTGCCTGACGATCTGCGCTCATGCCACACCGCGACCGTCGAAGGTTATGCCGTCGAAGGCCATGTGCCGGCCGCCGACATCAGGCGGCTTCTGGCCGACCGGCCCGATGCCGCCGGGATCGCCGTTCCGGGCATGCCGATCGGATCGCCCGGGATGGAGCAGGGCGAAACACGCCAGCCTTATGCGACCATCCTGTTCACCCGGGACGGCCGCCGCCAGGTGTTCGCCCGTCATTAGGCACCTGGGCCCAGTGATCTACTGCGTGATCGGATATGTGTCCGCCCCCCCGCTGCGGAAAGTCGACGTAATCTCTCCGGTCCTCCCGGCCGATTGAAGATCAACGCAACTTGTTGTACCCGTGGCATAATCCGCGCTTTTCCAGTCTGCGGATTCGGGGGGCTTTCACGACATGAATCGTGTTTCGTTGAGCGGTAGCGCGTCGCTTGAAGGCGTGTCCGACGCATGGACCGGCGGTTCTGTCTTCAGCCCCACATCCGGGCTCGCCGGCTGGTCGCAGATCGCGCCGCTCGCCTCGGGTGGCTTCGTCCTCCTTTACTGGGACAGTGCTGTCCCCACGCTGCGGGGGCAGGTCTATTCCGCTTCGGGCACCGCCCTCGGCACTCCGTTCGAAGTGGTCGCTCCGGGCGACGGCAATCTTCATGAGGCGACGGTCGAAGGCCTGCCCTGCGGGGGCTTTCTTGTGACCTACAGCAAGACCCTCTTTCACCCGGACGAGGAGCCCGGCGAGGACCTCTTCTTGCAGCGGTTCGACGCGGTCGGCAACGAAGTGGGGCAACGGGTTCAGGTCAACACGGTCACCGACGGCCATCAAAGCGATCCTAGCATCGCGGTTCTCGCGAATGGCGATTTCGTCGTCATCTGGAACCACTGGCAGGGCAATTGGCCGGACCAGAACGGGGCGATCCGCGCCCAGCGTTTCAGCGCCGAAGGCGACAAATTGGGCGGCGAATTTGTCGTGACGCCGCAGATCCTCCTGTTCCAAAACTCGCCTCGTATCGAAGCCCTCGACGGCGGCGGTTTCATCGCATTGTGGGCAGAGGAACCGAGTTCGGGGCAACGCAGCTTTCGGGCGCGAATTTTCGACGCCGACGGACAGTCCGTGGGCGACGTTATCACCCTCGTCAGTTCGGTGCAGGGCTACCCGGGCGATCCGCGGATCGCGGTCCTCGAAGATGGCAACTTCGTGCTCGTTTGGAACACCACCAATGGCTACAACGATCCCGCCCTGCGGACGAGCGAGCTCAAGGCCCAGCTTTTCGATCCAGGCGGGGCAGCGCTGGGCGACATCTTCAGGATCAGTACCGAAACGGCTGGAGACCGTCAGCAGGCGACCGTGAGCGCTCTCGAAGACGGTGGCTTTGCGGTCGTCTGGCAGGACGATTCCGGCGACGACAGCGGTTATGCCGTGCTTGGGCGGATCTTCGATCACACGGGTGCTGCGGCAGGGGACGCATTCCTGGTCAATGTCGCGACCGCGGAGGACCAAAGGAATCCGGTGTCGACTGTTCTTTCGTGGGGCGGGATCGCGGTCGCCTGGGACGATACCGGAGGGGCCACCCCCGGCAACAGCGCGACCCTGCACGGCCGGATCTACTCGCCCGGCACGTTCGACGCCGCCGACGACCAAGTGGAGGCGATCGACCCTGGGATCGCGACCGGTAGTCTGTTCGCAGACAATGGTTTCGGCGCCGATCTCGTGCCGGCCGCGGGCACGCCGATCGTCAGCGCTGTAAACGGCGCCGAGGCGGCGGTCGGGCGCGAGATCCAGCTCAGTTCGGGCGCCGTCGTCACGGTCCATTCTGACGGCCGATATCTTTACGATCCCAGCGGCGCCTTCATCCTCCCCGATCCGGGAAGCGGCGGGTCCACCGTGGGTACGGACAGTTTCACTTACAGTCTCGCGAGCGGGGACACGGCGACGGTGAACGTCACGGTGCGCGGCCGCTGGACGGACTCGACCGTCGTCACGGGCAGCGCAGGCAATGACGAACTGACCGGTACGGCGGCCAGCGAAATCTTCGACGCAGGGGCCGGTGCCGACCGGCTGTCCGGCGCCGGCGGGGACGATCTCTATCATGTCGACGACGATGGCGATCAGGTCATCGAGCTTGCCGATGGCGGCACAGATGGCGTGATCAGCAAGGTCTGGCTGTACACGCTTCCTGAGCATGTCGAGATCCTGCTCGGCACCGATCCGAGGGGGCAGGGGCTATACGGCAACATGCTCGCCAACATCATCAAGGGCGGCGTCGGGGATGACGGCATCAACGACAGCCAGGGCGGGGATGATCGGCTCTACGGCGGCGATGGCCATGACGGAATTTCCGTCATGCGCTACGACAGTCATTCGGCGAGCTTCCTCCGCCTCGACGGCGGCGCCGGCCACGACGTCCTGACCTATTCGGGTTCACGCTACGTTGATACCGTCACAATGATCGGCGGTCAGGGCGACGACCATATCAGTGCCTTCCGCGGCGGCTCCGTCGTGATCGACGCAGGCGCGGGAGACGACCGGATCGGCCTCAACTTCCTCGGCGCCCATTATGCCATCACACTGGGTTCCGGGCGGGACCTGCTTTCTCTGTCCGCGAATATCGACGACCGCGCCGGGGGCACGATCACCGTCGCCGACTTCAGTGTCGGAGACGCCGGCGACCGACTCGAGTTGCTGCATTATCTTCACTCCGTCGTGACCGGTTGGGACGGGGAGTCGAACCTGTTCGCGACCGGCCATCTTCGCCTCGTCCAGGATCGCGCCGACGCATTGCTCCAGATCGATGCCGATGGCGCGGGGAGCGCGGCCGGTTACGTCGATCTCGTCCGCTTCGCCAACGCGGACGCCGCGGCTTTCACCCACTTCAACCTCGGCGGCTTTCCGGCCAACGGCGGCGCGCCCGCGACCACGGCCTTTGCCGGGACGCCGGATCGGGATGTTCTGTGGGGCAGCTTTGCCGATGACGTGATCGAGGGATTGGCCGGTGACGACGAGATCCGGGGCGGCGCCGGCGACGATCGGATCGAGGGTGGCGACGGCAGGGACTGGCTCGATGGCCAACTCGGCGATGACGTCCTGCTTGGCGGCGGCGGTGACGATGATCTGAACGACTCGATGGGCGGAGATGACAGCCTTTCCGGCGGTGAAGGCGGCGACCGGCTGCACGTCGAGCGCGGTGGCTCGACACCCGCCTCGTCGGTGGTCCTCAACGGCGACGGCGGCATGGACGTGCTCCGTTTCACGGCCTTTTCAAGGACAATCGACACGGTCGCCCTCGCGGGCGGAGCCGGCAACGACGACCTTTATGTCAGTGGCGGTGGCACCATCTCCGTCAACGGCGGCGACGGTGACGATTACGTCCATATCGATTTCTCGCTCGGTCTCTACTCGATCACCCTCGGCGGCGGTTACGACCAGGTCTATCTCGGCCGGTTCGTCGCCCCGGGCGGCGCTTCGACCCGCCTGACGATCGCCGATTTCGCGCCCGGTGTCATCGGTCCCCAGACCGACGTGCTGTTCCTTCGCGACTATCTCCAGGCCGCACTGCCGGGCTGGAACGGTCAGTCGGACCTCATCCAGTCCGGGCACCTCCGGCTGGTCCAGATCGGGGCGGACGTCCAGATCCGGATCGACTCCGACGGCTTCGCCGGGCCAGGGGACGCGCGGGACTTCGTCCATCTGACCGGCCTCGCCGCCGCTTCGCTCACGGCTTATAATCTCAACGATTTCACGCCTTCGATACTTCATTACGAGGGCACGGCGGCGGCCGACCTTCTCACTGGCAGCGACCGCAGCGACCGCATCGACGGCCTCGCCGGCGCGGATCAGATGAGCGGTGGTCTCGGCGACGATCTCTACTTCATCGACAGCAGCGCCGACTCGGTCATCGAAGCGGCGAATGGCGGTACCGACACGATCGCGACGTCCGTCAATTACGTCCTGGCCAGCGGGGTCCATGTCGAACGGATGGAGGCCGCCGGCACGGGCGCCTTGCATCTGCGCGGCAACGATTTCGCCAACGTGATGACGGGCAATGCCGCCGCGAACCGCCTCGAGGGGCTTGGCGGCAATGACAGCCTCAATGGCGGCGCGGGCCAGGATTGGCTCGATGGCGGCGCCGGCGCCGACCGCCTCTCCGGTGGGAGCGGCGACGATCGCTACGTCGTCGACAGCAGCGACAGCGTCTTCGAACTGAATGGCGAAGGCAACGACATCGTCTATGCCCGGACCAGCTTCACGTTGACTGCGGGGGCCGTCATCGAATTGCTGGCTGCCTATGAAGCGACCGCGACCACCCGGATCGATCTCAACGGCAACGAACTGAACAACAATATCCAGGGCAATGCCGACGACAACACGCTGCGGGGAATGGCCGGGAACGACTGGCTTACCGGGCTCACCGGTCACGACTGGCTCGATGGCGGAGAAGGGAGCGATGTGCTCGTCGGCGGCCTGGGGAACGACCGTTATTATGTAGACGCCGCCGACCGGGTGACGGAGCGTGCCGGCGAAGGGAACGACGTCGTCTACGCGCGAACCAGCTTCGTGCTTAACGCAGGGAGCCATGTCGAACTGCTGACGGCCATCTCCACGGCGGGGACCGACCGTCTCGATCTCACCGGCAACGAGCTGGCGAACACCATTCAGGGCAATGACGGAGTGAATGTCCTGCGGGGCGGCGGGGGCAGCGATTATCTGGTCAGCTTCGCCGGGAACGACATTCTCGACGGCGGTGCGGATGATGACCGGCTGCTCGGCCTCAACGGCGACGACTGGCTGGACGGCGGCGCCGGCAAGGACCGTCTCGAGGGCGGTGCAGGGGCGGACGTCTTCACCTTCGCATCGACCTTGCACAGCGCCATCGGTGCGGCCGACCAGATCATGGACTTCGTTTCCGGAACCGACCGCATCGATCTCTCCGCAATCGACGCGATTGCGGGTACCGCCGCCAACAATGCCTTCACCTTCATCGGCAATGCCGCTTTCTCGAACGTGGCAGGCGAATTGCGGGTACAGACCGTTGGCAGCCAGGCGCACATCTTCGGCGACACGAACGGGGACGGCCTCGCCGATTTCCAGATCGTGGTCGCCAACAGTCCAATCGTGGCGGTCGGGGATTTCATCCTTTAGGACAGGCGATCCGCGCATAGCGCAATGGCGTCTGGGGGATTATGCTCGCTTTGGTGAGCAAGCTCGTCCTTCACGATTACTTCCGATCGTCCGCGGCCTATCGGGTACGGATCGCCCTCAACCTGAAGGGCGCCGCCTACGAAAGCGCGCCGGTGAACCTGCTCGAGAGCGAGCAGAAAAAAGAGGAATATCGGCGGCTCAATCCCCAGGCCATGGTTCCGACCCTGGAGGTCGACGGCCGACCGCTGACCCAGAGCCTCGCCATCATCGGCTGGCTGGAAGCCACCTATCCGGAGCCCCGGCTGCTTCCTTCCGATCCGCTCGATGCCGCGCATGTTCGGGCCATGGCCCTGATCGTCGCCTGCGACATCCATCCGCTCAACAATCTGCGGGTCCTGAAGCGTCTCGCCGGAATGGCGATCGATCAGGAGGCGCGCGACGATTGGTACCGCCACTGGGTTCGGGAAGGCTTCGTCGCGCTCGAGGCGCTCGCGGGGCCGGCCGCCGGCAGGTTCCTGTTCGGCGACACGCCGAGCCTGGCGGACGTCTGCCTGGTGCCGCAGATGTTCAATGCACGGCGCTTCAACGTCGCCCTCGACGAATTCCCGGTTCTGGTCCGCGCCGACGCCGAGGCGAACCGGCTGGAGGCCTTCGCTTCGGCCCATCCCGACAGGGTCGCGCCGGCGGCCGCCAGCGGTTAAGAGATCATCGAGTCAGGAGGCACGAGGATGGGACGGGTCGACGCAATCAACCGGGGCATGGAGCAGGTGAACCCGCTCGCCTCCGTGGACATTCCCTCGCTTCAGGGCCGGGTGAGCGACGAGGAATGGAAGATTAGGGTCGATCTTGCCGCCGCCTATCGGCTCGTCGCTTATTACGGCTGGGACGATCTCATCTTCACCCATCTCTCCGCCCGGATCCCGGGGCGGGAACATCATTTTCTCCTCAACCCCTACAATCTGATGTTCGAGGAGGTGACCGCGTCGTCGCTGGTGAAGGTGGATCTCGACGGTCACCCGGTCGAACCGTCGCCGTTCATTACCAACCCGGCCGGGTTCACCATCCACAGCGCGATTCACATGGCCCGCGAAGATGCGCAGGCGGTGATGCATCTCCATACGCCGCATGGCCAGGCCGTCTCCGCGCATTCGGAGGGGCTGCTGCCGCTGACCCAGACGGCGATGCTGATCCGCGATGAAATCGCCTATCACGATTACGAGGGTGTCGCGGTCGACCTCGACGAGCGCGAGCGCCTCGTCGCCGATCTCGGCAACAAGGGCGCGATGCTGCTCAGGAACCATGGCACTTTGGCGGTCGGCGAGACGGTCGGTGAGGCCTTCGTGAAACTCTATTTCCTCGAGCGCGCATGCCAGGCCCAGATTCTTGCCCTCTCCGCCGGCGAGGGTCACCTCAACAATCCTCCGCAGGGGGCGCCGGAAGTGACCGCCCAGCAGGGCAAGATCGGGTTGAAGATGGCGGCCGGGGCGCTGGCCTGGCCTGCGCTCCTGCGCAAGGCGCAGCGGCTCGATCCCGGCTTCGCGACCTAACGGACGTCGGCGGCCTCGTACCAGTCGCGTTTCAGACGGGTTGAAGCCGCGAAATAGAGCAGGGCGCTCAACAGGTAGAAACCGAGCCCGTAGAGGATCGAGTAACGCAGCGATTCCTCGCCATAAGCGGCGCTCATCGTGTCCGACATGAAGCCGAGGAAGAAGATTCCAAAGCCGATCCCGATCAGATTGTTGATGAACAGGAAGCTTGCCGAGGCGGTGGCGCGCATGTTCGGCGGCACGATATGCTGGACGGCGGCGATCACTGGGCCGAGCCAGGCCAAGGCCAGCATCTGCCCGATCGTGAACAGGATCCAGCCGACGACGAGGGACGGCGCGAACAGCCCGAAGGCGAAGACCGGCGCGGTCACCAGGAAGCACAAGGCGGGGATCAAAGCATAAAAGGCCGGGTTGCCGGCGCCGGTGCGATCGCCGAGCCAGCCGCCGAGCCAGGTCCCGGCCACGCCGCCGACCAGCACGATCGAGCCGTAGAACCAGCCGACCTGCCCAAGCTCCAGATCGAAGCTTCGGGTGAAGAAGCTCGGAAGCCAGAAGATCAGGCCGTAACCCAGGATCGACCCCGAAGCGGCGCCGAACGAGAGTAGCCAGAAGCTGGGCGTCGAGGCGAGCCTCTTCGCCACTTCGAGGAACGGCGGCGCCGGTTCGCTGGCGCTGCCGTCGGCACTGTCGTGGCCGCCGCGGACCGGCTCCTTGATCCCGAGCCGGACCAGAAGCGCGGCGGGAAGGCCTGCCAGCCCGACGATGATGAAGGCTGAGCGCCAGTCGAGATGGGTGGCGATCCAGCCGCCGAAGAAGACGCCGAGGGCAGAGCCGATCGGGATTCCCAGCGAGAACAAGGCCAAAGCCCGTGCCCGTTTCTCTTTCGGGTAGAAATCGGACACCAGCGCATAAGACGGCGCGACCCCGCCGGCCTCGCCGATGCCGACGCCCATCCGAGCGAGGAACAGGTGCCAGAAATTCTGGGCGAGGCCGCAGACGGCGGTGAAGGCGCTCCACAAGGCGACCGAGACGGCGATGATTTTGACTCGGCTCTTGCGGTCCGCAAGCCAGGCGATCGGGATCGCGAGCCCGCTGTAGAACAAGGCGAACGCGATTCCGCCCATCAGGCTCAGCTGGGTGTCGCTGAGCTGGAGCTCGGCCTTGATCGGCACGGCCAGGATTCCGATGATCTGGCGGTCGATGAAGTTGAAGATGTAGGCGAGGAGCAGGATCGCCAGCACCCGTCCGCCGGGCGTCGTTTCGCTCCTGCTCCCCGCCAAATTCATATACTCAGAACCTCACTTCGCCGCTGAGCGTGAACGTCCGCGGCGGCCCGTAGAACCCGATGATCGAATTGCCGAACAGGGCTCCGGGGAAGCTGTAGCCGCCGATCCGGTAGCGCGCATCCGTCAAGTTGCGGCCGGTGAGCGAAAGCTGGAACCGTTCGTCCCGGGCCGTCCACACGATCGCCGCGTCGATGAGGGTATAGCCATCCTCGTCCAGGAACGGATTCGGCACTTCGAACTGCGAGTAAGCCGAACGGTAGGACAGTGACGGGGCGACGGTGATCGTTCCGCCGGCGAGATCGCTTCGGAAGGTCGGCGCGATCATGAAGGTGTTCGACGGCGTATTCTGGAACACGCGCTGGTCGGCCACGTCGATGAACTGGTTGGTCGCCAGGTCGAAGGTACGGAAGCGTTTGAACTCGCCGTTGATGTAGCCGTACATCGCCGAGATCGAGAAGTTCTGGTTGAGCGTGGCCCGGGCTTCCAGCTCGATGCCCCAGATCCGGGAATCGCCGGCATTGTCGACGAAGCTCGCGACGCTCGGTCCCGGCGCGATCTGCTGGATGGTGACCTGTTGGTTGCGATAGTCGGAATAGAAGGCCGCGGCCGCGAAATAGAGCGTCCGGTCGAGCGCATAGGCCTTCAGGCCCGCTTCATAGGCGTCGACGGTCTCGGGATTGTAGCCGTTGACCGTGGACGGGGTCAGGAAGGCGTCACCGCGCATGTCGAAGCCGCCGGATTTGAAGCCGCGGGAATAAGAAGCATAAAGCGTCATGTCCGGCGTCGGCAGATAGGACAGGCTCACGCGAGGCGTGAACTGATTGTCGGTGCGCTCATTGGTGTAATCGGTGCGCACGAGACCGGGAACCGCGGCGGCATTGCCGAAGAACGGGCTCCTGATGCCGGTGTAGTTCCGGCGGAAGACGGTGCCTTCGCGGCGATCCGTCGTGTAACGGGCGCCGAGCGAAACTCGGAACTGATCACTGAGGCTATAGCTGAAGTCGGCAAAACCGGCGATGCTTCGTGTATTGACCTCACCGGTGGTGAAGATGGTCAGATTGGCGAGCCCGAGCACCGTGTCGAACGCGCCCGAAGCAAAACCATCGAGGTAATAGAGGCCGGCGACGCCCTGCAGCCTTTCGCCTTCATAGACGACCTGTAATTCCTGAGTGAACTGGTGGTCTTCGTAGAAGGCGGGAATGTCGAGCACCGGTCCGGGCGTGTTGTCGAAATCGATGTTGCCGTTCGTTTCGCCGTCGCGATAGGCGGTGATCGATTTCAGAGTGAACTGGTCGTTCAGGCGCCATTCGCCGGTCAGCGAGATGCCGCGGGTTTCCACCTCGTTCTCGTCGCCGGCGCCGGCCCGGGTGTCGTAGACGCTGGCAAGCGGCGCGAAGTCGGCCAGGCCGGCATTGCCGATCTCACGGTGGCCGTGACGCGCGTTGGAAGTGTCACGGATCCAGTCGCCGGCGACACGGAAGAACAGATCCGGGGTCGCCTCGAACTCGGCCGAGACCCGGGCGGCGAGAACATCCTTGTTGTAATGTTCATTGCCGGTATTGAGATTCTCGCCGAAGCCATCGCGCTGAAGCCAGGCGACGGCGCCACCGACGGCGAAGCCGTTGCCGAGCGGAGCGTTGATCGAGCCGACGAGGTCGATCTGGTCGTAGCTCCCATAGGCCGCGCGGACCCGGCCGCTGAACTCGTCTCCCAGCCGGCGGGTGACATACTTGACCGCGCCGCCGATCGTGTTGCGGCCGTATAAGGTGCCCTGTGGTCCGCGCAGGACCTCGATCCGCTCGACGTCGAAAATGTCGAGCACGGCGGCTTGCGGACGGGCGACATAGACGTCGTCGATGTAGAGGCCGACGCCAGGCTCGAAGCCCCAGAGCGGATCCTGCTGCCCGACGCCACGAATGAAGCCGATCAGGGTGGAGTTGGATCCGCGCGCGATCTGCAGCGTGGTGTTGGGTGTGCGCTGCATGACGGCGGTGAGATCGACAGCGCCCTGGTCTTCCAGGGTTTCGCCATCCAGCGAGGTGACCGCGATCGGCACGTCCTGCGCTTCCTCCGCGCGGCGGCGTGCGGTGATGAAGATGGTCTCATCCTCGGCGGCTGTGTCTTCAGCGCCGGCGGTATTGGCCGCGGCGGCCTGATCTTCCTCGCTACCGGTCTGGGCAAGAGCGGTCGTGGAAACGGACAAGGCGACGCTGGCGACGCCGAGCTTCAGCAGGGTCGAGAGTTCGAACTTCATGATATTTCTCCTCGTGATTCACTTACTTGGGAAAGGCGGCTGCTAGACAGGCGGTCCGCGAAATCCTTCAGGGTAAAGTTGAACAGTTCGGGCTGCTCGAGATGCGGGGCATGGCCCGACTGCTCGAAGCGGACCGCGCGCGCGTTGGGGAGGGCGGCGACGAGATGGTCGGCCGTGTCGTCGCCATAAAGGCTGCTCTGGGCGCCATGGATGATGAGGGTCGGGTGTTCGATCCGCTGAAGCAGCGCGCGCGCATCCTGCCCGACCAGGGAGGCCCAGATCGAGGCGATCGCCTCGGGTCGGTTGCGGGCGAATTCGCGGCTGGCCCAGTCGGCGACTTTACGTTGCGCTTCGCTTACCGGCTGGGCAAAGATGGCCTGGCCGGCGGCAATCGCGAAACTCTCGAAATCTTCGGCGATGGCGGCGCTTCGGGCTTCGCACGCTTCGGGCGACAGGCCCAAGGTCCAATCCGCACCGTTCAGCACGCGTGCCGTCATGTCGATGATGACGGCACCGGCAAACCGATCCGCCGCCGGTCCGGTGAGAACGTGCCAGAGCACGGTTGCGCCAAGCGACCAGCCGATGCCGATCGCATCGTTGAGATCGAGTTTTTCGCTGAGTTCGGTGACGTCCTGCGCGATGCGCTCGACGGTGGGCCGCTCACCGTCATGGACCGAAGCGCCGTGGCCGCGAAGATCGATGTTGATCAACCGGAAGTCTGCTGCGAGCGGTGCTTGTTCGCGAAAGAAGCCGCCATGCGCCATCAGCCCATGCAGAAGCACGAGCGGCCGGCCTTCACCTTCGTCGCGGTAGCTGATCCGCGCCCCGTCCGAGGCGGTAAAATGGTTCAGATGATCCTCCCCCGCCTCGCCCGTTATTCGGGTCTCTCGGCAATCACTTCGTAGCCAAAGATGAAAGTTGAGTCAACATTCAACCTTGTTGACGATTGAACGACTTGAGGGCAAAAATCCTACGCAGGGGAAGTCGTCATGGGGGGAGTCATGCGACCTATTCGGCAAATCGGGCTGGCCTTGAGCGCCTGGGGGTTGTTTGCGGCCGCGCCCGCTGCAGGGCAGAGCGACGCCGAATCGGCTCGCTCGGAATTCGAGGCGGCGGCGGGGGCCCATCGCGAGAATGTCCGTCGCCTTGGCGTAACCCGGGCGCTTAGCAGTCCGATACGATCGGAACGTTTGCTGCCCGGAGGCGAGGCCGCATCGTCCACACCGACGCTTGCCAACGTCACGCGCTGGATTCAGTCGAGAGTCACTGAAGGCGCTTTCCCTGCTGACACGTACGTCTTATTTTATGCCCATCGTGAAGGGCGGCTCTCGGCCTGGTTGATCGGGGCTGACGGCATTGCCGGGTCGGCGGGCCGAACGCTGAGCCAGGAAGCGCTCGCCGAGACCATCTCCAATCTGATGGGAGCGCTCGACATCACCGAGCGCCAGCTTACCCGCGCCGCACGACCGATCGAGGAAGCGCCGCCGACTCTTAGCGCGCCATCGGCCATGTCGCCGGAGACGGCCAATGCGCGGCTCTCGTCGACCTTATTTCCTGATGCGATTCTCGCCGGACTTCGGAGGGTCCGCCATTTGGTGGTGGTACCGACTGGTGAAATCGGCATTGTCCCGTTCAATGCCCTGAACCCGTTTGGGGACGGCACCCAGGTCGTCGATCATTTTTCCGTCAGCATCGCTCCAAGCCTGCAGGCTTTGTCTAAACCCGCATCAGCCTGGAATCCCTCGCGTGCCTTCGCTGCGCCCCTCGTCGTGGGCGATCCCAGGCTCCCCCCGAGTTCCGGCTGGCTTGTGCCTCCGCTGACAGGGGCTCAGGCAGAAGCCCGCGAAGTAGGCGCCTTTCTCAATTCGACGCCATTGCTCGCCGAGTTAGCGACCCGTGGCGTCGTCCTGGAGCGCGCTGGCTCTGCAAGCCTCCTCTACCTTGCAACCCATGGAACCGCGAACCCGATCGATCCGGTGGGCGGTGGCTTTCTGATGCTCGGTGCGCAGACTTTCGAACAAGGATGGTGGACGGCGCGGGACATACAAGCGTCGACGATGACGGCTCAACTGGCGGTCCTGAGTGCCTGTCAGACGGGACTGGGAAAGTCACATGAGGGCGGCATGATAGGGCTGGCGCGGGCGTTTCAGCTTGCCGGCGTTCCTCGCGTCGTGATGAGTTTGTGGAACGTCGACGACTCTGCGACTCGTCATCTGATGACCCGCTTTATTCGCTATGCCGCCGAACACCGTCCGGCCGAAGCCTTGCGACGGGCGATGCGCGACACGCGTGCAGAATATCCTCATCCCGCTTATTGGTCGTCCTTTCTCCTGTTTGGGGAAGCGTCGTAAGCTTCTAACGCCCTTGCGGACATCTGAGAGTCGGTTCAGGTTCGGTTTCCTTCGGAAGGGGCGGTGGATGAATGAGCTTGGCCAGGCGGCGGTGTCGGCAGACAAGGCGCCCCGGACCGAACGCGGACGTCGGACGGTGCGCAAGTTGCTCGAGGCAGCGGCCAAGGAATTTGGCGAGCGCGGCTATCACGAGGCGGCGATCACCGGGATCACCGCCCGGGCCGGGGTCGCCCTGGGCACTTTCTACACTTATTTCGAAAGCAAGGAGGAGCTGTTCCGGGCCCTCGTCCGCGACATGAGCAGGGCGACCAGAGCCCATGTCGCCGAGGCCGTCAAAGGGGCTCCGGACCGGCTCGCGGCCGAACGAATCGGCCTTGCCGCCTTCATCGCCTTCACCCGGCGTCATCCCGAGCTCTACCGGATCATCGAGGAAGCGCAGTTCGTCGCCGAGGACGTCTACCGGGAGCATTACCTCACCTTCGCGGAAGGCTATCGCCGCAACCTCGCCGCCGCTCGCGGACGGGGCGAGATCAACGAAGGGCCCGACGAGCTGCGCGCCTGGGCTTTGATCGGAATGAGCGTCTTCCTGGGCATGCGCTACGGCATCTGGCGGGACGACATGTCGGCCGAGCAGGTCGCGGACCTTGCGATCGACTTCGTGTCCGAGGGGTTGAGAAATCGCGGGCCATGACCCGCAGGGAAGTTCATGGCGATCTCCCAGATCTCATCGCCAAGCGGGCGGAGCTGTCTCCGGCCAGGGTCGCGATGGCGGAGCATGCCACCGGCCGAAAGGTTACCTATTTCGAGCTCGATGCGCGTGCCGCCGCCGCCGCCTCGTTGATGGCCCAACGGGGGGTGAAGCCGGGCGATCGGGTCGCCATCCTCTGCCGCAACCGGATCGCCTTCTTCGAGATATTGTTCGGCTGCGCGAAACTCGGCGCCATCCTGGTTCCGCTCAACTGGCGGATGCCGCCGGCCGAGCTGGACGGGCTGATCGCCGATTGCGACCCGGCCCTGTTGTTCTTCGGCGGCGCGGAAATGGCGACCGTCGCCGCTCTGGCCGCTGCGCCACCGGCTCTGGGCCTCGACGAGGCCTATGAAACCGCTTTGTCGGCGGCTGAGCCTCGGACCTGGCGGCGCAGCTGGCCGGCCGAGTCCAGCTGGTATCTCATTTACACCTCCGGAACGACGGGCCGGCCCAAAGGGGTGATCTACGCCTACCGGATGGCGCTTGCGAACCATGTCA
>DASTDX010000178.1:0-2534 GCA_035710145.1 Allosphingosinicella sp.
GCGGCGGCGATCGCCAATGCCTATGGCACGAGCTTCATCCAGGCGAACCTGGAGCGGCGTTTCGAAGCAACCTCCTATGCCCGCAACTTTCTCGAACAGCGGATCAATGCGGTTCGGCAGCGGCTGGAAAACTCGGAGCGGCAGCTGGTGGCTTACGCGCAGCAGCAGGGGATCATCACGCTCAACGTCGACAGCGGTTCGGGCGAGCGCAGCGAGCAGACGATCGACGCCGCCTCCCTCGTCTCGCTGAACGAGGCGCTCTCGGCCGCTCGGAGCGACCGGATCGCCGCCGAGCAGCGTTACCGCCAGGCCCAGGGCGGCGGCGCAACGACCGAAGGTCAGAACAATCCGACCATCCAGGCGCTTCGCGCCCAATTGGCTCAGCTCCAGGCCGAATATCAGGAGAAGCTCGGAATCTTTCAGCCGGAATATCCGGCGATGGTCCAGCTCCGGACCCGCATAGAATCGCTTCAGCAAGCGATTGGACGGGAATCCGGCAACGTATCAGGCGCCCTGCGCTCGGAATATCAGGCCGCGGTTGGGCGCGAAAATGCGCTCGAGGCGCGGGTCGACGCGCTTCGCAATGGCCTGCTGAACCTTCGCGAACGAAGCATTCAGTACACCATCCTGCAGCGTGAGGTGGACACCAACCGCTCCCTCTATGACGCCCTGCTTCAGCGCTACAAGGAAGTCGGGGTCGCCGGCGGCGTCGGCACCAATGCCGTGTCGGTGGTCGATCAGGCGCGGGTGCCCACGGCGCCGTTCAAGCCCAATTTGCCGCTCAACATGGCCCTCGGCCTGCTTGCCGGACTGGTCCTAGGATTCGGCGGCGCCTTTGCCCTCGAGTGGATGGACGACACAATCAAGACCCCGGACGACCTGACGTCCAAGCTCGGGATCGCGCCGCTTGGGATCATTCCCTTGCTTGGCAAGGAGGGCTCCGTTCAGGAACAACTGGAGGATTCCCGATCGCAGGTGTCCGAAGCCTATCACTCGGTTCGAACGGCACTTCAGTTTTCCACCGATCATGGCGTGCCCAAGTCGCTCCTCATCACCAGCACGCGAGCCTCGGAGGGCAAATCGAGTTCCGCCCTCGCCATTGCGCGGATCATGGCCGGTCTCGGCTCGTCGGTCCTTTTGGTCGACGGCGACCTTCGTAAGCCAACCTTCCGTGCACCGACCTCGGGTGGCCCCGGATTTTCGAGTCTGCTGGCCGGTTCGACGGAGATCGAGGCCTGCATCCACCCCACCGAGCTCGAGGGCCTGTTCCTGCTGCCGAGCGGGCCGATTCCGCCCAACCCCGCGGAACTGCTGGCTTCGGCCCGCTTGAGGGCATTGCTCGAGCAGATGGGGACGATGTTCGATCATATCGTCGTCGACGCACCGCCCGTGCTTGGCCTCGCCGACGCGCCCTTGCTCGCCTCGATCTGCGAAGGCACGGTCATGGTGATCCAGGCCGGAGCGATCCGCCGCGCCGCGGCGCTTAACTCGGTCAACCGGCTCAATGCGGCCGGCGCCTTCCTGATGGGGGGTATATTAACCAAGTTCAGCGCGGCCAAATCCGGCTATGGCTACGGTTATGGTTACGGCTATGGCGGCGAATATGCCTATCGCGAGGACGATGAGCCGAAAAGACAGATCGAGCTCCTGAAGAACGCGTGATCGAGCCACAGACAGGCGGCCTGTCCGCAAAGAAACCCAGCAGGACCGTCGCCCTCGCCGTTACCCTTGCGGCGATCCTGATCGTGTACCTCGTCGTCAGGGTCCACGCGCCTTTTCTCAGTCCGGCACTGGCCACTTTCCTGCCTCCGGAAGACCCTTCCATTCTGGCCAGGGGGCTGCCCTACACGGCCGCAGACCCGCGCCAGCGGGTGAGTCCGGACGTGCTTGCGCTCAGCCGCCGGGCGGCCGAGGCCGCACCGCTCGCCTTCGAGCCCTTTTTCGTCCAGGCGAAGGCCGAGGAGCAAGCGGGCCGGCTGGACAACGCCATTCAGCTCATGGAGGAGGCGCGACGGAGGCGCCCTGCCTTCGACCTGACGAGGATCCACCTGGTCGCTTATTACCAGCAGGCACGGCGTTATCCGGAACTCCTCACCGAGATCGATTTCGTGCTGCGCCGAAACGAGGAAGCCGCCCAGGTCATATTGCCCGAGCTAGCGAAGCTGATGGTCGATGCTCAGGGGCGGATCGCTTTGGCCTCGATCCTCGCCCGCAATCCAGCCTGGCGCGAACAATTCTTCGAAGTTGCGGCCGGTCAACCGGGTAGCGCCGAAGACGCCTTGGCCTTGCTCAACCTGGTTCAGGCGCGCCGCCCGCCCGGTGGCGTCGGTCCGGAACGCGGCCTCTATCTCCACCGGCTCGTCGAGGCCGGGGACCATCAGCGGGCGCGAGCCATCTGGCTGCAAATGCTTCCCCCTGGCCAAAGGGCACAGACCGCCGTGCTGTTCAATGGCAACTTCCGCCGGATCGACGCTCCCGCGCCGTTCGGCTGGACCGTGAGTCAGCAGCCGCAGGGCCGCGCGGAAATCGTCAGT
>DASTDX010000179.1:0-6156 GCA_035710145.1 Allosphingosinicella sp.
AGAAGGGCTATGGCTCGACCTCGATCGCCGACATTCTCGGCCGGGCCGAGGTCAATAGCGGCAGCCTCTACCATTATTTTCCGGGCAAGCAGGACCTGCTGGTCGCGGTGCTCGAAACCTATCGCGACGGGATCGGGCCGATGCTGCTCGATCCCGCCTGGGAAAAGGTCGGCGATCCGATCGAGCGGATCTTCGCCTTGCTTGGCCGGTACCGCGAGCTGATCGTGATGACCGATTGCCTTTACGGTTGCCCGATCGGAAGCCTTGCTCTGGAGCTCCACGAGCCCGATCCGGTGGTGCGCGAGCGCATGGCCGAGAATTTTCAGGCCTGGACCGCCGCGATCCGGGAATGCCTCGATTCGGCATCGGCGCGGTTTCCGGAAGGCGCCGACCGCCAGGCCATGGCGGAGTTCACTCTGACGGTCATGGAAGGCGCCGTGATGCAGGCGCGGACCTACCGCGACGTCGCTTTTTTCGACCGCGCCGTCGCTCAGCTTCGGCAATATTTCCAGGCGATGATGATGGAAGGGGCAAAAGCATGATGATGACCCTGATCGCGGCCGCTTTCGCCGCGCAAGCGCCCGCGCTCCGGCAGGGGCTGGCGCCTCTGGGCTTCCTGGTCGGCCATTGCTGGCGTGGCCAGTTCGCGACCGGAGAGGTCGACACCCATTGCTTCGAATCGGTCTTCGACGGCCAGCATGTCCGCGACCGTCATGAGGTTACCGGCGGCAGCCGGATCTATCGCGGCGAAACCCTCTACAGCTGGGACGGGAGCGCCGACCGGGTGACCTACACCTACTGGAACACGTCGGGCGGCGTCAGTCGCGGAACGATGCGCCCGGAAGCGGATCGCCTGCAGTTCGGCGACGAGCAATATCGCGGCGCCGACGGTCGCGAGATCTCGATCGCTACGTCCTGGCGGCGGGTCGATGACGATACCTACGAATCGACGACGCTCTCACCGAACTCGCCTGGCCTGAACCGCACTGTCAGGTTCGATCGGGTCGATCCGGTCACCATGTCCGAGACGCGCTTAGTGGATGGAAGCATGATGCTGGTCCACGAAACCCTGGTCGAGGCTTCGGTCGCCCAGGTGTGGGAGGCGATCTCGACTCCCGAAGGCTGGCGCGGCTGGGCCGTGCCGGTGGCCTGGACGCCGGAGGCCGATATTCTCGAGACGAGCTACAACCCGGCCGCCACTCCCGGTGATCCTTCGACCATCAGGCATCGGCTTGTCGCCAGCGTGCCCGGACGGCTGATGGCGTTTCGGACAGTGAAGGCGCCGGACGGCTTTCCGCATTTCGACACCTTCGCTCGCACGACGGCGATGATCGAGCTTGAGCCCGAAGGCGAAGGACGAACACGGGTGCGGACGGTCAGCGCCGGTTTTCCCGATGATGATGCGGGCCGGCAGTTGATCGGCTTCTTCCGCGAAGGCAACCGGATCACGCTCGACAGGCTCCGCCGACGCTTCAGCGAGGGCCCCATCGACTGGAGCCGCGAGCGCGACGGCGCCGAATGATCAGCCCTTCCATACGTCGCGGAAGGGCTTCGGCTCTGGCGGCGATTGTGGCGCCGGCGCCAGCGGCCGTTGCCACAGGCCGACGCTTCGCCACGCGCCGAGCTTGAAGCCGACGTCGCGGTAAAGGCCGGCTGCCTCGAATCCGAGCTTTTCGTGCAAGGCGACGCTCGGCGCGTTGGGCAGGCTGATCGCCGCGATCGCCTGAGTGAAGCCCTGCGCCTCCAGCACATTCAGGAGCCGGCCATAAAGCCGGCGGCCGAGCCCCTGGCCTTGTGCCGACGGCGCGAGGTAGACTGATGTTTCGACGGTAAAGCGATAAGCGTGCCGGGCCCGGAAAGCCGAGGCGCTGGCGAAACCCAGCAGTACGCCGGCATCGTCCCAGGCGGTCAGCCAGGGGTAGAGCGGGCCGCCGCTCGCGATCCGGCTGCGCATTTCGGCCTCGTCGGGCGGCGCGTTCTCGAACGAGATGACGCTGTCGGTGACAAAAGGCCGGTAGACGGCGGCTACGGCGCCAGCATCCTCAGCCCGGGCCAGCCGGATCGTCACCCAATGCCCAGCAACCCGGTCAGCCGCGTCAGCCAGGACCCGCTTGTCTGGGCGGGAAGGCGAGTCGGCACCATTGGGCATTCCAGGCAGCGCAGCTGGATGGCCGGGCCGGACAGGAGGGCTTCCGCATCGGCGAGCGCAAGCGCCATCATTTCCTCGGGACGGCGGGCGAGGCGGCTGTAGACGTCCCGCGCCACCGGCTGCTCGGTCCCGGCCGCGCCGCGCACGATCTGGGTGAAGAAATCAGGCTCGCGTTCGAGGTAGACGATTTCCGCTTCCTCCGGGTCGAGATTGGCGCGCCGGGCCGCTTCCGCGACGGCATCGTCGAGGGAGCCGAAGCGGTCGACCAGGCCGAGCTGCCGGGCCGTGCCGCCGTCCCAGACCCGCCCCTGGGCGATCTCGTGCACCCGCTGGACCGGGATTCTCCTGGCTCTCGAGACCAAATGGAGGAAGCGCCGGTAGGTGCTTTCGACCCCGGTCTGGATGATCCGGCTCGCCTCCGGGGAGATTCCACGAAAGAGATCGGGTTCGCCCGATAAGGGGGTCGTCCTCACCCCGTCGGCGCCGATCCCGAGCTTCTGGAGGGTGCCTTCGAAACTCGGCAGGATCCCGAACACGCCGATCGATCCGGTGATGGTCGAAGGCTCGGCGAAGATCGTCTCGCCCGCGGTCGCGATCCAGTAGCCGCCGCTGGCTGCCACTGATCCGAACGAGATGACGACCGGAATTCCCCGCTGCCGGACCCCCAGGATGGCCCGGCGGATTCGCTCGGAAGCCAGGGTGGACCCGCCTGGCGAATCGATCCGGACGACCAGGGCCTTCAGATTGCCGCTCTTCAGGCCGCGTTCGAGCCCCGAGACGACCGTTTCCGCGCCCGCGGTGCCAAGCGCGGCCTCGCCGTCGACGATCGTTCCGGCGACGGTGAGGACCCCGATCTCGCCGCTCGCCTCGCTCGCCGGATTGTCGTCGATCCAGGCGTCGAGATGGACCGCGTGATAGCTTCCCGGGACGTTCTCGTCGCCGCCGCCGGCCAGCTCGGCCATGCGCTGCCCGTAGGCATTGCGGTCGCCGATCCGGTCGACCAGGCCGGCGCGGAGCGCTGCCTGGGCCATGTCGCCGCCGGCGGCCTGGATGAACCGCATCGGATCCTGCACGAACGGGCCGATCTGCGCCCGCGGCCGCGCCTGCCGGACGTCCTGCTGCCAGGTCTCCCACAGGGAGTCGGCCAGTGCCTGAGCCGCCGCGCGCGCCTCGGGTGACATGTCGCTTCGGGTATAAGGCTCGACGGCCGACTTGAAGGCGCCGACCCGGTAGACGTTGGCGGTGACTCCGAGCCGCTCGAGCAGGCCGGCATAATACAGGTTGGCGCCGCCCGGCCCGGCGATGACGACCGCGCCCAGCGGGTCCAGCCAGACTTCGTCGGCATGGGCGGCGAGCTGGTAGCCATCGTCGCCATAGCCGTTGGCGAAGGCCACCACCCGCTTGCCGGAGCGGCGAACCCGGTCGAGGGCTTCGCCGACATTGGCGATCGCGGTCTGGCCTCCGCCGGTGAAGACATCGAGGTCCAGAGCGACCGCCTTGATCCGGTCGTCCGTCTCGGCGGCGCGAAGCGCCGTCAGCAATTCGCTCAGACGATATTCGCGGGTCAGCGATCCTCCGCCCAGCAGGGAGAAGGGATCCTGCTCGGCCGGCTGCTCGACGATGTTGCCGGCGAGGTTGAGCCGGAGCGCGCCTTGATAGGCGCTGTCCTTGTAGGGGCTGACGGAAAGCGCCGCATAAAGTCCGCCGAAGAAGAGCAGCATGAACAGGAGGACCAGGCCGTCCTTGATTCCGACCAGAAGTCTCCACGCTTTGCCTGCGAACTTCATTTCCGACTCCTCTGGGACGGGGGCTAGACGAGGCCTCCGCGACTGTAAACGAAAAGGCTTGTTTGCGGGCCTGGACCCGGCGCTCCCCCCTTGACGGGCGATGAACAGACCCTAAATCGGCGCCATTGGCACTCGTGACCAACGAGTGCTAACAAAGCTCAACCAGACGCGGCGTTCCCGGCAGAAGGGGGGCTGCCGCGTGGCATTAAGAAAGGTGAAGGTATGGACTTTCGACCCCTGCACGACCGCGTGCTCGTTCGCCGCGTCGAGGCCGAAGAAAAGACGGCCGGCGGAATCATCATCCCCGACACCGCCAAGGAGAAGCCGCAGGAAGGCGAAGTGCTCGCCGTCGGCGCCGGCACCCGCGACGAAAGCGGCAAGCTGGTGGCGCTCGACGTCAAGGCCGGCGACCGGATCCTGTTCGGCAAATGGTCGGGCACCGAAGTCCGCCTCAACGGCGAAGATCTCCTGATCATGAAGGAGA
Organism: Allosphingosinicella sp.; assembly: GCA_035710145.1. Lineage (GTDB taxonomy): Bacteria > Pseudomonadota > Alphaproteobacteria > Sphingomonadales > Sphingomonadaceae > Allosphingosinicella. Next base: position 4,421 of record DASTDX010000179.1, read on the forward strand.
GCGACATCCTCGGCATCGTCGAAGGCGCCAACGCCGTTCGCGAAGCCGCCTGAACCGTCTCAACATCACTAACGAAAGGTCATAAACATGGCAGCGAAAGACGTACGCTTTGCACGCGACGCGCGTGAGCGCATCATGCGCGGCGTCGATATCCTCGCCGACGCGGTGAAGGTCACTCTCGGTCCCAAGGGCCGCAACGTCGTCCTCGACAAGAGCTTCGGCGCTCCCCGGATCACCAAGGACGGCGTCACCGTCGCCAAGGAGATCGAGCTGAAGGACAAGTTCGAGAACATGGGCGCCCAAATGCTCCGCGAGGTCGCGTCCAAGACGAACGATCTCGCCGGCGACGGCACCACCACCGCCACCGTTCTGGCTCAGTCCATCGTTCGCGAGGGCATGAAGTCGGTCGCGGCCGGAATGAACCCGATGGACCTGAAGCGCGGCATCGATCTCGCCGTGACCAAGGTGGTCGAGGATCTGAAGGCCCGCTCCAAGCCGGTCTCCGGCTCCAATGAGATCGCCCAGGTCGGAATCATCTCCGCCAACGGCGACACCGTCGTCGGCGAGAAGATCGCCGAGGCGATGGAGAAGGTCGGCAAGGAAGGCGTGATCACCGTCGAGGAGGCCAAGGGTCTCGAGTTCGAGCTCGACGTCGTCGAGGGCATGCAGTTCGACCGCGGCTATCTGTCGCCTTACTTCATCACCAACCCGGAGAAGATGCAGGTCGAGCTCAGCGACCCCTACATCCTGATCCACGAGAAGAAGCTCTCCAACCTCCAGGCGATGCTTCCGATCCTCGAGGCGGTCGTTCAGTCGGGCCGTCCGCTCCTGATCATCGCCGAGGACATCGAGGGCGAGGCTCTTGCCACCCTCGTCGTCAACAAGCTGCGCGGTGGCCTCAAGGTCGCGGCCGTCAAGGCCCCGGGCTTCGGCGATCGTCGCAAGGCGATGCTTCAGGACATCGCGATCCTGACCGGCGGCGAGATGATCAGCGAGGACCTCGGGATCAAGCTCGAGAGCGTCACTCTGAACATGCTCGGCCAGGCCAAGCGCGTCACCATCGACAAGGACAATACGACGATCGTCGACGGTGCGGGCGAAAGCGATCAGATCAAGGGCCGGGTCGAATCGATCCGCCAGCAGATCGAGATCACCACGTCCGATTATGATCGCGAGAAGCTGCAGGAGCGGCTTGCCAAGCTCGCCGGCGGCGTCGCCGTGATCAAGGTCGGCGGCTCGTCCGAGATCGAGGTGAAGGAGCGCAAGGACCGCGTCGACGACGCGCTTCACGCGACCCGGGCCGCGGTCGAGGAAGGCATCGTCCCCGGTGGCGGTACGGCTCTCCTCTATGCAACCAAGGCCCTTCAGGGCCTCACCGGCGCGAACGACGACCAGACCCGCGGCATCGACATCGTCCGCCGTGCCCTGCAGTCGCCGATCCGCCAGATCGCCGAGAATGCGGGCCATGACGGGGCTGTCGTCGCCGGCAAGCTGATCGACGGCGAGGACCAGACCCTGGGCTTCAACGCTCAGACCGAGGTCTACGAGAACCTCGTCCAGGCCGGCGTGATCGACCCGACCAAGGTCGTCCGCACCGCGCTTCAGGACGCTGCCAGCGTCGCCGGTCTCCTCATCACCACCGAAGCGGCGGTGAGCGAGCAGCCCGAAGACAAGGCGCCGGCCGGAATGCCGGGCGGCGGCATGGGCGGCATGGGCGGGATGGACTTCTAGTCCAG
>DASTDX010000180.1:0-38687 GCA_035710145.1 Allosphingosinicella sp.
GATAGCGGGTCTCGAGCCGTTTCTCGATACGGCTTTCCTGGCATTCGATGGCGATGCAGTGGGCGCCGGCCATCACCGCAGCGAGAGGTTGCGCGCCACCCATGCCGCCAAGCCCGGCGGTCAGGATCCATTTGCCGCGAAGATCGCCCTCATGATGCTGGCGCCCCATCTCGACGAATGTCTCGTACGTGCCCTGAACGATGCCCTGGGTGCCGATATAGATCCACGAACCGGCCGTCATTTGACCGTACATCATCAGACCCTTGCGATCCAATTCGTGGAAATGCTCCCACGTCGCCCATTTCGGCACTAGGTTGGAATTGGCGATCAACACCCGCGGCGCGTCCGAATGGGTTCGAAAGATACCCACCGGCTTGCCCGACTGGACGAGCAGGGTCTGGTCGTCCTCCAGCCGCTTCAGGCTGTCGACGATCGCGTCGTAGCTCTCCCAGTCCCGGGCGGCCCGGCCGATCCCGCCATAGACGACCAGCTCTTCCGGTGCCTCGGCGACGTTGGGATCGAGATTGTTCATCAGCATCCGCATGGCCGCTTCCGTCGTCCAGCTGCGGCAGCTCAGATCGTGCCCCGTCGGCGCCTTGATGTGCCGTTGATTATCTCTTCTCGAAGGCAAGTTCGTCCCCTCTGGCGCGATGTCGGCTCGCTATCGCCCCGACGGCACGGGGCCGCAAGGGCGATGGCGCTTGACGGTCCGAAGCCCGGGCGGCCACCGATCAGCCACGGTTTCGCTTCGGCGGCCTTTATTCCTCACGAATCCTCGCCGGCGTAGATCCGGCGCTCGGGTCCCGGAAGGCCGATCCAGTAACAGAGCTCGGCCGGCCGGTTGATCCGCCAGACACACAGGTCCGCCTTCTTGTTCGCCGAGATCGTGCCGACGTCCTCGTTGAGGCCGAGGGCGCGCGCCGCCTCCCGAGTCATGCCGGCGAGCGCTTCCTCGGGCGTAAGTCTGAACAAGGTACAGGCCATGTTGAGGATCAGGGTCGGCGACAGCAGTGGCGAAGTGCCCGGATTGCAGTCCGTCGCGACCGCCATGGGTACGCCGTAGCGGCGAAGCAGGTCGATCGGCGGCTTCTTCGTTTCGCTCAGCGCATAAAAGGCGCCGGGGAGAAGGACCGCGACCATCCTGGCCCGCGCCATGGCCGCGACCCCGGCCTCGTCCACATGTTCGAGATGATCGGCCGAGAGCGCCCCGAAGTCGGCCGCGAGCGCCGCGCCATTGAGGTTGGTCAGTTGTTCGGCATGAAGCTTCACCTTGAGGCCGAGCTCCGTCGCGGCGCGGAAGAAGGCGCGAACCTCCGTCGGGGTGAAGCCGATCCCCTCGCAGAAGGCATCGACCGCGGTAGCGAGGTCGAGCTCGGTCACCGCCGGGAGGATGCTATCAATCGCGAGCCGGACATAATCCTCGCGGCGCTCCCGAAATTCGGGTGGCAAGGCGTGAAGAGCGAGCAAGGTAGGCTCGACCCGGACTTTCTCGCTCTGCCCGAGCGCCCGCGCCGCACCGAGCATCTTCAGCTCCGATTGAATGTCGAGGCCGTAGCCGGACTTGATCTCCACCGTCGTTACGCCGCCGCGCATCAGGGTCTGCAGACGCGGCCGGGATTGATCGATGAGTTGCTCGAGCGAGGCTTCGCGGGTCGCCCGAACGGTCGAGTTTATGCCTCCGCCGGCGCGGGCGATCTCCTCGTAGCTCGCGCCTTCGAGCCTCTGTTCGAACTCGCTTGCGCGATTGCCGCCGAACACCAGGTGGGTGTGACAATCGATCAGGCCTGGGGTCACCCAGGCACCGTCGAGCGGCTCCACCTTCTTCGCCTGGCAGCCGGCGAGCTCGGTTCGCGGCCCGACCCGGACGATCCGGCCGTCCTGAATGCCGATCGCACCGTTCTCGATGGCGCCGAACGCCGCCGGCACGGCCGGATCCATGGTTGCGATATTGCAGTCGACGAGCAGCCGGTCCCACATGGCTCGCTTCTTAGAGCCGCGCGGCTATAGAGCAAAGCCATGGCCTGGAAATCGATCGCCGACCTCCTGACCGAAGAGACTGCGCCGGTGGCCCTGCTCGGTGCGCCGATGGAAGCCGGGTCGGTGACACCCGGGCGCTGCGATCTCGCGCCCGAGACGGTTCGGCGGGTGCTGCGGCGATTCAGTACCTATGATCTGGAAACCGGTGACGAGATCGCCGTCGCCGTCCGCGATCTCGGTAATGTCGACGTCCGCGGGGTTTCGCCGGCCGAGGGATTTCAAACGATCCTCGATTCGGTGCGCCGCGCCGTCGCGGACCATCAACTGACCTTGCTGATCGGCGGCAATAACGCCGTCACCAGGCCGGCCGCCCACGGCCTGGCGCTGCCGCTCGACCGGATTGGCCTGATCACGCTCGATGCCCATTTCGACATGCGCGACACCGATGGCGGGCCGATGAACGGCAACCCGGTCCGCTGTCTGCTCGAAGACGGTCTGCCGGGCCGGAACCTGGTCCAGGTCGGGCTCGCCCCATTCGCGAACACCGCGAAGATGCATTCGGACGCTATAGCGGCGGGTGCGGGCACCTTCACCATTTCGCAATGTCTTGAAGACGGCATCTTCCTTGTTCTCGACGACGCGCTCCAGCGTCTCGCGCATGTCGAGGCGATCATCGTCGATTTCGACATCGACGTGATCGACCGTGCGCAATGTCCGGGCGCGCCCGGCGCCCGGCCCGGCGGGATGCCGGCGCAGATGTTCTTCGACGCCGCGCGGCATCTCGCCGCCGAACCCCGCGTAAGGCTGGTCGACCTCACCGAATTCGATCCGAGCCTCGATCTCGGCGATACGACCGCTCTTACCGCCGGACGTTGGGTGTGCGAGGTGCTCGCCGGTTTCGTTGCGCGTGGCTGACGTGGCGGCCGGTGTCCCGCATGCGTGCGGCAAGCGGGGCTTGCCGCAGCTTCACCGCTGCGCCATCTGCGCGCAGTGATGGCGGAGCAACTCAACGACTCGTTCCGGCAGGCGATGCGACGGGTTGCGTCTACCGTGAACGTCATCTCGATCTGCGTCGAAGGGCAGCCGTTCGGCATCACGGCGACCGCGGTTTCGCCGATCTCGATGGACCCGCCCAGCCTGCTCGTCTGCATCAACCGGGCGGCGTTCGTTCATGCCAAGATGGAAGACGCCGCTTACTTCGGGGTCAATGTTCTCCATCGTGACCAGCAGGCCATTGCGAGCATGTTCGCCGACCGCGCCCAGCACGCGCTTCGCTTCTCCAGCGGCTGGGAAAATGACTGCATCACTCCGCCCCGATTGCTCGACGCCCAGGCCGCGATCCGCTGCCGGCGGATCGACAGCCACGCCTTCGGCACCCACAGCATCTTCATCGGTCTGGTCGAAGAGGTGGCCGTACGCGACGACATCCACCCCTTGCTCTATCTCAATGGCCGCTATTTGAGCGTCTCGGATTGATCGTCGCCTGGCAGCCTTATTGCCTGGCGAAAAGGTTGGCGGGATCGCGCATCGCCTTTAACTCGAGCGCGTTGCCGGATGGATCGAGGAAGAACATCGTGGCCTGCTCGCCCGGCTGGCCTTTGAATCGGACCGTCGGCGCAATCACGAAGTCCACACCGAAACTTTCGAGCCGCCTCGCCACTGACTCCCATTCGGTCATTGGCAGGACCACGCCGAAATGTGGCACCGGAACGTCATGGCCGTCGACCGGATTGGAGTGTCGGCTTGGCCTGATCGCGGAATCGAGATGAGCGACGATCTGGTGGCCGAAGAAATCGAAGTCGATCCATTGGTCGGAGCTTCGGCCTTCCTGGCAGCCCAGCAGGCCCCCGTAAAAAGCGCGAGCCTTGTCGAGATCGTGAACGGGGAAAGCGAGGTGGAAGGGGGGAAATTGATTCATGGCGCTTATATTAGCCTGATCCGACGCCTGATGGGAGCGGCGGATCGCGGCGGCAACGAAGGTTCCAGGTGCGCCCCCTCTTGCCGTCGCCTCGCTTTCGTGATTCCTGAGTCGTTTACGGGGGGAAGGATGTTGAAATTCAGACTAGGGCTGCCGGTGGTGACCGCCATCTTGCTCGCGGGCTGCGTGTCCCCCGCAAGGGATCAGCCCCGGTCACCCACGCCCGCGCAGTCGCCGGCCGCCACCTACACGAATTTGGGCCTCGAGGGAGTGATGGGTCAGACCGCTCCGACGCTGGTCCGACTGCTTGGGCAGCCTGATCTCGACGTTCGGGAAGGGCCCGCGCGAAAGCTGCAGTTTCTTGCCCCGGCGTGCGTCCTGGACGCCTATCTCTACCCCCGGCGAAGCGGTGACGAGGCGGTCGTCACTCATGTCGATGCACGTTTGCCCGACGGCCGCGACATGGATCGCGCTTCCTGCGTCGCGGCTCTGACGGCCCAGCGGCAGGCGCGTTAGATTTGAACCCGTAGCCGCTCCAGCGCCCACGAAGCCGCTTCAGCCACGACGGGATCGGGATCGAGGGTAAGCGGCTGAAGCCGGGCGGCGAGCTCCGGCCGGCCGCTGTTGCCGGCCGCAATGGCGGCGTTGCGAACCATTCGGTTGCGGCCGATCCGCTTGATCGGCGAGCCTGCAAACACCTTGCGGAAATCCGCGTCGTCGAGCGCGAGAAGGTCGCCCAGCTCCGGAGCGTTCAGCTCCGCTCTCGGCAGGAACGCCTTGTTCGCCCGCGCCGAGACGGCGAACCGATTCCAGGGACAGACCGCCAGGCAATCGTCGCAGCCGTAGATCCGGTTGCCGATCATTTCCCTGAACTCGTTCGGGATCGGCCCTTTATGCTCGATCGTAAGATAGGAAATGCAGCGGCGGGCATCGATCTGGAACGGCGCCGGAAAGGCATTGGTGGGGCAGGCGTCGAGACAGGACCGGCAGCTGCCGCAGCGCGTGGCATGGGGCAGGTCCGGGTCGAGCTCGAGGTTGGTATAGATCGCGCCCAGGAACAGCCAGCTGCCGTCCTGGCGGCTGACCAGATTGGTGTGCTTGCCCTGCCAGCCCAGTCCGGCCGCCTCGGCCAGCGGCTTCTCCATCACCGGTGCCGTATCGACGAAGACCTTGAGGTCGCAATCGGCTTCCGCCACGAGCCAGCGGGCGATCGCCTTGAGCGCCTTCTTGATCAAATCGTGATAGTCCGCGCCCTGGGCATAAACCGAAATGCGGCCCAAATGGGGGCTGGCCGCCAGCGCCAGCGGATCGAAGCCGGGGGCATAGCTCATGCCAAGGCAGATCACGCTCTTCACGTCGGGCCAAAGTCCCGCCGGCGAGGCTCTGCGATCGGCGCTTTCCTCCATCCAGATCATGTCGCCATGGCGGCCGTCGGCAAGCCAGGCACGAAGCCGCTCCGCGCTTTGCGGAGCGGCGTCCGAGCGCGCGATTCCGAAGGCGGAAAAGCCCAGTTCCGTGGCTTTGGCGGCCAGGTCGGCTCGAAGGTTCGGCTTGCCTTTCAACACGTTCTCGCGCTTTATCCGGTTTCCTTCGTGGGGGCGAATTTTCGGTGCCAACGGGCTTAGCGATCGAGGCGACGGGCCTCACCAAGGCCTTTGACGGCAAACCCGCGGTCCGGGGCATCGATCTCGCCGTCCCGGAGGGCAGCATATACGGCATATTGGGTCCGAACGGCGCCGGGAAAACCACCACGCTGCGAATGCTCCTCGGAATCATCGAACCGGATGCGGGGCAGCGCAGCCTGCTAGGTCATAGTCGTCCGCTCGAAGCCGCAAAGATCGTCGGCTATCTGCCGGAGGAGCGCGGCCTCTATCCGGCGATGACCGCGCGCGAGGCGATCGCGTTCATGGGCGCTCTTCGTGGTCTTCCGCTCGAGATAGGACGAAAGCGCGCGGCGATCCTGCTTAGCGAGAACGGCCTTGGCGACTATGTCGACAAGCCGATCAAGAGCCTTTCGAAGGGCATGGCTCAGACCATCCAATTGTTCGGAACCATCGTTCACCGCCCTCGCCTGGTCGTCCTCGACGAGCCCTTTTCCGGGCTCGACGCGATCAACCAGGGGCGGCTCGAGCACCTGATCCGCGAGGAGGCGGCGGCGGGAACGACGGTCATATTTTCTACTCACGTCATCGCCCATGCCGAACGGCTGTGCGAGCGGATCGCGATCATCGCCGGCGGCCGCATTCGCTTCGAAGGTGAAGTCGCCCAGGCCCGAGACCGACTCCAGCCTCAAGTACGACTGAAGACCCGCAACGCGGAGGGCGCCTGGCGTTCGGCTCTGCCGGGCGATGCCCGTCTGGATTCGGGCTACTGGCAGTTCGAGCTTCCCAAGCGAGGGATCGAGCCCCTGCTGAAGGCGCTGATCGACGGTGGGGCCGGGATCGAGGAGCTCTCCATCGAGCGGCGCGGACTTCATGACGCCTTCGTCGCGATTGCCGGAGAAGCGGCCGCGCGCGAAATGGAGGACAGTCAGCTTGCCGAGGCCGGAGCCGCGGCATGACCAACATCTTCGAATCCGCCTTCGTCATCGCCCGGCGCGACTTCGTCGCCACCGTCTATTCGCGAAGCTTCATCTTCTTCCTGCTCGCGCCACTTCTCGTGTTCGGCTTCGTCATCGGCGCCGGATTGGCCACCGACGAAGCGGACCGGATCGCCGCCCAGCCGGTCGTCGCGGTGGTCGCGGACAGTGCGACCCAGGAAGCGCTCGCTTCCGCCAGGTCGAGGCTCGTGGCGGGAACGTTCGATCAGGTCTTCCCGATCCTGCGCTCGGTCGCTCCGGCCGAAAACGTCGATGTCCAGGCGCGAAGGCTGCTGGCGGACGACGAAGCGGGCTATTCGGCCGTGTTCAGCGGAACCATCGATCGCCCCGTCCTGACGGGCCCCGACAAGATCGATGACCGGGTCGGCAAGAGGATCAACCTGCTCGTCGAGGAAGCGAGGCGGACGGCCGCTCTGGAGGCGGCAGGCGTGCAGCTGCCGGCGCGCGCGGCGCAGCGGATCGTGACCGAACAGGCGGCCGGCAATCTGCGCTCGATCCGCCGGGCCATCGCCCAATCGGGTCAGATGCTGATCTTCATGGTGACCTTGATGCTGGCGACCCTCTTGTTGTCGAACCTGGTCGAGGAGAAATCGAACAAGGTCATCGAAGTGCTCGCGGCGGCGGTTCCGCTGGATGCCGTGTTCCTGGGCAAGCTGATTGCCATGCTTGGGATCTCGCTCGTCGGCCTGGCGGTCTGGGGCGGCATGGCGGGCCTGGCCTATTTCTTCGTTCAGGCCGCTCAGGACTGGATGACGACCCCGCAGGTCGGACCCGCGATCGGATGGCCGGCTTATGTCGTCCTCGTTTTGCTCTATTACTCGACCAATTACATGCTGCTCGGCTCCCTTTTCCTCGGGATCGGGGGCCAGGCGAGCAACATCCGCGAGATCCAGACCTTGTCGATGCCGATCACGTTGCTGCAGCTGATGATGCTCCTGCTGGCGATGACGGCGGTCGGCAGCGACGGCGGAACGCTGACCTGGCTCGCTTATCTTTTCCCGTTCAGCTCGCCGCTGGCGATGATCGCACTGGCGGCAGAGTCCGATCGCATCTGGCCGCATTTGCTGGCCCTCGTCTGGCAGGCCCTCTGGATCGTCATCATCATCCGGATCTCGGCGAGGATGTTTCGCTCTACGGTGCTCAAGTCGACAACCGGGGGCGGCTTCTTCGATTTCCTCCGGCGGCCGCGCAAGAGCGCGTGATTCTTCAGGCCGGTGCCGGTCCGGCCTGCTGCCACAGCTCGATCTTGATCCCGTCGCAGTCGAGGATCCAGGCGAATTTGCCGTAATCCTCATCTTGCGTTCCGAGGATTGCGATACCTTTCGCCTTGAGCTGCTCCAGGAAGGCATCGAGATCGTCGACTCGATAATTGACCATGAAGGCCGATTGGGAAGGATCGAAATAATCGGTCGCGGCCTTGAACGGGCTGGCGAGGCTGTAGGGGTCTTCCTGCGGCTCGTCGGCCCAGCGGAAATGGGCGCCCCATTCGCCGCCGATTCCGAGCGTGTCCTGATACCAGGCGCGGGTTCGCGCCGGATCCTCGACCTTGTAGAAGATTCCGCCCAGCCCAGTGATCTTCGCCATCGGTGTTCCTCCGCCTGAAAGGCTAAGTGGTCAGGGCTGCCAGGTCCATGTCGCCTTATGGGCGGTAAGCCGCCTGTGCCGCTTGCCTGAACGCGCTCATGGTCAGCTTGTAGGGAAAAGGCCCGTGGCTGATCCGGGCGACTCCCGCCGCGGCGATTTCCTTGGTCTCCGGGCCGCCGGGAAAGGCCATGAAGTTCACAGGCAGTGGCGATGCGGTGCAGAAATGCTCGAGCAAGCGAGGGTCGGCCAGGCCGGGGACGAAGATCCCGCTCGCACCGGCCTCGGCATAAGCATCGGCGCGGGCCAAAGCCGCTTCCACCATCGCCTGGTCATGATCTTCCCGCCGCGCCTTGAGAAAGAGGTCTGTGCGGGCATTGACGAAGAAGTCCGGGCCGACCGCCGCACGCACAGCGCGGAGCCGCTCGACCTGGCGGTCGGTCGGATGAAGCCCGTCGCCGCCGACAATCTGATCCTCCAGGTTGCAGCCGACCGCCCCCGTCTCCAAAAGCCGCCGCAGATTGGCGGCCATAGGCTCGGACTCGACCGCATAGCCGCCTTCGAAATCGATGGTGACGGGAAGGTCGACCGAAGCGACGATGGCCCGGGCATTGGCAAGGGCGACTTCCAGCGGCAGCTGTTCGCCATCGGCGAACCCCTGCGATGCGGCGACCGAGGCGCTTCCCGTGGCGATCGCTCGGGCGCCCGCCTCGGCGACAATTCGGGCGCTGCCCGGATCCCAGATATTGTAGAGGATCAAGGGATCGCCAGGCACGTGCAGTGCAGCGAAAGTCTCGAATTTACCGGACATGATTCCTCCGAGGTCTCATCCTATAACCCGGACGAGCGACGCGAGTCTGCCGTTTCGATTATTGCGCGGTGCTGATCCTGCGGGACGACAGGATCCGGTTGGCGGCGTCGGTCACGACCTCGATAAGCTGGCCATCATTGTTGGTTACCCGGCGGACAGTTTGACCAGCGCTGTTGACGGTCCGGGACACCTCCGTGAGCCCGGCCCTGGCCAGGTCGAGGACCGCACCGTTCTGGAGCAGATTGCCGGCGACGGCTCCAACCGTGCCGACCGCATTGTTGGCGACGCCGCCGACTGTGCCGACCGTATTGTCGACGGTCGTGAGCAGCTGGGTCACGATTTGAGGGTTGTTGTCCAGGGTTTGGAGCGTGCGCTCGATGATCGCCCGAACATTGTCGAGACGGACAATGAGGGTGGCCTGTGCTCGGACGCCTCTGAGATCTATCTTGACGTTGTCGATGCTGGCACTCGCGCCCGCACTGAGGTGGAGAAGGTTGGCGAGCCGGGCCTGAAGCGCAAGCTCGACATCAAGGTTGTTCACCTCGATCGTCAGTTGTTCGACCGACAGATTGGGTACGTCGAGCAGGACGTCGGGTTGATCGCCGGAAGCAAGTGCCTGTTGGGCCAGCGGCGATGGCTGGGAAGGTTGCGTCGGTGCGTCGTCGCGCTGGCTCCGTTGCGCCGCCGCGGGCGAGGCCGCCAAGACGGCCGCAGTCATAGCAGCGGTAACAATGAATCCGTAACGCATCAGCCATCTCCCTGTTTTGCAGGTCAAACGTCAGTTCGGCTGTGCGGTTTCCGCGCCCGGCGGATTTTCCTTTAACTCCGAGATTCGCGCTTCGGCACGGACGGCGACATCCACATTTCGAAGCCGGGTCCGACCCCGAGTTTCAGGCTTTTGTACCTCGACGAGGCTGCCCGTGCCGCCCTGGACTTCAAGGCTGACCTCGCCGTTTCGCTCGATCCGAACCTCGTCGATTCGCGCGCGGGCGTCCAGAACGATGTCCGGGGAAGCCTGAGCCGCCGCCTGAAGAAGTATCAGCAGGACCATGGCATCCCCTTAATGGACGAACCTCGCCACCACGTCACGGTACGAACGGCTTACCTTCACCTGCGATCCCGAGCCCAGCACCAGGAAGCATTCGCCGTTGGTGTGCGGCTTCACCTGCTTGACCTGGTCGAGATTGACGATCGTCGACCGGTGGACCCTCTGAAAGCGGCGGGGGTCGAGGCGCTTCTCCAGATCCTTCATGGTTTCACGCAGGATCAGGGTGTTGTCGCCTGTATAGATGCACATATAGTCGCCCGCGGCGTCGATTTTCTCGATGCTGTCCACGTCGACCCGGAAGATCTGACCGCGGTCCTTGATGTTGATCATCCGTTCGTAGCGGTTCGACTGATGGGCGTCTTCCACGCCCTCGACCGTATCGACCGCGTCCGGAGCGACTTCGGCCAGCACTTCCTTCAGCCGATCGACCTCTTCGACGCCGCGTTTCTCGGCGAGCCGCTGGCGCACCCGCTCCAGCGTGTCGGCGAGGCGGGCGTCCTCGACCGGCTTCATCAGATAATCGACGGCCTGGGCCTCGAACGCCCTGATCGCGTGATCGGAATAAGCGGTGACGAAGACGAACAAGGGCGGTTCGACCTCCATCAGGCCCTGAATCACCGAAAAGCCGTCGAACCCCGGCATCTGGATGTCGAGGAAGACGAGGTCCGGCTTGTGGGTCTTGATCGAGCGGATCGCTTCCCGGCCGTTCGAGCAGGTGTCGACGATCTCGACATCGTCGTGATGCTCGAGCCGTAGCTGCAGGCCCTGGATGGCAAGCGGTTCGTCATCGACCAGAATCGTACGAATGGTCATCGCGGCTCCTCGGCTTCGATTTGAAAGGGAATTTCGATGAAAACGCGGAAGCCCCCACTTGTCTCCGACTGTGTCTCGAACCTGTGGTTCTCGCCATAGGCCTGCGCCAGACGGTCGCGTATGTTCGCCAGTCCGACGCCGGTCGATTGGGCGGCCCGGCTTTGATACTGGGAATCCGCTCCGGGACCGGTGTCCCAGACAGTGATCAACACGCGCTCGCCGTGGCGTTTGACCTCGATCGAGATGTCGGCGCCCTCCTCCTGCGGCGTGACCGCATATTTGATCGCATTCTCAATCAATGGCTGAAGGAGAAGCGAGGGCAGAAGCGCCTGGCTGCAGCCCGGATCGATATGGAAATGCGGCCTGAGGCGCTCTTCGAAGCGCATCTTCTCGATTTCGAGGTAGAGCTTCAACGTCTCGATCTCCTGCGACATCGTCACCAGGCCGGTCGACTCGTTGACCAGGGTATAGCGAAGAAAGGAGGAGAGGCGGCTCAGCATCGCATTGGCACGTTCGGTCTGCTTGAGCAGGACCAGGGTGGAGATCGAATTGAGCGTGTTGAACAGGAAATGGGGATTGAGCTGGTAGCGGAGCATCGCCAGCTGAGCATTCGACGCTTGGCTTTCGAGCCGCAGCAGCCGGTCGCTCTGCTCCTCCAGCAGCAGGAAGAAGTTGATGCTGTAGTATAAAGCCGACCAGGCGACGAGCAGCGACACGGTCAAAAGGATCGCGCCAAGGAAGCGAATGCCCTCTGGCCGGGTGCCCGGCATGACGAAAGTGGAGACGCTCCAGGTTTCGATCGCGGAGAAGCCCGCCGCGGCGACGACGACGATGGTGACCGTCGCAACCCAGGTCACCAGCGGTCGCATGAGGATCAGACGCCGGTAGGCTGCCGCCATCAGGAGGGTGATCGAGTAGCCGGACGCCGTCAGCAGCGCGGTATGGAGCACGTAGCTCCACTCCATGGCATTGGCGATTCCAGACAGCGTGCGAAGAATGAAGTACCCCGCCCAGCCGATGGACTGGAGGATCCAGAAGGCGCGGTTCTTGTCCTCGAAGAAAGGCTGGCCGTGAAGCCGTAATGGGCTCAAGCCTGCGGCAGCCTGGCGCTGGGGAGGCGCGGCGATCTGGACGGCACTGTGAGCCACAAGTCTTACTCCGGCGCTCCCTCTAAAGCATGATCCGGAAAAGTGGGACTGCTTTTCCCGTTAGGCGAAGCCGGACGGGAAAATCGGTCACGCGCCGCTCTGTCTGGAAGACGGCTGCGAGCGCTCCGGTAATACCACCATCGACCAGTCACCCTGGTCGAGCACGTAATTGGCGACCGCCCGGCGCACGTCTTCCGGCGTCAGGGCCCGATAATCGGCAAGATAGTGACGGACATTCTCGATGTCGCGAGGCGAATGAACCCAGTTTTCCATCGCTTCGAGCCAGTAGCCGTTGGTCGCCAGCCTTCTTTCGATGCCGGTGATAACCGGGTTCTGGGCACGCTGGAACTCGTCGGGCGCGGCCGGCACGCTCGCAAGCTGGGCAACGATTTCACGGGCAACTCGGAAGAAGGTGGGGATACTGGCGGGCCTGACCTCGGCCGAGGCGAAGAAGATCCCCCAGGCCTCGAACGCCTCGGAACTGTTGTGGGCGGCGCTGGGGGAGTAAGTGGCGCCCTCCTGCTCCCGAAGCCGGTCGAACAGCCGCGCCTGGAACATGTTCGCTGCCAAAGCGAGCGCCCGGCGGTCCCTGGTCCGATCGCGGCCACCGACCGTCGACCAGCCGATCATCGCATAAGCCTGGTCGGGATCGCCCTGGTGGGTGAAGCGCCGCGGCTCCGGGTCCGGCGCCGGCGGCCGAAGCGCCCTTGCGCCCGGCGGCAGGGGCAGGGGTTGCCGAGCCGGCAGCGAAGCGACCGTCGACCTGACGGCCTCTATTGCGGTCTCCAGTTCGACGTCGCCGACGATGACGGCATGAACCGGGCCGTGGCCCAGAAGCGGGTCGAAATAGGCGCTCAACTGGTCGACGGTGGCGGCCGCCATCTCGTCGCGTTCGATCGGACGCCAGCGCTGGTCGTTGGGCCGAATGAATCCAGGCACTTCGCGCGCCGCGCGGCCCGCCGCCGAGGCAAAATGCATGTCGAAGCTCTGCACGGCAGCGGAATGGAAGCGACGGAACAGGGCCGTGTCCCAGCGGGGATGAGTGAGCTTGGTCGTCAGCAGCCGCAGCTGGTCGGCAAGGTCGGCGCGGTTGGTCTGCCCGGCCAGCACGAAGGCTTCCTCGTCGATCCCGAAGGCAAGGCTCATCCGTCGACCGGTCAGCAGCCGCTCCATCCCGTCAAGATCGAGATGGGCAAGACCTGAAGGACCGACCAGCCCGCCCAGCCAGGCAAGCGAAGGCTGGTCCGGCGCCAGTCCGGCCAGCCCGTTGCCGAATCGCAGCCGGACGTTGACGGAGCCCCGCTCGAAATTCGTGCGCTTGAAGGTGAGGCTCGAGCCGTTGGCAAAGCGGACGATGGTGACGCCCATGTCTTCGATTAGCTGGCGGGAAACTTCGCCGCCGGGTGGGCCGAGCGGGGGCAGTTGGTCGAAGTTGACGAGGCGCTCTTCGCGGCGTTCGGACGGCGCGATCGCGCGCGCCGCCGCAAGCCCTTCGGCAAGTGCCTGATCGCCGCCCTGGATCGGCTCGGGTGAGATGAGCATCAGGCGCGGCCCCGATCCGGCGAACAGCGCCCGGGTCACCGCCGCGATTCGATCCGGAGTCATCAAGGGCACGTTGCGGTCGAAATTTTCCAGCACGGTCGTCGCGGTCGACACCACCGATCCATTGTCGATCGCGTTGAGCAATTGTTCGGCGCGAAACTGGGACCGGACGGTGGCTTCGCCGCTGACCGCGGCGGTGACGGATGTACGCAGATTCTGGAGCTCGCGGCTGATCTCCGTGGCGCTGGGTGGCGCGCGCATGGCGTCCGCTATGATGGCGAAACCCTGCTCGAGCGCCGGACGCCAGTTGCTGCCGCGTACCGAAATGGCCAGCTGGGTGGCGTTGGAGACGTTTCGGGCTCTTGAGGCGATGAGTGATGCATTGATGAAATCGGCCTCGCCGCGGGCGCGTGCTTCGAGCCGGCGGTTGATGATCCGGGTCGCCACCATCTCTTCCAGCAACTGCCGTTCGCGGTCCATGGTGTGGGGAACCGCTTCGTAGGGCCGCATCCAGATCAGGGTCGCGGTCACCGGGACTCCCGGATAGGCCAGGGAGGCGATCGGTTGGGCCGGTTCGGCGACCTGGCCATAATCGGGGTCCTGAGGCGGTGGGCCTTCGGGCTGCCAGCTCCCGAAATGGACCTGGATCAGTTCCTCCATCATGGCCGGATCGGCGTCGCCGACCATGACGATGGTGGCTCGGTCGGGACGATACCAGCGCCGGTAGAAGGCCTTGAGCCCTTCGGGCGTGGCATTGTTCAGGGTCTCGTCGGTGCCGATCGGGTCGCGATCGGCATATCGCAGGCCGGCATAGAAAAGCGTCCGGGTGACCTCTGCGACCCGCTCGTTGATCTCGGGCCGACGCGCTTTTTCCGCCAGCACCACGGGTCGTTCGCCTTCGACCGCAGCCGGATCGAAGCGGGCGCGCGCCATCATGTCGGCGAGCACCTGAAGACTGGTGTCCAGCTGGACTCGTTCGGCATGGGGAAGGTCGAGCTGGTAGACGGTCTCGGTAGCGCTGGTGCGGGCATTGCTGTCGCTGCCGAAGCTGGCGCCGAGCTGCTGCCAGATCTGGCGCGCCTGGCGGTCCGGATAGCTCTCGGTGCCGCGGAACAGCATATGTTCGACATAATGGGCCCAGCCGCGTTCCCCGTCCTCTTCGTGCAATGATCCCGCGTCGATCCTGATCCGGATCGAGACCTGGTCCTCGGGCAGCGCGTTGCGGCGCACGGCGTAGCGAAGGCCGTTGGCAAGGGTTCCGAACCGCCAATCCGGATCGCGGGCGATATCGCTGCCGCGATAGAACCAGTCCTGATCGCCGGTCTGCGCCACGGCTGGCGAGACGAGGGTCAGCGAGAGGGCGAGGAGGAGGGCGCGAAGCAATGTCATCAGGGGTTTCTGTTGCAGCTTCAGGGGAATGTCGAGTGGAGACCAGGTTTCTCGCCCGCCACCTTGACTCCGGATGAATGCGAGCGGAACATAATGTGAACAAATGAGTCCGAGTCGCATGTCCGCAGCTTCCTTCCAGGATCCGCGCATCGCTGCCCTAAAGGCGGAGATAGCCGCGATCGAGCATAGCCGCCGCGCTGGCGGCGGCTCGGTGCTGCGGTTCGGAATCGACGAGATCGATGAACGGCTCGCTTCGGGCGGGCTTGCGACCGGCCTTCACGAAGCGGCTTCCGCAAGTCCGACGCCCAATGACGAAGCCGCCGCGACCTTGTTTCTTGCCAGCGTCGCCGGTCGCTTCTCCCGCCATGGCGGAGGTCGAAGCCAGGTCCTGTGGGCACTGACGAGACGCGATCTGTTCGCGCCCGCTCTCGCCCAGGCGGGGCTCACTCCGGACCGGATCCTTTATGCCGAATGCGGCAATGACGAGGAGGCCCTTGCGGTGATGGAGGAGGGCATCCGCCACGGTTCGCTCGCGGCGGTGGTGGGCGAAGTCGGCCGCGCTTCGATGCCGGCCACGCGCCGGCTCCAGCTCGCCGCTGAGGAAGGTGGGACGGCCGCCTTGCTCCGGCGGCGGTGGCAGAAGAAGGAGGCCGATCCCCTGGCCGTGCCATCGGCATCGCTCACCCGCTGGAGGATTGCCTGCGCGGCTTCGGCGCCCCTGCCGTTCGCGGCGATGGGGCCGTTTGAAGGGATTGGCCGGGCCTGCTGGGAGGTCGCGCTCGTTCGCCAGCGCGGCGGTCCCCCCCACATCTGGTATTTGGAGGCTCCCGATGCCGAGGCTTGCCTCGCTCTATCTGCCCGATCTGGCGACCGACCGGATCAGGCGGGCCGAGCGCCCAAAATCGCCGCCTGATCGGCGGCGGCAAAATGGCGCGAACCCTTTGTCCCTGGGCGCCCTTGCCGATCCTTCCCCGAACCGGCGGATCGCGGACTGTTCATGCCCCCGCGGCGGCGGCTGGCGCCCCGGCGCCCGGTGGGCGCGAGCGAAGGAAGAGGAGGCGCCCGTCCCGCGGGTCGGCGGCGTCGGCGCGCTCGTCACGGCGCACAAGGTCGGCAATCAGAACCTTGTCGCCGCGGCCTGCCCCAAGGCGCGTTCGCTCGGCCTGGGCCCTGGAGTGCCCCTCAGCAAGGCCCGGATCCTGCTTCCCGGGATCGATGTCCGCGACTCGGATCCGGAAGGCGATTCCAGCTGGTTGCTTCGGCTCGGTCTGTTCGCGGCCCGGCGCTGGACCCCCCGCGCGGCCTTGTCCGGTCCCGACGGGCTGTGGCTCGATTTGACCGGAGTCGCCCATCTGTTCGGTGGCGAACAAGCATTATGCGAACGGATCCTGGCCTTCCTCGGCCGGCTCGGTTTCACCGCCCGAATCGCCGTTGCCGACACTGCGGGGGCCGCGCATGCCCTCGCCCGATTCGGCAATGCGCCCTTGATCCTTTGTCCCGGCGGACGGGAAGCGGAAGGGATGGCCGCCATGCCGCTGGCGGCGCTCCGGCTCGATCCGTCCCAGCTGGCGACGGCGTACCGGCTCGGCGTCGAACGGATCGGCGAGCTATTCGCCATGCCCAGGGCGCCGCTCCAGCGCCGCTTCGGCTCGGCTTTTCTGCTCCGGCTCGACCAGGCGCTGGGACGGGCTCCGGAGCCGTTCGATCCCATCGTTCCGGAAGAGCCGCTTTCGGTGCTCCTCCGCTTCATGGAGCCGATCGCCACCGCCGAAAGCATCGCCGAAGCGTCTGGCGAGGCGGTCCGTCGGCTGGTGCCCAAGCTCGGCGAGGCGGGGCTCGGCGTGCGCCGTCTCGATTTGCTCTGCGACCGGGTCGACAATGAGGTTCAGGCCGTCTCGATCAGCCTCGCCCGGTCCACCCGCGACGGAGACCATTTGCGGCGGCTGATCGAAGCGAAGATCGAAACGATCGAGCCGGGGTTTGGAATCGAGCGGCTTCGGCTGGTGGCGGGGCGGGTGGAGCCGCTATCGCCGCAGCCGATCGAAGGCGGGCTTTCCGGCACCCGGACGGCGCCCGACCTCAGCCTGCTGATCGACCGTCTTGCCGTTCGCCTGGGCGGCCGGCGGCTGTTCCGGCTGACGGCGCTGGAAAGCGACCTGCCGGAACGAAGCGTCGCTCGGATCAGTCCACTGGAGACGCCGGCGAACTGGCCCAATTGGCCGCGGCCCGTCCGGCTCCTTTCTCCTCCCGAGCCGGTCGATCAGGTGATGTCGCCGCTTCCGGACGGGCCGCCGCGCCGGTTCCGCTGGCGCGGCCGATTCTACCGCGTCGCCGCCGCCGACGGGCCGGAGCGAGTCTATGGCGAATGGTGGCGCCGGGCCGAGGAGAGCTTTTCGGTCCGGGATTATTTTCAGGTCGAGGATGAGGAAGGCGCCCGTTTCTGGCTCTACCGAAGCGGCGACGGCGAGGATCGCCTGACCGGCGACATGGGCTGGCACCTGCACGGAATCTTCGCATGAAATATGTCGAGCTCCAGGCGGCGACGCATTTCAGCTTCCTTCGCGCCGTTTCCAGCGCCGAGGAATTGTTCTCGGCAGCCGCCTTGCTTGGCTACCAGGCGCTGGGAATTACCGATCGCAACAGTGTCGGCGGTCTCGTCAAGGCGCTCCGCGCCGCCGATTCGACCGGAGTCCGGCTCGTCGCCGGCTGCCGGCTGGACCTGATGGACGGCACGTCATTGCTGGTCTGGCCAAAGGATCGCGCCGCCTGGTCGGGGCTCACCCGATTGCTCACGATCGGCAAAGGCCGGGCCGACCGAAGAAAAGGCGAGAAGGGCCGATGCTTTCTCCATTGGGAGGATGTCGCCGCCTGGTCGGCGGGGCTCGTGGCGGCGCTCATCCCCGACGAGGCGGACGGCGCCAGCTTGACGGCTCTGACCCAGCTTCGGGATATTTTCGGCGATCGAGGCCACCTGGTGCTCACCCATCGCCGCCGGCCGGGGGAACTCCGGCGATTGCACGCTTTGGACGCGCTCGCCCGGCGCCATCAGGTGCGCGGTCTCGCCACTGGCGACGTCCTTTACGATGGCCCCGACAAGAGGATGCTCCACGATGTCGTGACGGCGATCCGCGAGCATGTCACGATCGACGAACTGGGTCTTCGCCGCGAGCGCTTTGCCGATCGCCATCTCAAATGCCCGGTCGAGATGGAGCGCCGTTTCCGGGCTTTTCCCGATGCGGTCCAGGCCAGCGCCGACATCGCCTCGGACTGCACCTTTTCCCTTCGCGAACTCAGCTACCAATATCCGGACGAGATCGTCATGTCCGGCCTGTCGCCGCAGGCCGCGCTGGAGAAATTGACCCGCGACGCACTGGCCGGCCGTTTCCCGCAGGGCCCGCCGAAGAAATATGCCGATCTTCTGGAATATGAGCTCAAGCTGGTCGGCAAGCTCCGCTACGCGCCCTATTTCCTGACCGTCAATTCGGTCGTCCAGTTCGCTCGGAGCCAGCAGATACTGTGCCAGGGCCGGGGCTCCGCCGCCAATTCGATGATCTGCTACGTGCTCGGAATCACCTCGATCGATCCGATCAAGCACAGCCTCCTGTTCGAACGCTTCATTTCGGAAAGCCGGAACGAGCCACCCGACATCGACGTCGATTTCGAGCATGAGCGGCGCGAGGAAGTGATCCAGTGGATCTATGAGAATTACGGGCATCACCATGCCGCTTTGACGGCCGTGGTCAGCCGCTACCGAACGCGCGGCGCCGTCCGCGAAGTCGGCAAGGCGCTCGGATTGTCGGAGGATCTCACCGCGACCTTGTCCAGCCAGATATGGGGCTGGTCGAACGAGGGCGTGGCCGAACGTCATGTCGACGAGCTTGGGCTCGACCGCAACGATCCGAGGCTGGCGCTGACTCTCGAATTGAGTCGTCAGCTGATCGGTACGCCCCGTCATCTCAGCCAGCATCCAGGCGGCTTCGTCCTCACCCAGGACCGGCTCGACGCGCTCGTTCCGATCGAGCCGGCGGCGATGGAGGATCGCCAGGTGATCGAATGGGAAAAGGACGATCTCGAAGAGCTGAAGATCATGAAGCTGGACGTGCTCGGCCTCGGCATGCTCGGCTGCATGCGCCGCGCCTTCGATCTTCTCCGCGCGCACAAGAAGATCGACATGAACCTGTGGTCAGCGGCGCTTCAGGAAGATGATCCGGCCGTCTACGACATGATCTGCAATGCCGACACGATCGGTGTCTTCCAGATCGAAAGCCGGGCGCAGATGTCGATGCTGCCGCGGCTGAGACCCAGGGAATTTTACGACATCGTCATCCAGGTGGCGATCGTCCGGCCGGGGCCGATCCAGGGCGACATGGTCCATCCCTACCTTCGCCGCCGGGAAGGAAAGGAGGCACCCGAATATCCCCGGCCGGAGCTCGAGGCGGTCCTCAGGAAGACTCTCGGGGTCCCGCTTTTCCAGGAGCAGGCGATGAACGTCGCGATCGTCGGTGCCGGTTTCACGCCCGCCGAGGCCGACGCGCTTCGCCGGTCGATGGCGACGTTCAAGTTCACCGGTGGAGTCAGCTGCTTCCGTGAGCCGATGATCAACGGCATGCTCGAACGCGGCTACAGCCTCGAGTTCGCGGAGCGGACCTTCAAGCAGATCGAGGGCTTCGGCAGCTACGGCTTTCCCGAAAGCCACGCTGCGAGCTTCGCCAAGATCGCTTATGCTTCGTGCTGGATGAAACATTATCATCCCGAAATCTTCTGCGCCGCCTTGCTCAACGCGCAGCCGATGGGGTTCTACGCGCCCGCCCAGCTTGTCCGCGACGCCCGCGACCATGAGGTGGAAATCCGGCCGGTCTGCATCAATGCCAGCCGCTGGGATTGCGTATTGGAAGATGGCGATGGCCCCCGTCTCCCGGTTCGTCTCGGTCTGCGGATGGTGAAGGGACTTGCCAACGAACATGGCGCCAGGATCGCCGCGGCCGCCGCCGACGTGCCTTTCGCCAGCGTCGAGGATGTCTGGCGCCGTTCCGCTGTGCCGGTGGCGGCGCTCGAGAAGCTGGCCGATGCCGACGCTTTCCGTACGCTCGGGCTCGACCGCCGTCAGGCGCTGTGGCGGCTCCGCGGCCTCGGCCACGCGCCGCTGCCGCTCTTCGCCACGGCCGAGGCACGCGAGAACGAACCGGCCGTGCTCCTCAATCCGTTGACCGAGGGGCGCGAGGTGGTCGAGGATTATCGCTCGGTCCAGCTCTCGTTGCGCAATCATCCAGTCGCCTTTCTCAGGCCCGAGCTGGATCGGCAGGGCGCGGTTCCGGCCGGACGGCTCGGCAACCTCAGGGACGGTGCCCGAATCCACGTCGCCGGGATCGTCCTGATCCGGCAGCGGCCGGGCAAGGGCAACGTGACCTTCATGACGCTGGAGGACGAAAGCGGGATCGCCAATGCGATCGTCTGGCAACGCCTGTTCGAACGCTATCGCCGGATCATCCTGTCCTCCGCGATGGTCGGGATCAGGGGACGGCTCCAGCGCGAGGGGCAGGTGACCCATCTCATCGCCGATTCGATCGAAGACCTCACGCCGCTTCTGGGGCAGGTCGGAAACCGGGATTTCCCGCATCGAACCGGCCCGGGCGATGGTGCCCGAAATGGCGGCCCCGATCCGCGTCATCGGCCAGCGGGGCCGTTGCCGGCGGCCGCATTGCCGCCCGGACGCGACGGCGGCATGCGCCTCAAATCGCGGGATTTCCACTGATTCGTCAGCGGTTTCGTGGGCGCGCCCCGACAAGCCCGCTTGTGCTGAGCCACTGCCCGCTTCTAGATGCGCTCGAAGGAGTTTGAAGATGCGTTCCCTGTTCCTGCCTGCTTTTGCCGCGATCGTGCTCGTTGCAGTCCCCGCCTCCGCTCAGCGGCTCGGCGCACGCACCACCTCAGCCGAGTCGATGGTGGGGCAGATGAACCAGGCGTCTCCGGATGAGGAAATGCGGGCTCTCGTCGCCGCGGCCGACGCTCACCCGCTCGGCAGCCTCGAAAATCCGATCCGGGTCGGCGGCCCCCAGGGCGAGCGTTCGTATCTTTCCAGGCTCCGCTGCAGCGATGGAGCAGTGCCGCGGATCGGCGACCGAAACGACGCCGGGGTCGGCGCCTTCGGATCGGTGGTCGGGAGCTTCGCCTTGACCTGCGGCGGCTCCAGCACCCGGCTCATATTCGATATCTATCACCAGGAGCATGTCGAAACCCGGGCGCCCGAGGGCTTCGTCCTGACATCCTGAAGCGACGCTTGCCCGTCGGCCACCCGGCGCTATGAAGCAGCGCATGAGGGCGCTGCTTCGGGGCTTCGGGGCCCTCATCCTGTTCCTGCTGGTCGCGCTCTGCTTCGCGCCCACCATCATCCCGCCTTTCCTCGACCGAATCTATTATCGCGGTGCCGCCGGCGACCACTTCGACGGCGAGCGATTCTTCAATCCGGACGGCGCCGCCCCGGCCCGCGGGCGAGCCAATTTCTTTCGTCGCTGGGCCGGCTCGGAAGAACGTGCCCAATGGCCGGACCGGATCCGGGTCACGCCGACCATCCCGCCCCGCCGGGTCGACGGCGCTGACATGCGCGTGACCTGGATCGGCCATGCCACGGTGCTGGTGCAGACCCAGGGTCTCAACATTCTCACCGATCCGATCTGGTCGGACCGCGCTTCGCCTTTCTCCTTCGCCGGGCCGCGGCGGGTGCGTCAGCCCGGTGTTCGGATCGACGGCTTGCCGAAGATCGATCTCATCGTCGTCAGCCACAACCATTATGATCATATGGATCTACCGACCCTGAAGCGGCTCTGGGAGCGCGACCGGCCCAGGATCGTCACCAGCCTCGGCAACGACACGATCCTCGCCGGTCGGAACATCCGCTCGACGGCGCTCGACTGGGGCGGCCGTGCCCAGATCCGGCCGGGCATCGAGGTGATCGTCGAACGCAACCATCATTGGAGCTCGCGCTGGTTCACCGATCGCAACCGCGCCTTGTGGTCGGCCTTCACCATCGTGACCCCGGGCGGCAACATCTTCTTCGCCGGGGACACCGGCTGGGGCGACGGGTCGTGGGTGACAGAGGCGGCGCGGCGCGGCCGGTTCCGGCTCGCCATCATCCCGATCGGCGCTTACGAGCCGCGCGACTTCATGCGCACCCACCATATCAACCCGGAAGAGGCGGTTCGGATTTTCGAAGCGCTCAATCCGGCTCGCGCTCTGGGCGTGCATTGGGGGACGTTTCAGCTCACGTTCGAACCGATCGACGAGCCGCGCCAGAGATTGGCCGCCCTTCGTCGCGAACGCGGCATCGCCCCGGACTGGTTCATCGCCACCGAGGCCGGGCAGACCTTCAGCGTCCCGCCACTCGATCGCCAGATTCGGCGTTAGGCCGGGCCGATCCTGAAGGCGCAGAACTTGTTGCCTTCCGGGTCACGAAAATAGGCGCCGTAGAAAGCCCGATCGCCCTCCGGCCCGCGAAGTCCGGGTACGCCCTCATCGCTTCCGCCGAGCTCCAGCGCCTTGGCATGGAAGGCGTCCACCTTCTCCCGGCTGTCCATGGGAATCGCCACCATGTTGCCATTGCCTGGGGTCGCCTTGCCGCCGTCGTAAGGCGGAGTGACGGCGACTCCCGGCCGCCCCCAGGCGGTGCCGTAGAGGGTGAAGCCCTGCGGCAATTCCATCAGCCGTGAGGCGCCGATGGATCCGAACAAGGCGTCGTAAAAAGCCCGCGCCTGTTCGAGGTCGTTGGTGCCGATCGTCGCATATCCGATCATGGTTCGCTTTCTCCTTCCGGCGGGCAATCCCCCAGGCGGCGACCGCTGGCCCGAGTCTCGATCGTCATCGTCGAATCGGCGGGGCCGGCCATCTCCATCCGCATCCGCATGTCGTAGCTTTCGGATCCGTATTGCCCGTTCATCGTCGCCGTGGTCTCACCCGGCATGCCGTCACCGCTGCACACCATCGTTCCCTGCATTCGACCAGCCCGCATGGTGAAATCGCGATAGGCGCAATTGTCCTGTCGGGTGGCCAGGAAGTTGGCGTCCGGCCGGGAGGCTTGTTCGGGCGTGATGCAATGCCGTGTCGTCGTCGATGGACCCTTCATCCGGTTCTGCACTTCGCGCGGCAGATTGGGGGCCGTGACGTTCAAGACCTCGCTGGTGGATTCCCACAGGCCCGGTGAGATTCGGACGTTCGCCAGCTCGGCGGCCACCTCGTTCACGCTCATGTTGCGGCTTTCCGGCGCTTCACTGCAGCCGGCGAGGGAAATGGCAGCGGCCAGGACCAGGCCGCCGCTCCTCATTCGCCCTCCGCTTCGCTGGCCTGGGCCTGGTTGCCGTCGGCAGCTCCGGCCGCGCAGTCGCCGGTCCGGCGGCCGGTGACTCGATGGTCGATCAGGACGTCGCCGTCCGTCGCGAGAATGGTCCTGATATTGCGGTCGTAACTCAGCTGACCGGCTTCGAAGGTGCCATCGACGGTCATCGAGATCTGACCCTGGAGCCCATCACGTGTGCAACTGAGCAGCGCGTTGATCCTGCCGTTGCGAACATAATAATTATCGTAGCTGCACGCATAACCTTCGCCGGAGAACAGTTCGGTGGCGGCGCGGCCATCGGCGCCGACACAGATGCTCTGCGTTGCGCGCGTCCCGACCGGTGTAGCGATGGCGGCCGTACCGTCGTCGACATTCGTCAGGCGCGTGACTTCGGAGCTCAGTTCATACTGGCCCGGCTCGAGGCTCGCGAGCCGGCTCGCTTTCTTTTCCTCGGGCGCGGATTCGCTGCAGCCGGCGGCAAGAATCAGCGGAATGATCAGCATCAGGCGCATATCGGATCCCCCCTTTTTCCGGCGAAGCTAACGCCGACGGGAACGATTGGCCATAACGAAGAGGGCGGCGCCGCCCGGCGGCGGCGCCGTATAGTCAGCCGATCAGGTGGCCGGGCAGTCGCCGGTTCGGCGGGAAGCCAGGGTGCCCGACATCCGGATGGTCTGTGGCCCGCTTTGGGTGCCGGCCGGCGCCTGGACTTCGGCGGTGATCCGCCCTTCCATCGTCGTCGCGGTATAATTGCCTTCCCAGGACATGGTCGCAGTGCCGGCGCCGGCTGGACCGGGGCAGGTGCCGCGGACGCGGATCACTCCGCCGGAGAAGGTCGAATCGGAGAAGGTGCAGCCCTGCGCGTCCTCGCCCTGGCTGAGCATGCTGCCGGCCGGGTTGGCGGCCTGCTCGGGGGTGATGCATTGCGACTGGGTCTGGGTCTGGTTGGCCATCTGCGCCTTCATCTGCTCGGCCATGGCTGGCGGCATTCCCGGCACCTCGACCTCGGTCATTCGGCTGGTCGTTTCCCACATTCCCGGCTGGATCTGGTCGGAACCGCCGCCCGAACAAGCGGCAATAAGCGCCAGTGAAGGCGCCCAAAGGACGAGTCGGCTCATCAGTCTTTCCCCTGTTGTTGATCGCTGGATGAAGCGGCCTTTTGCCGGCTTGTGCCGCATAAAGGACGGCTCGGCAATCGGTCTCCCGGCCGGCGAGTTGCAGGGAGTGCAGGCGACCGCCATATCCGCTCCATGTCGATCGCCATCCGAACCAGCCTGGACGAGCCGGAGACCGGGCAGGCCTTCGTCCCTCATCGCCCGCAGCGGCCGGACAAGGCCGAAGGCGGCCGGCCGTTCCGGGTCGTGTCCGAATATCAGCCGTCCGGCGATCAGCCGCGGGCGATCGGTGAACTCGTCGCCGAGCTGCGCAATGAGGAACGTACCCAGGTTCTCCTCGGCGTGACCGGATCGGGCAAGACCTTCACCATGGCGAAAGTCATCGAGGCGCTGCAGCGGCCGGCTCTGGTGCTTGCGCCGAACAAGATCCTCGCCGCCCAGCTCTATGGCGAGTTCAAGAGCTTCTTCCCCGACAATGCCGTCGAATATTTCGTCAGTTATTACGATTATTATCAGCCCGAGGCCTATGTGCCCCGGTCCGACACCTACATCGAGAAGGAGAGCTCGGTGAACGAGGCGATCGACCGGATGCGCCATTCGGCGACCCGGTCGCTGCTCGAGCGCGACGACGTCATCATTGTCGCCTCGGTCTCCTGTCTCTACGGCATCGGCTCGGTCGAAACCTACTCGGCGATGACCTTCAGCCTGAAGAAGGGGCAGACGCTCGACCAGCGCGAGATCGTGCGCAAGCTCGTGGCGCTCCAGTACAAGCGCAACGATCAAGCGTTCGCCCGCGGCAATTTCCGGGTGCGCGGCGACAATCTGGAGATCTTTCCGTCCCATTATGAGGACATGGCGTGGCGGGTCGCCTTCTTCGGCGACGAGGTCGAGGAAATCGTCGAATTCGACCCTCTGACCGGCAAGAAGATCGCCAGCCTGGACTATGTGAAGGTCTATCCCAATTCGCATTACGTGACTCCGGGGCCGACCCTGAAGCAGGCGATGGAGGCCATTCGACACGAGCTGGGCGAACGGCTCAAGGAACTGGTCGCGGAGGGCAAGTTGCTGGAGGCGCAACGCCTCGAGCAACGGACCAATTTCGACCTCGAGATGATCGCGGCGACCGGAAGTTGCGCGGGGATCGAGAATTACAGCCGCTTCCTGACCGGCCGCCTGCCCGGCGAGCCGCCGCCGACCTTGTTCGAATTCCTGCCCGACAACGCCTTGCTGTTCGTTGACGAAAGTCACCAGACCGTGCCCCAGGTCGGGGCGATGGCCCGCGGCGACCATCGCCGCAAGCTGACCCTGGCCGAATATGGCTTTCGCCTGCCGAGCTGCATCGACAATCGGCCGCTACGTTTCAACGAATGGGACGCGATGCGCCCGCAGACCGTCGCCGTGTCCGCAACCCCCGGGCCCTGGGAACTGGATCAGACCGGTGGCGTCTTCGTGGAGCAGGTGATCCGACCGACCGGCCTCATCGATCCGCCGGTCGAGATCAGGCCGGTCGAAGACCAGGTCGACGACCTCATCGCCGAGGCCAAGGAGACGGCGCGGAAGGGCTTCCGGACCCTGGTCACCACTTTGACCAAGCGCATGGCGGAAGACCTCACCGAGTTCCTTCACGAAGCGGGTTTGCGCGTGCGTTACATGCACAGCGACGTGGAGACGCTCGAGCGGATCGAGCTGATCCGCGACCTCAGGATGGGGGTCTATGACGTCCTGGTCGGAATCAACCTCCTGCGTGAGGGCCTCGACATTCCGGAATGCGGTCTCGTCGCCATTCTCGACGCCGACAAGGAAGGCTTCTTGCGCTCGGAGACGTCCCTGATCCAGACGATCGGGCGCGCGGCCCGCAACGTCGAAGGCAAGGTCATCCTCTATGCCGATACGATCACCGGCTCGATCGAGCGCGCGCTTCGGGAAACCGACCGCCGCCGCGAAAAGCAGCTGGAATATAACGAGGCGCACGGAATCACGCCGACCACGATCAAGCGCAACATCTCCGACATCCTCGCCGACGTGTCGAACCGCGACAGCGTCATTATCGACACCGGCGACGATGACGCGCCGCACCTCGTCGGCCACAATCTGCGCGCCTATATCGAGGATCTGGAAGGGCGCATGCGCAAGGCCGCGGCCGACCTGGAGTTCGAAGAGGCTGCCCGACTGCGCGACGAGATTCGCCGCCTCGAATCGGACGAGCTTGGAATTCCGGACGCGCAGAAAAGGGCCCCGGTTCTCGGTCATTCCACCGAAGGCAAACCCGGCACGCGCAAGACCCGTTTCGGCAAGCAGCAGTCGATCCGGATGAACAAGAGGCGCCCTCGCTAGCGGATCGAACGGAGCTCGCGTGGGGTTTGCGCGGTTTATTCGGTCCCTTCGTCAGAAGATGCGACGCCGCCGCCGCACCGGCTCGGGCTGGTCCGGGTCGTCCTCGACGATCCAGCTGTGATTTTCGACGACCCGCGAGTCGATCGGTCGGCCGTAAGGATCGCGCGACGGATCGTAGAAGAATCGCTGCTCGATCAGCCTGCAGGTCGTCTCGTCGAGGATCCGGCTGCCGCTCGACGATCGCACGGCGCAGTCGGTCACCCGGCCGTCGGCACGCACAGTGAAGACGACGCCGACCGTTCCCTGGATTCCGGCCTCGCCGAGGCCCGCCGGATAGTCCGAATTCCTCAGTCGGCCGCGGATCTGGCGTGGCGGCCGATAGTCGCCATAGCCACCGCCACCGCCGCCGTCGCCGCCCATGCCGCTGCCGGTGCCGTTGCCGAAACCGCCGCTTCCGGTCCCCGGTCCACGCACCAGTGCAGCACCCTGCGATGGATCGTTGCCGGTGCCGGCTACCGGCGCCACCACGATGGGCGGCCTCACCGGCAGCTGGACCACGGGCCTGAGGGCGACCACGGGCGAAGCCTGGGAACGCAGGTTGGGCGGAGAAGACCCGCCTTCCTCGCGCGGTGTGAATCGCTGTTTGCGGGTTTCGCTCGCGACCCGCTGCGGCGGCTGCGACACGATCGGTTCGGGCTCTGGCTCCGGGGGGAGGATATTTATCAATCTAAGCGGCTCGACCATCGCCTGCCGCGCGTCGCTTCCCATGCCGAAAAGAAACAGGCAGGCGAACGCAACCTGAACGAGAAGCGCCGCGACCGCAGAGCCGACGCGATCGCCCAGTCTTTGCTGATCGGCTGTCCACATGGCTCACAATTTCAGATCAAATCAGGGGTTTGAAAGGCTCCAGACCACCTGAACGGAAGCTTGCTGGCGCTGAAATCCGCCCCGAAACGGCCCGTCGGCAAGGCAGGCGACCCAGTGATCGCACCGGCACACCCGATCAGCGCGTCGTGTATCCGGGTGGGCGCGTCCTGCCATTGCAGCTATCGGGCGCACGCCCTAGGGCCATTGCAGGAGGACTTTTCGATGATGCGCAGCCTTGCCCCGGCCGTTTCCCTGATCCTGCTCGTGGCCTGCGCCCGTTCGGAGGACGCAAGCACTTTGCCCTCGGACACCAATGGCCTTGCCGTGCCGGTCGAGCAGGTGCGCCCGACGGGGAATGAAGACAGCCAGTTGGCCATCGGCGAATGGCGGGAATCGCTTCAGGACGACGCGCAAACGGTCGAATTCGGGCCATCCGGCGCCGCTCCATTGTTCAGTCTGCGCTGCGACTCCCGGCAAGGCGTCGTTCTGCAGCGCCACGGAGTGCCGCCGTCAGGGGATCTGCCGATGATGATGGTCACGATCGGTAACGACACCCGCCGTCTCGCCGTCACCGGCGGCACAGGGCCGATCCCGATGCTTCGCGCCGCCCTTACGGCGCGCGACCCGCTTCTCTCGACGCTAGCGCAGGAGGGTTCGCCGATTACCATCCGGGTCGGCGATTCGCCGCCTTTGGTGCTTCCGCCCAGTCCGCTAATCGGCGAGTTCGTGTCCATCTGCGCCTCGGGCGGCGGCCAGGGGGCCAGTGACGAGCCGGCGGTGAATTCGGCCGCCCAGGCGGAAGACACGCCGGCCACGGAAAACGAAGCCGCGCCGGCGCGTTGAATTCCCATCGAGAGCGAGGAGTAAGCATGCTTAACCGGCCGATGGTCATGATTGCGGCGCTGGCCGCGCTTTCTTCATGCGCGCCGCGCCCGGCCCCGCGGGCGCCGACGCCGCCTCCATCGCAGCCTCAGGCTCGGCCGCCGGCGCCGCTTCCACCGCCGGCACCGGTGCAATGGGAGGATTCACCGCTGAGCGCCGGTGACTGGACCTATCGCACCGACGGCGCTTCGTCGGCCGCGACCTTCGGCGCTGGTAGCGCCGCTTCGTTCACCATTCGGTGCGAGCCGGGCCGTCGGGTCGCTTTGGCCTTGTCCGGCGCGGCACGCTCGCCGCTGACGATCCGTACCAGCTATGGCGATCGAAGCCTGGCTGCCGAGCCGGGCCCGGGCGCGCTGGTCGCGACCCTTCCTTCGTCCGACATGTTGCTCGACCAGATCGCCTTTAGCCGGGGTCGCTTCGCCGTCGAGGCACAGGGATCGGGGCGCCTGATCCTGCCTGCCTGGCCGGAGACGGCCCGGGTGATCGAGGATTGTCGCGGGTAAGAAAAAGGCGCCGCCGGAAGGAGTCCGGAGCGCCGCGCGAAGCATGGAATCCTAACCAGAAAAAAAATGAGTTCAAGACTTGATCGTGGATTCGTCGCGAATCATAGTCGGGTCAACTTCAACAAGCGAAAGGAGGTGATCCGATGTCTCATGGTTCAGCAGAGAGGTCGGTCAAGTCCGTTCGGGGGATGAAAGGCTAAGCTTTTCAGAGTCTTCCGGGCTGGAGACTTCCGGCCGCTGACCATGTCGAAAGGGCCGTCGGGCAAGTCCCGGCGGCCTTTCGCCTGTCTGCGAGGAACGGCGTTCGGCCGAAGTTCGTTGGGCTTCTTCAGGAGAGTCCGAAATGCCCGAGGCGAACGACAACGAAAAAGTAAGCAAGGAGCGGGGCCAGCGGGCGAGTTTCGACCCGCGTTCCGGCGAGGTCCATGGCAGCGGCTCCGGCGCTGGCGGCAGTGGTAATCCGGCCGAGGATTATGATCGCGACTCCAAGGCGGGGTCCGGAGTGAAGCCGACGGCTTCGCCAGCGAACGCGAAGCCGAAAGATCGTCCCGGCGAAAACGGGGGGGACGCGTCGTGAGCAAGCGAGGCCATCCCCTGCCCGACAGCGACGAGGCCCGCCACGACGAAATTCCCGAGCATATGGAGCGCGAGAAGGGCCGCGGCGACGACCCGCAGGCGGCGGTGCAGCCCCAGGACGAGGCCGTGAATCCGGACGGAGAGCCCTATCGCGTCGGCGATGCTGGTCGAGGGCCGGACCTTTCCGGAGATGCGGAGGAACTTGCCTCCCATCAGGCGAGGCATCAGGATCGCGGCCAGAGTACGGCCGAGGAGGAATCGGACGCAGGCTGACGCGTCAGGCGCTGCCGCTTAGGCCGGCATGGTGGGAACTGTTCAGCCTTTCATGTGTCTGTTACGCAGCAGATACGAACAGCAGGAGATCTGAGATGGCGAGGAAGAAATCTTCCGGCAATCAGACCGGCGGCCAGGCCAAGACAAGCAGCAGTAACAGAAGCAGTAACGCAGGCGGTAGCCGCGGCGGTAGCGCCCGCAGCGGCAGCGGAACCGCGGCGGATGGCATTACCGACGCACTTCGTGAAGCCGGCCGTCGCGCCGCCGATCTCGCTCAGAACCCGGTTGCGCGAAGCCTTCTGGCTGCAGGGCTCGTTACCGCGGCTGCCGCCCTGGCTGCCAACAGGAACGTACGCGATACTGCCCGGCGCAGCGCCCGCGAGGCCCAGGACGTGGCCGAGGCGGCCGCCGATGCAGCCGCCGAGAGCGCAAGCAAGATCGGTGCAGCCATGATCAACGCCGCAACCGAAGCCGTGCGCAAGATGATGGCCATGGGCGCTGGCGAAACCGGCGGAGCCGGGTCTTCGTCCAGCGCCAGCCGGCGCTCGGCCGCCTCGAGCTCGGCCGCCGGATCTTCGGCAGGTGGAACCCGGACCAAGACGTCGCGCTCGACCACCGCCCGCAAGGCGAGTGGAAGCACCAGATCAGCCGCTAAGCCTGCCTCGGCCCGCACCAAATCGGCGAAGCCGGCGTCCAGTGCCACCGGCGGCGCCCGGAAGAGCGCTGCAGCGGGCACGCGCAAGAGCACTGCAGGAGGCACCCGCAAGAGCACCGCTCGCAAGCCGGCAACGGGCACGACCCGACGCCGCTCGACGAAGGGCGGCGCTGGAACCGGAGGCGACACCGCCGGCGGTGGCGGCGGCGCCTGAATCGGCATCCGCCGCAGGAACGCGACACACAAAAAAGGGGCGCCGGAAACGGCGCCCCTTCTTTTCGTATCTTTCGCTTAGCGGCAGCGGCGGGTGCTGCGGCTCCTCTGGACCTCGCGGCCGATCAGGGCGCCCGCTGCGGCACCGAGGATGGTGCCAGTAGCGCGGTTGCGACCGCCGTCGAGTTCACGACCGATCAGTGCGCCGGCGGCGCCACCGACGATCAAGCCGACCGTACCGTTGGAACGGCGGCAATAGATTCGACCGTCGCGACCCTGCCAGGTCGGGCCGACATAAGCACCGTTGCGATAATAACGGCTCTGAGCTTGGGCCTCTTCCATCGGAAGGGCCATGCTTACCGGAACCGCCATGGCGGCCGCGGAAGCAGCGAGAACGAGCGAACGCATAAAACCTCCTGTGCTGTAAACTCGATCAATCCAACGCCGTCGGCCTAATCGGGGTTTCATTAACCTAAAACAACGATCGGCTCATCGCGCGGCAAGGTGAGCGTCTCCACCGTCGAGCAGCGTCTTTCGGCGCTTTCGGGCCACTCTGGACAGACTCCGGGTGATCCCGTTCCGTCAGGGCCATTGCGGCGCTGACGTCCACGGCCTAGAGGCGGCCGGTCATTTCAGGGAACAGCAGGCTTGGCGAACGTCACGGTTATCGGCGGCCAGTGGGGCGACGAAGGCAAGGGGAAGATCGTCGACTGGCTGTCGAGCCGGGCGAAGCTCGTCGTTCGCTTCCAGGGCGGTCACAATGCCGGTCACACCCTCGTGATCGGCGACCAGACCTACAAGCTGTCGCTGCTTCCGTCCGGAATCGTCCGCGGCACCCTTTCGGTAATCGGCAACGGTGTCGTCTTGGATCCCTGGGCGCTCAAGGCGGAAGTCGAGAAATTGACCGAGCAGGGCGTTTCGGTGACTCCGGCCACATTGGCCATCGCCGACACCTGTCCGCTCATCCTTCCCTTTCACCGCGATCTCGATGCATTGCGCGAAGATGCGAGCGGCGCCGGCAAGATCGGCACAACCCGGCGCGGCATCGGCCCGGCTTATGAAGACAAGGTCGGCCGGCGAGCGATCCGGGTGTGCGATCTCGCCCATCTCGGCGCGCTCGGCCCCCTGCTGGACCGCCTGTGCGCCCATCATGATGCGCTTCGCGCCGGCTTCGGCGAGCCCCCGATCGACCGGGAAAGACTGGAACGGGATCTGGGGCGGATCGCCGATTTCGTGCTCCAGTTCGCCAAACCGGTCTGGATCACCCTCAACGAGGCCAGGCGACGCGGTGACCGTATCCTGTTCGAGGGCGCCCAAGGGGTGCTCCTCGACGTCGATCACGGCACTTACCCATTCGTCACCTCGTCCAACACCGTCGCTGGGACCGCCGCCGGAGGCACCGGCCTCGGCCCCGGCGCCGCCGGCTTCGTCCTCGGCATCGTCAAGGCCTATACGACTCGCGTCGGCTCGGGCCCTTTCCCGACCGAGCTGGACGACGAGATCGGCCAGCGGCTCGGCGAGCGGGGCCACGAATTCGGGACCGTCACGGGCCGCAAGCGCCGCTGCGGCTGGTTCGATGCGGTGCTGGTTCGCCAATCCATGGCCGTGTCCGGTGTCACCGGGATCGCGCTCACCAAGCTCGACGTGCTGGACGGCCTCGACGAGATCCGGATCTGCACCGGCTATCGCCTGCGCGGCGAGCTGCTCGACCATTTGCCGGCGCATTCGCTCGATCAGGCGGCGGTCGAGCCGGTTTACGAGACGATTCCTGGCTGGCCAGAATCGACTTTCGGCGCCCGGAGCTGGGCCCAATTGCCGGCTCAGGCGATCAAGTACATCCGGCGGGTAGAGGAACTGATCGACTGTCCCGTCGCTTTGGTCTCGACGAGTCCGGAACGGGACGACACGATTCTGGTGCGTGATCCGTTTGCCGGCTGACATTCATCCAAGGTGACTGAGACAAGATATGACGACTCGTGAAGCTACCGGCCTCTTGCCCCGACCGATCCCGATCGAGGCGATGGGCGATTATGGTCGATCCCTGAGCGACCGGCTCGCCGTCTTCGCCTTTGGTGCGATTCAGTGGCCGTGGCTGCTGCGCAGCCTGCATGGCGGCACCCTGGCCGACAAGCATGCTTTGCTCGACCGGTTGAACCTGCCGCACGACGCCCTTCCTTATCTCGGCAGCTGGAAGGCGGACACCGGCCTTCTCACCATGCTGGTCGATCATATTCTCGAACATCGGCCCAAGCTGGTCGTCGAGTTCGGCACCGGCGCCTCGACCCTGATCCTCGCTCGGGCGCTTCAAAAAGCCGGCGGCGGCAATCTGATCAGTTTCGATCAGCATGACGACTTCGTCGATTCGACCCGGCGCTGGCTCGCCGATCATGGCCTCAAGGCCGACCTTCGCGCCGTTCCCCTGCGCCCGACCGACGACTGGCCGGGCCTCTGGTACGATCACGGTCCCTTGCCGAACAACATCGATCTGATGCTGATCGACGGTCCGCCCTGGTCGATCCACCCGTTCACGCGCGGCGCGGCATCCTGCCTCTTCGACAATATTTCGCCCGGTGGGACGATCATGCTCGACGACGCCGCGCGCCCGGGAGAGCGCTTTGTCGCTCGCCGTTGGCGCAAGCTCCGCCCCGATTTCCGTTTCGAACTGGCCAAGAGCGGGAGCAAGGGCACGCTGGTCGGAACCCGGCTGGGCTAGCCTTCAGGACGGGCCACCGGAACTCAGACGGTTGGCCTCTTCTCGAAACCCGCGGGAATCGGCTCGTCTGCTTCCTCGACGTCGATCCGCTCGACCTTCGCGGCCGGCGGTCCCTTGCGGCAAAGCTCGATCATCGCCGCTACATCCGACTCGGCGCCGTGGATGAGCAGCTCGACACTCCCGTCGACGCGGTTGCGGACCCAGCCTCGAAGCGCGAGGCGCGCCGCCTCTTCCGCGCTCCACGCGCGATAGAACACGCCCTGAACCCGGCCACGGACCGAAAGGCGTCTGGTCACGTGGCTCATCCGCTTACCCGCACTGACCGCGATGAAGCATCTTGTGGTCCGCAAGCACCAGCGCGATCATCGCTTCGACGACCGGGGCACCGCGCAGGCCGACGCACGGGTCATGCCGCCCGATGGTGGAGATTTGGGTCGATTTGCCTGTCTTATCGATGGTGGCGACCGGCTTGCGGATCGACGAAGTGGGCTTGAAGGCCGCGCGCAGGACGATCGCCTGGCCGGTGGCGATTCCGCCGGCGATTCCCCCCGCATGGTTGGAATCGAAAACCGGTCCGTCTTCCCCTCCGTGCATGGGATCGACATTCTCTTCCCCGCGAAGCCGCGCGGCGGCGAAGCCGGCGCCGATCTCGACGCCCTTGACGGCGTTGATCGACATGATGGCGGCAGCGAGATCGGAATCGAGCCGGGCGTAAACCGGTGCTCCCCACCCGGCCGTCACGCCCTCGGCGACGGCTTCGATGATGGCGCCGAGCGAGCTTCCCTCCTCGCGCGCCTGCTCGATAAGGGCGGTCCATGTCGAGGGCTCGGTGCAGCCGCCGATCTCGATCGGCCGGGCCGCGATCGTCACTTCCGGGATCACCAGCCGGGCGACGGCACCCGCCGCCACCCGAGCGGCGGTTTCGCGGGCCGACGAACGGCCGCCGCCGCGCCAGTCGCGATGCCCATATTTGGCCTGATAGGCATAATCCGCGTGGCCCGGTCGAAACGCGTCCGGTTTATAATCTCCGGGCCGCGCGTCCTCATTCTCGATCATCAGGCTGATCGGCGTCCCGGTGGTCCGGCCCTCGAACACGCCGGAAAGGATCCGCACCCGATCCGGCTCGTTGCGCGGGCTGGTGAGGTGGCTCGACCCGGGTCGGCGGCGGTCCAGCCAGGGCTGGATGTCGGCTTCCGAAAGCGCAATTCCGGGTGGGCAGCCATCGATCACCGCGCCGATTGCCGGCCCGTGGCTTTCCCCCCAGCTGGTGAACCGGAACAGCCGGCCGAAGCTGTTCACGCTCATGCCTGGTCGCTCAAGGCGCCGAAGCCAGGCGCATATTGGGCCTGGCCCCGGCGCGGCGGGACAGATCCGGGCTGAAGGGGCAAGGCCATGAAATAAGGCCCCGAATAAGGGGATTCGAACGGTCGTGCGGCCTCGGCCGAGAAGCCGAACCGGCGATAATATTCAGGTTCCCCGAGGACGAAGATCAGCTCTTCTCCGGTCGTTCGGGCGACAACCTTTGCCGCCTCGACGAGGGCCGCGCCCGCGCCGCCGCCCTGCATCGTCCGGTGGACGCCGATGGGTCCGAGCCCGAGCGCCCGCAAGGGACGATCCTCGGCCGTGGCCGTCATCCGACTGAGCGCCACATGACCGACCGTCTCGCGCTGCCGCTCGGCCACCAGGGAGATGACGAGGTCGCCGTCGCGGCGGAGGCGGTCGACGAGATCCGCCTCGAGCTGGCTTGGGAAGGCGGAAAGATGCACACCCCGGATTGCCTCGGCGTCCGTCGGTTCCTCCGGCCGGATTCGAAACGTCACGCCAAAGCGATGTCGGGCGCGTCCTCGGCCTTCATGCCGATGACGTTGTAGCCGGCGTCGACATGATGGATTTCGCCGGTCACGCCCGATGCGAGGTCGGAAAGCAAATAAAGTGCACCGCCGCCGACTTCGTCGATCGTGACGTTGCGACGCATCGGCGAATTCAGCTCGTTCCATTTGAGGATGTAGCGAAAATCGCCGATCCCGCTCGCGGCCAGAGTCTTGATCGGGCCGGCCGAGATCGCGTTCACGCGGATTCTTTCGGGCCCGAGGTCCATGGCCAGATATTTGACGCTGCTTTCGAGCGCCGCCTTGGCGAGCCCCATGACGTTGTAGTGCGGCACGACCTTCTCGGCGCCATAATAAGACAAAGTGAGGATGCTGCCGCCATTGGGCATCATCGCCCGCGCGCGCCGAGTGACCGCCACGAAGCTGTAGACCGAGATGTTCATCGTCAGGAGGAAATTCTCGAGACTGGTGTCGACGAACTTTCCCCTCAGCTCGTTCTTGTCGGAGAAACCGATGGCGTGGACGAGGAAATCGATTGTCTCCCAACGCTCGCGAATAGTCTCGAAAGTCCGATCGAGATTGGCCATGTCGCCGACGTCGCACTCCACCAGGAAATCGGATCCGACTTCCTGCGCAAGCGGCCGCACCCGCCGCTCCAGCGCATCCCCCTGATAGGAAAAAGCGAGCTCGGCGCCCTGGGCGGCGAGCGCCTTGGAAATGCCCCAGGCAAGTGAGCGGTCGTTGGCGAGACCCATGATCAGGCCGCGCTTTCCTTCCATCAACCGGGTCATTCGTCCTCCTGTTCGGCGGCCTCTTCGGCCTTTTCCTCAGCCTTCAGCTCGGCTTTCTCGGCGACCTCTTCCTGAATCGCCGCCACCTCGTCCTCATGCGTGGGCGCCGGCGTCTCGGCAAGGGCAGCGTTGAGCTCCGCTCCGATAACGAGGCCAAGACCGATGATGAAGAAGAAGAACAAGGCGATGATGATCCCGGCCAGGCTGCCATAAGTAAGATCGTAGCTTCCAAGGCTGGCCAAAGCGACCGGGAGCAGCGACGTCGTGCCGACCCACCAGGCGGCGACGAAGGCGGCGCCGGGCCATTTCGGACAGGTTCGATAGCGCTTCGGCGTCAGGATGAGGAACAGGAGATAGAGCGCTCCGAACAGAAGCAAAGCCGGCGCCGCCCGAAGCAAGGTGAGAATGCCGACCAGGTCGTCGGCGCCCGGGATCTCGTCGACAAGGAATTGCTGAACGCCGGACAGCAGGATCGACAATGCAAAGGCGAGCATGGCCAGGATGACGGCGCCGATGATCATTCCGGCCGATCCCAGACGATATTCCCAGAAGGGACGGCTGAAGGTCACTCCATATGCCCGCCGGATGATGTCGCGGATCGTCTCGATGAAGCTGCCGGTGGTCCAAAGGCCAACCAGTGCGCCGAGCCACAGCAGACCACCGGTGCGGGCCTCGGCGACATCCTGGATCGGCCGCCGAAGGACACCCGCCACATCTGGCGGCATCGTCTGGAGGAGTCCGTTCACGGCCGCCATCCCTTCCTCGGTGCCGCCGAACAATCGGGCGATGGCCGCGGCGACGATGACGAAGGGAAAGATGGACAGCAACGCGAGATAAGCGAGGTTGCCGGCATGGATGAAGCCGTCGGAATAGACGCCGATCGCGACCCTTTTGGTCACCTCCCAGACGCGGCTGCGATTTCGGATATTCTCCCTGATCGTCCCGAACCGGGCCTTCGCCTTGGCAAGCCGCTTGCGCCGGGCTTCCGGGGATTCTGGGGAAATATCGAGCACTAAGGCAGGTCCATCGGACTAGGGGACTTCATTGTCACCCTAGACGCCCAATGAGGCTCTCGGGTTGCGTTTGCCCCGCCCGGCCCAGCCTTCGATCAGCCGCGCCAGCTCTTCGTCGTCCGGCACGTCGATCATCAGCGTGACCAATTGGTCGCCGCGCTGCCCGTTCTTTCCGGTGAAGCCCTTGCCTTTCAGGCGAAGTACCTTGCCGGACGTCGAGCCTTTGGGGACGCTGAGCATCACCGCACCGTCGACGGTCGGGACCCGGACCTTCGCCCCGAGCACGGCCTCGTCGATCGTTACCGGCAGATCGAGGCGAATATTGTCGCCCTCGCGCCGAAAGAAACGGTGCGGCTTGACGGCGATCGTCACGAAGGCGTCGCCATGGCCGGCGGGCCCGGGCTGGCCCTGCCCGGCGAGCCGTATCCTGGCCCCGTCTTCCAGTCCTGCCGGAAGCTTGATGTCGAAGGTCTTGCCACTGCCCAGGGTTACCCTTTGGTCCTTCAGGGTCGCAGCATCTTCGAAGGGCACATCCAGCCGGTAGCCCATGTCGGCGCCCTTGCGGGGCGGTGGCGTGCGCCGGCCAAACCCTCCGAACGGGCCGCTCCGACGGGCGCCGCCGCCGCTGAACAGACCTTCGAACAGATCGGACAGATCGGCCGCTTCGCCGCCGAACTCGAACTCGGATCCGTTGGGCCCGCGACGGAAGCCACCGCCGGCGCCGGGCTGAGGGCCGCCGCCATAGCCGAACGGCGCCCGCGGATTGCCGTCTTCGTCTATCTCGCCGCGGTCATATTGGGCGCGCTTGTCCTTGTCGGTGAGGATGTCATAGGCCTGGGTCACCTTGGTGAAGCGCTCCGACGCCTTGGGATTGTCCTGGTTGCGGTCGGGGTGCAGCTCCTTGGCAAGCTTGCGGTAGGCCTTTTTGATATCGGCCTCGCTCGCGCCGCGCGCCACACCGAGGGTCGAATAAAGGTCCGCCATTCGAGCTCCGTTCTCCACGCCGGCGTAAAAGTCCACTGTTGCGCTGCGGCAACAACGCGAAAATGGGCAAAGCATCGCTGCGCCGCAAGGGCGTTGTTGGCCATCCCGCTATTGGTCCGCCGCCCCATGGCGGGCCGCTCTTGCCGATCTTTATCCCGGCGTTGCGGCTCGCCGCCCGCCATCCTAGAGCCGTGCTCATGGGGACTGATCCGCACTTTTTGTTCGAAGAATGGCTCGCCGAGGCCCGTTTGTCCGAGCCCAACGATCCGGAGGCGATGGCGCTGGCGACGGCCGATCAAGCGGGACAGCCTTCGGTTCGAATGGTCCTTCTGAAAGGCCATGATGAAAGCGGCTTCGTTTTCTACACCAACAGCCTGAGCCGAAAGGGCGACCAATTGGCCGAGAATGATCGGGCTGCCTTGCTTTTCCACTGGAAGTCGTTGCGCCGCCAGGTCCGGATCGAAGGGCGGGTTCGGCCGGTGGCCGAGGGGGAGGCCGACTCCTATTTCGCCAGCCGCCCGCGCGAATCCCAGCTCGGTGCCTGGGCATCCGACCAATCACGGCCGATGGCCAGCCGCGAGACTTTCGAGGCCCGCTATCGGCAGCTGGACGAGGAATATGCGGGCCGCGACGTGCCCCGGCCACCTCACTGGTGGGGTTACCGGATAAAAGCGGAGCGAATTGAGTTCTGGATCGACCGCGCGCATCGTTTGCATGAGCGGCGGCTGTTCGTACGCGGGCCCGGCGGCTGGGACGAAAGCCTGCTTTATCCATGAGCGAGCGCAAG
>DASTDX010000181.1:0-25898 GCA_035710145.1 Allosphingosinicella sp.
AGCTTATGTGCGGTGGGACCATCACGCGCACGCCATTGTCGAGGATGGCCGGCTTGTAGCTGGACGAGGCCGTCTGCCCCTTCACCACAGCGTCCGCCTCGACGATCGTCGCCTCGATCTGATCCGGCAGCTGAACCGAGATGGGTCGCTCGTTGTACAGCTCCATCACGACATCCATGCCGTCCTGAAGGAAGGCGGCGGGTTCGCCGATCAGGTCGCGCGGGAGGGACACCTGCTCGTAATTCTCCTTGTCCATGAAAACGAGCATGTCGCCATCGGCGAACAGGAACTGGAAGTCCTTGGTGTCCAGGCGAACGCGCTCCACCGTCTCGGCGGAGCGGAAGCGAACGTTGTTCTTGCGACCGTCGATGAGGTTCTTCATCTCGACCTGCATGTAGGCGCCGCCTTTGCCGGGCTGGGTGTGCTGGATCTTCACCGCGCGCCAGATGCCGCCTTCATATTCGATGATGTTGCCGGGACGAATGTCCACGCCGCTGATCTTCATATTCTGCTCTTTGGTTCGGGAAAGTGTGGCGGCGCTTTAGCGGGCCCGCCCCTGCCCGGCAAGAAGCGGGTAGGGATTGACCGGCGTTCCTTCGTGCCAGGATTCGTTCCGACCCATCTGGTGGACGGCGAAGTGGAGATGAGGACCGGCCTCGCCGGCATTGCCCGTGGTGCCGACGCTGCCGAGCCGGTCGCCTCGCTCGACCCTCTGCCCCTCCCGAAGACCCGGGGCATAATCCTGTAGATGGGCGTAATAATAGAGCCACTGCCGGTCGGGCGAGCGAACATAGACGCTGATCCCGCCGCCGCCCTCGCTGAAATAGAGCTTCTCGACCAAGCCCTCGGCAGCCGCCACCACGGGCGTTCCCGCGGGGGCCATGATGTCGATCGCGTTGTGGACCCGAGCGCCGTCGGCCCGGCTCTGCTGGAAAGTGTCGACAAGATCCTCAACGGCGATTCCGGCCACGGGCACCGCCAATCCCGAAGGCCCCAGCACCAGTTGCGGATTGCTGTCCGGTTCAGTCGTTTCCGTAATGACGTTCTCGGCTTCGGGCGCGTCTCGCGCCGCGCCCGGCCCGAGTGCGCCGCCGTTGAAGGCAATAAGCCAGAAGGCACTTGTGATGACAAAGGTCACGATCGCGGTGACCAGAATGACGGTTCCAATAGCCAGCTTTCTCATGGAGGCCAGAACCTATTCCGGCTCCGCATCGTTCCCGACCCATGGAGCGGATTCGGATTGGGTGCTCGGGCTGGAACTACCGTCACTGGCGTGAGATCTTCTACCCCAGGGGACTGCCGCAGCGGCGCTGGTTCGAGTTCTACGCCGAACATTTCGACACGGTCGAGATCAACAACAGCTTTTATCGGCTGCCGACCGTGGAGACCTTTCGAAAGTGGCGCGACCAGGCGCCCCCCGATTTCTGTTACTCGGTGAAGGCGAACCGTTTCCTCACCCAGGCGAAGAAGCTGATGGACTGCGCGGAGCCGCTGCAGCGGATGATGGTTCTGTTTCGGGAGCTCGCGCCGGCTTTGGGTCCAATCCTCTACCAGCTGCCGCCGAGCCTCCGCCTCAATCTCGATCGGCTCGAGTCGTTCCTCGAAATCGCCCCCCGGGACACGACCAATGTCTTCGAGTTCCGACACAAGAGCTGGTACGTCCCGGAGACGATCACCTTGCTCGATCGCTACGATGCCGCCTTGTGTGTTCACGACATGCCTGGAGCGGCGAGCGAGCGGATCGCCGTCGGGCCAGTCGCCTATGTCCGTTTCCATGGGTGTGGCGGGAAATATTGGGGCCGCTATCCCGACGAGAGTCTGCTCGGCTGGACCGACTGGATCGTCGGTCAGGCCAGATCTGGCCGTCCAGTCTGGTGCTATTTCAACAACGATATCGATGGCCATGCCATCGCAGACGCACAGACTCTGAAAGCGATGGTGGCGCAGGCCTCGCGCTAGCGCCCCAGTTGCCCCTTCAAACTTTCTCTAGGGCCGGAAGATCGCGTTAAAAGCGTCCACGGCCGCGGCCGGCCCTTCGGGATGATTCCAGACCGCGCTGCACGTTGCCAGAAAGTCCGCGCCGGAATCGACCAGAATCCGACCGTTCGCGGGCGTGATTCCGCCGATCGCAACGGAAGGGATTTCAAACAAGGTAGCCCACCACGACAGGATCGCGGGATCGGGGTGGTGGTGGGTGTCCTTGGTGCTGGTCGGGAAGAAGGCGCCGAAGGCGACATAATCGGCCCCCGCCTCCCCGGCTTCCATCGCAAGATGGCGGCTGTCGTGGCAGGTCACCCCAATCTGAGCGGTGGGGCCGAGCAAGGCTCTGGCTTCGCGGGGATCGCCGTCGCTTTGACCGAGATGGACTCCGTCGGCACCGATCCTCTTGGCCAGGCTCATGTCGTCGTTGACGATGAAGGCCACGTCCTTGTCCACGCAAAGCCTCTGCAACGGCTCCGCGAGCCGGGCCGCCTCGTGCTGGTCGACGCCCTTGACCCGAAACTGGAACGCGGCCACCGGTCCGCCCTCCAGCGCAAGAGCAAGCCGCTTCGGGAATTCCCCGCCGACGTCGAGCGGGGAGATGAGGTAGAGCTGGCACGGACCGCGACCACCGCGATCGAAACGGCTGGCAAAGTCGGACGGGTCGAGGGTGAGATCGTCTTCGGTCATGTCGCCGCATCCTCCGTCAGGCGTTCCCCTGTCAAACAGAGAAAATAGTCAGGCTTGCGGCCCCAGCCTTCGGCCCGTCGAATGGAACCGAACCCGCCTTGTTCCATCAGCCTCCTGACTTCGCCTTCGCTGAACAGCCGGAACCCGAAGCGATGCCCCGGCCACTTCCTGAGCTCCTCGGGCGGCTCGAAGCCGATCGTCAGCGTCCCGCCGGGTCGGACGATCCGCGCCAGCTCGGCCAAGGCGGCAGCTGGATCCGGCCAGAAGTAGAGATTGTTGACACTGCACGCCTTGTCGACGCTTTGGCTGGCCAGGGGCAATGCCTGAAGCGATCCTTCGATCAGCCGGATCCGGGCGTTGCCATGAAACCGATGCCGTGCCCGCTTCACCATCGCCGAGGACAAATCGACCCCGGTCACCTGCCCGGACGTGCGCTCGAGGATCATCGTCAGCAAGGCGCCGCCGCCAAAGCCGATCTCCAAGACGTCCTCGTCATTGTGCAGATCGAGCTCCGCCAGGACCAGCCGGTTCATCGGCCCGCTGATCCGATCGAGCCAGGGGCCGATCAGGTGGCGGCCCAGCCAACCGCTCGGCCGGGCAAACTGCCCAGCGAGCAAGCGGCTGAGGATAGCCACTTCAGACTTTCGTCGTTGAGGCGGCGTAGATCTCGTCGATCGCCTTGCCGAGCGCCTGGTCGAATTCGTCATCGCTCATCTGGTGGCGCAGGTCCTCGAGCAAGGCGCGCGAGAAGCTCGCGATGATCCCACGGTTACGGGCCAGCTCGCGGCAGGCCTCGGGACGCGAATAGCCCCCCGACAGGGCCACGACCCTGAGCACGCGGGGATGGCCGACGAGAGGATCGAACAGGCCCGCTTCCGTCGGCAGGCTGAGCTTGAGCATGACCCGATCGTCGCCCGGCAGCGCCTCGAGCGCCTTGAGCAGCTCGTCGAGCAGGATCTTGTCCGCCTCCGCTCGCTCCGGACTCTTGATGTTCACTTCCGGCTCGATGATCGGGACGAGTCCCGCATCGAGCACCTGCCGCGCCACTTCGAACTGCTGGCCGACGATGGCGGCGATGCCGTCGCGATTGGCCAGATTGATGACCGATCGTTCCTTGGTGCCGAAAACGCCGAGGCTCTTCGCGCGGCTGAGCAAGGCGCCGAGATCCGGCATTGGTTTCATTAGCTGGACGCCGTTCTCTTCGGTCTCCAAACCCTTGTCGATCTTGATGAAGGGAACGACCCCGCGGGCCTTGAGAACTTCGGGAACCGGCTTTCCGTCAATTTCGCCGTCCATGGTCCGCTCGAACAGGATCGCGCCGATGACCTTGTCGCCGCTGAAGGCCGGAGACGTGATGATCCGGGAACGCATCTGATGGATCAGGCCGAACATCTCCTCGTCATCGTTCCAGGCGCCATCCTCGATGCCATAGCCTTTGAGGGCCTTTGGCGTCGAACCGCCACTCTGGTCGAGCGCGGCGATGAAACCACGGCCGCTTTCCATCTGCGCCGTCATCTGGGAATCCTGCATCGAATACGTCCTCTATCTCTTCACTCTGACTTCAAGAAACGACAGGCTCAGGGCTTC
The DNA here is from genome assembly GCA_035710145.1 of Allosphingosinicella sp. GTDB lineage: Bacteria > Pseudomonadota > Alphaproteobacteria > Sphingomonadales > Sphingomonadaceae > Allosphingosinicella. The sequence goes on from DASTDX010000181.1 coordinate 4,258, forward strand.
TGCAGCGCATTCACCCCGGGAAGGACCTTACCTTCCATCCATTCCAGGAAGGCGCCGCCGGCGGTCGACACGAAGCTGAAATCGTCGGCGACGCCTGCATGGTTGAGGGCTGCCACGGTGTCGCCGCCGCCGGCGACCGAGACAAGGCCGCCGTCCTGGGTAAGAGCTGCCGCTGTCCGCGCCAGTGAGACGGTAGCGGAGTCGAAGGGAGGCATCTCGAAGGCACCGAGGGGACCGTTCCAGACCAAGGTCCGGCAGGTCTTAAGAGCGTCCGCAAGCGCCTCGACCGCGGCCGGGCCAATGTCCAGGATCATCTCGTCCGCCGCGACCTCGTGCACGTTGCAGGTCCGCAGGGAGGGAGGATTTGCGGCGAACTCCTTGGCGACGACCACGTCATAGGGAAGGTGAACCGTGCAGTTGGCCCGGTCCGCCGCGTCCAGAATTTCCAGCGCGGTATCGCCCAGTTCGTGCTCGGCCAAGCTCCTGCCGACATCGATGCCGCGTGCGGCGAGAAACGTATTGGCCATGCCGCCGCCGATCACCAGATGGTCGACCTTGGCCACCAGATGCCTGAGGACGTCGAGCTTCGTCGAGACCTTGGCGCCCCCAACGACGGCAGCCACTGGACGCTCGGGATTGCCGAGCGCCTTCTCCAGCGCCTCGAGCTCAGCCTGCATCGCCCGGCCCGCGAACGCCGGAAGACGGTGAGCAAGGCCTTCGGTCGAGGCATGGGCGCGGTGCGCGGCGGAAAAAGCGTCGTTGACGTAGAAGTCGCCCAGACGAGCGAATCGATCCACTACCGCCGGGTCGTTTTTCTCCTCGCCTCCGAAGAATCGCGTGTTCTCCAGGATGGCGACGTCGCCTGGCTGCAGGTCGGCGACCGCGGCGACATCCACTTCCCAATCGATGAAACGCACTGGCCGCCCGAGAACGGCTTCATAGGGCTTGGTGATCAAGGCGAGCGAGAATTCGGGCGCGGGCGCCTTGGGTCTCCCGAAATGAGCTAGCAGGAGAACGATGGCGCCCTTGTCGGCCAGCTCCGTCACCGTCGGCAAGGTGGCACGAAGACGGGTGTCGTCGCTGACCTTCCCTTCCTGCATCGGCACATTGAGGTCGACTCGCACGAGCGCGCGCTTGCCTTCAATGTCACCGAGATCGTCGAGAGTGTGGAACGCCGCCATGACGTCAGATCAGGGCCGCCATCGCGGCCGCCGTGTCGACCATGCGGTTCGAAAAGCCCCATTCATTGTCGTACCAGCTCACGACCCGGACCAGCTTACCTTCCAGCACCGCCGTCTCGAGGCTGTCTACAGTCGAACTGGCCGGATTATGGTTGAAGTCGATGGAGACCAGAGGCTCGTCGGTAAATGCGAGAATGCCCTTGAGCGCCCCTTCGGAGGCCGATCGAAGCGCATCGTTCACTTCTTCGACAGAGGTATCGCGGCCCGGCGTGAACGTCAGATCCACCAGGCTGACGTTGGGGGTCGGCACCCGAACGGCCGATCCGTCCAATTTCCCCTTCAGTTCCGGAAGAACCTCGCCGACGGCGCGCGCGGCACCGGTCGTGGTGGGAATCATCGACATCCCGGCCGCACGCGCCCGGCGCTTGTCGCTGTGAATCTGATCGAGGATCTTCTGATCGTTGGTGTAGGCGTGGATCGTCGTCATCAGTCCGCGTTCGATTCCGACCGTCTCGTTCATCACCTTGGCGACCGGCGCCAGGCAGTTGGTGGTGCACGAAGCGTTGGAGACGATCCTATGATCGGCCGTCAGCTTGTCATGGTTGACGCCGTAGACGACCGTGAGGTCGACGCCCTTCGCGGGCGCAGATATGAGAACTTTCTTCGCTCCAGCAGACATATGCGCACTGGCTTTGTCCCGGTCTGTGAAGAAGCCTGTGCATTCCAGCGCGAGGTCGACCTGGTTGTCGCCGTGCGGGAGCTTGCCCGGATCACGTTCGGCCGTGACCTTCACCCTGCGACCATCGATGATCAGATCGTTGCCGTCGGCCCGGACTTCGCCCGGATAGGCGCCATGGACCGAATCCCGCTTGAACAGGAGCGCGTTGGACTCCGCGTCGGCCAGATCGTTGATTGCCACCAGCTCGAGCCCGCAATCCTTCTGCTCGAGGATCGCGCGCGCCACCAGGCGTCCGATTCGCCCGAACCCGTTGATCGCTACTCTGGTTGCCATCTTGCTGATCTCCTTAGGATTTGAGCGCCGCGAGGATTCGCGGCACGATCGCGTCGGCAGTGAAGCCGAACCGCTTGAACAGGTCTTCTGCCGGGGCCGAGGCGCCGAACCGGTCGATGCCGATGCGAAGCCCTCTGCGACCGACATAACGTTCCCAGCCCATCGTGCTACCAGCCTCGATGGAAACGAGCAGGCAAACGTCCGGGAGCAGGCCCTCGCGATAGTCACTGTCCTGGGCGTCGAAACGGGCCCAGCTCGGCATCGAGACGACGTCGACGCCGATGCCATGGCTCTCCAGCATCGCCGCAACCTCGAGTGCGACATGGACCTCCGAGCCGGTGGCGAGGATCACCACCTGGCGATTGGTCGCGGCCTGGTGCAGCCGGTAGGCGCCCCGTGCACAGAGATTGCCCGATTCGGCGGTCGTGCGAAGCTGCGGCAGGTTCTGCCGGGTGAGCGCGATCAGGCTTGGCCCCGATGCGTGCCGCAATGCCAGCTCCCAGCATTCGGCCGTTTCGACCGCATCGGCAGGCCGGAGGACATCGAGATTGGGGATCGAGCGAAGACTCATCAGATGCTCGATCGGCTGATGGGTCGGGCCATCTTCCCCAAGACCGATCGAATCGTGCGTCATGACGTAGATCACTCGCGCCTGCTGGAGGGCGGAAAGCCTGATCGCGGGACGACAATAATCGGCGAAGACCAGGAAGGTGCCCCCATAAGGGATGACCCCGCCATGGAGCGCCATGCCGTTCATTGCCGCCGCCATGCCGAATTCGCGGATGCCGTAATAGATGTAGGTTCCGGAGTGGTCGGTGCCGGTGAACGGTTTCTGGTTCTTGCTCCTGGTGTTGTTGGAGCCGGTGAGATCGGCTGAACCGCCTATGGTTTCCGGAAGCAAGGCGTTGATCGAGCCCAGCGCCATTTCCGAGGCCTTCCGAGTCGCCACCTCCTGCGGGTTGGCGATCAGGTCGGAAACATGCTCCTGGAGCGAAAAGCCGGATGGGAGCGCGCCACTCATCCGGCGCAGCAACTCGACGCCGTCTTCGCTCGCAGCGACGCGGCTGCGCCAATCCCGATGGGCTCCTTCGCTCCGTCGTCCGGCCTGACGCCAGGTGTCGAGTATCTCGGCAGGAAGCTCGAACGGCCGACTTTCCCAGGCAAGCGTCTTTCGGGCGGCTGCGACCTCGTCGGCGCCGAGCGCCGCACCATGGGTCGCCGCCGTGCCCTGCTTGTTGGGAGCGCCGAAGCCGATGATCGTCCGGCAGGCGATCAGCGAAGGCCTGTCATCGGCCAAGGCTTCATCCAGGGCCCGGCGCACGTCGTCCGCGTCGTGACCGTCGCACCGGACGGTGTGCCATCCATAAGCGCGGTAGCGCGCTTCGATATCCTCCGAGGTGGACAAGTCGGTCGAGCCGTCGATCGTGATCCGATTGTCGTCCCACAGGACGTTCAGGCGGCCGAGGGCGAGGTGGCCGGCGAGGCCTGCGGCCTCGTGATTGATTCCTTCCATCAGGCAGCCGTCACCGGCGATCACCCAGGTCCGATGATCGACGAGGTCGTCGCCAAAGTCGGAATTCAGCCGCCGCTCCGCGATCGCCATTCCGACCGCCATTGCGAAGCCCTGCCCCAACGGCCCCGTTGTCGCCTCGACCGCGTCGAGCAGGAAATTCTCGGGATGGCCCGCGCAAGGCGAGTTCAACTGCCTGAAATTGGCGATGTCCTCCATCGTCGGCCGCGCATAGCCGGTGAGGTGGAGCAGCGCATAAATGAGCATCGATCCGTGACCCGCCGAAAGGACGAAGCGGTCGCGGTCGGGCCAATGGGGATCGGACGGATCGTGCCTGAGATATTCCGTCCACAATACGGTGGCAGCGTCGGCCATCCCCATCGGCATTCCAGGATGGCCCGAATTGGCCGCCTGGACCGCGTCCATCGCCAAGGCGCGGATCGCGTTGGCAAGCATATTCGGTTCGACGGCCATCTATTTCCCTTGAACAGGATGGTTCGGGCGGATGCCACGAGCGGGACTCATCAAAGTCCCGCTGCCGGTCCCTTTATCGGAGGGGACGATTGCGTCAACCGTAGCGGATTTGCGGTAGCCTGAAGCCATGCTATGCCCGCCGTCATGGCCGATCAACGCGTCCTCGCCGCAGTGCGCCGCATCGAGCGAGCGCTGGCGCGCGTGGAAGCGGCCGAGTCGAGGCCCGCGCCTGCGATCGCTGCCGATGGCGCCGAGATGGAAAAGCTGCGCATGGCCCACGAGCAACTCCGCCGCCAGGTCAATGGGGCGATCGGCCACATCGACCAGTTGATCCAGTCCGGGCAGCACCGCTAGTGGCCAATATCGACATCGAGATCGCCGGTCGCCGCTATAATGTCGCTTGTGCCGACGGTGAGGAAGAGCATCTCAAGTCCGTTGCGGCCCTGGTCGATCGCCGGGCCAAGGATGCGGGCCAGGCGCTCGGTAGCCTGAGCGAGGCGCGCCACCTGCTTTATGCCGCTTTGCTGCTTGCCGACGATCTCAAGGACGTCCGCTCGGGAGCCGGGGTCACCGATCCCGAACCGGACCCGGAGGCCGCGGAAGCACTGGAAGGGATCGCGGCCCGCGTCGAGGCCCTCGCTGACCGCCTCGAGGCCCGAGTGGAAGCCTGACGGTCGACGCTCGCGCCCCATTGCGGCCATCGACCCCAAACCCTAAATAGAGCAACGACGGGTACTGCCCGGTACGAGCTTTAGCGAACATCCCTGAGGCGATAAGACATCCTCGGGGGCTGTCCCTGGTCGGACCCTGGTTCGGCACATATGGTCCCCACCTGACGTTCTGGCGTCAGAGGATATTCCAGCAAACGGCCATGGCGGTCCCGTCACCCACCAAAGAGGCGCTCAGAGAAGACGCCCTGATCCTTCGCCGGAGCTACGCTTCTGCCTTGTGGCCCAGCACGCGCGCGTCGCTGGAATCCCAGCTTGCCCGGCTCGTCCTTCCACACCTGTCCGGCGCCAAAGCCGTAGCGGCCTATCACCCGCTCAAGGATGAGATCAGCCCCTACCCCATCCTCGAAGCCCTCGATGACGAAGCAAGGATCGGCTTTCCATGGTTCGCCGACCGCGACTCGCGGTTCATCTGGCGCGAGGGACCCGCGGCCGAGCCCAGCCCCTGGGGCGTTCTTCAACCCCGCTCGGATTCAGCGCCGCTCGTGCCCGACATCGTTCTCGTGCCCCTGGTCCTCGCCGATCGGAGCGGAATAAGGATCGGCCACGGCAAGGGTCATTATGACCGCGCTTTGGCGCACTTGCGGGAATCGGGCGCTCCTGTTTTCACGGTCGGGCTTGGCTGGGAGGTCCAGATCGAGGATGAGCCGCTGCCGAGCGACAGCTGGGACGTGCCGCTCGATGCGATTGCGACACCGAAGGAGTGGATAGACTGCAGTTAGAACCCAGATGGCGCAACCCGGTCGGAATCGGCCTGATGTTGCTCCTCATCCTTGTCTGGAGCGTCCTAGTCGTCAGCGCATCGAGCCTGCTCGGCGGCCTGCCCTGGCCAGTGCAACTCATTTATTACGCGGTTGCCGGGATCGTCTGGATCCTGCCGCTGAAACCGCTGATCCGCTGGATGCATACCGGCCGCTGGCGCGGCTGACTTTGCCTTGCGGGGCATCCGACCATGGGGGGAATGGCGCGAGTGACGGGGCTCGAACCCGCGACCTCCGGCGTGACAGGCCGGCGCTCTAACCAACTGAGCTACACCCGCGCGAGGTGAGCCGGCGAAGTAGTGAAGCGGTCTGGGGGTGTCAAGCGAGCCAGAGGGGAATATCTGGCGCCATCAACCGGAGGCGTCGGAGCCGACCTTCGAAGGGATCCGCCCCTCTTCCTGATGCTCGTGAATAAGGGTTCCTTCCTCGAACAGGAAGCCCGCAATGTCGGGCTTGCCGGCGGCTTCGAGGACGGTGCGCATGATGATGAGCAGCGGCACCGCGAGCAACGCCCCGGTCGTCCCCCAGACCCAGGCCCAGAAGCTCAAGGCGATCAGGATCAAGAGCGGATTGATCGTCAATCGCCGGCCGACGACCGTCGGCGTGACGATGTTCGCTTCGATCATGTGGATGGCGATGAAGCTCAATGCCGGCAACAAGGCGTACCAAGGGTCTGTGAAGGTCATGAGGCCGCCGAGCGCCAGTAAGGCGGCCGAGGCGATCGGCCCGAGATACGGAATGTAGTTTAGCACTGCGACGATGCCCCCCCACATGAGGGGAGTCGGCATGTCGAGCTGCCACAGGATCAGGGATACCAGCAGACCCATGCCGATATTCACGATCGTGATGGTGCCGAGATAGGTCGAAGTGGCGTCGACCACCTGCTGGATGACCCTTGCCGTCGTCATCGCGCCGTCGAAGCTCGCTCGGGTCACGATCGTGCGCTTGCGCATCCGGGTCCAGCCCGCGAGGAAAAAATAGATGACGAGGATCGCGAAGAACATCTGGATCGCCGCGAACGGTGCCGAGCTCGCAATGATCGAAAGCATCGAATTCGGGGTTTCCACCGTCACCGCCTGAGGTGCCGAGGCAGGCGATCGGCCGAACTCCCGGACGATATCGTCGATGAATTCCTCGAAATTGGCGTAAATGTCGAAGAGCGGCTCGAGGGTCTGGCGCAGCCGTCCGATCCGCTCGGGCAAGAGCCGGAACCATTCGGTGGCCGGAAGCACGATCGCCGCTACCGCGACGTTGGCGACCGTTAGAAAGATCGTGACACAGAGAAAGGCGGCAAGCGCAGACGGCACCCGTCGGCGTTCGAGCCACTCGAGCATCGGCACGAGAGCGATGGCGATGACCAGGGCAGCGGTTACCGGCAGGAAGAATTCGGCCCCGGCGCGAAGGGCGAACGGCAATGCCAGGACCAAAGCGATGCCGAACATCAAGGCCAGAGCAGCGAGCAGGCGATCGCGGCGATAGACCTCGCCCTCGATCTCGTGCGGCGCCTCGATCGGCGCTTCCTTGTCTCCCAACGGTTTCATGGCACTACCATGCCCGCGTGTGTTGCTGGTGAGAAGAGGAATGATAGCCCGCGATTCGCCTCCCGGCCCGGCGGCGGAAGGGTTCGCCGGCCATGGTGCCCCTGGCCCGAGTCGAACGGGCACTCCTTGCGGAACTCGATTTTGAGTCGAGCGCGTCTACCAATTCCGCCACAGGGGCACGGGCAGGCTATCTAGGCGGTGAGGCCGTTGGCCGCAACCGCCGTCGAACCCGGTGACGGGCAAGTCCCGATCGCTCGCCCGTCCTAAGGCTTTCAGGCGAACACTTCCTCATTGGTTCCGCCCTTGGGATCGGCGCCGTAGCGGTTGGGGCCCCGGGTGCCTTCGAGCAGATAGAAGATGAGCAGGACGAGGCCAAGGATCAGCGCCCCGGCCGCGCCGATCAGGACCAGGCCACCGGCGGCCCCTACGCTGTCGGGTGAGGAAATGGCCATCCCTCCGGCGGCGATGACCAGCAGATAGGGCGCGAGCGGCGCGAGTATCCACCAACCTGTCCGGTTGGTGTCGTGAAGCCGGCGGACCGCGACGGCCAGCGACGGGATGAACACGGCCAGGATATAGATCAGATAGATGCCCCCGACGATCAGGACGCCGCCACCTGCCGCGGCCATTGCTGCGGGATCGCTCTGGGTCAGCATCATCCCGCCGCCAAGCAGCATCATCACAATCGTGATTCCGACGTAGACCAGAACCTGAAAAACCTGCCACATCCAGAATTCCATGCGACGGGACCGGCCGGAGAAATCGGCGTAGCGCCGCAGCGGCATCAACATATATTCCATGGCATTTTCCCCCTCTCTGTGCGCCGGGTTTCCGGCACTCTTGCAGCCTCTCTTTTTCTGGGCTCCAAGGCAAGTATTGCCGGGATCACGCCGCCAGCATGCGCCTCCTGCAATCGGAGGCGGGACGGAGCAGGGCGCAGGATTGGGAGTTGGCAAAGTGGCAAGATGCGCGTCGACGATCAGAATGCGCTGTCACGGCGCTGACCAGGAGCTGAAGCCATGAAGCCGATGACCGAGACCCATCTCGCCATTCTGCGCCGACATATGGTCGAAGTGATCGACATGCATTTCGATCTGGCGGAGGAGGAAATTGGCCGCAGCGAGGTTTCGCCGGCTCTGCGCCGCGCCCTGCTCAAGGTCCCGAGGCATTTGTTCGTGCCGGGACAGTTGATGGTCGCCGCATATCAGGACACGCCGCTGCCGATTGGATTCGACAAGACGCTTTCCCAGCCCTTCATCGGTGCGCTGATGCTCGAACTCCTTCAGGTCTCGGCGGGGCACCGGGTGCTCGAAGTAGGGACCGGCCTTGGCTACCAGGCCGCGGTCATGGCCGAGATGGGGGCGGAAGTATTCAGCGTCGAGATCGTCGAGGAGTTCGCCGAAGCCGCCCGGCTTCGGCTCGCCGCGATCGATCATGACGTCGAGATTCGGGTCGGCGACGGTTCCCGCGGTTGGCCCGACCATTCTCCATTCGACCGGATCCTCGTCACGGCCGCGGCGAAGGAACCGCCTCAGCCATTGCTGGACCAGCTTGCGCCGGGCGGCCGGATGGTGATCCCGCTCGGCGGCGAAGATGTCCAGCAATTGAGCCTGGTCGAGAAAGCCCGGAACGGCGGCGTGGAGACGAAGTCCATCCTCCCGGTGCGCTTCACCCGGCTGGAAACCGCCTGATGACGAATGCCAGCGCCGGCATCCTGATGTGGCGGCGCCGGGACGGTGAACCGCAACTGCTGCTGGCGCATTTCGGCGGACCGATATGGCGCAATCGGGACGATGGCGCCTGGGCTATTCCGAAGGGATTGATCGAGCCCGGCGAGGGGGCCGAGGAGACGGCCCGCCGCGAATTCGAGGAGGAAACAGGTCACAAGCCGGATGGCGCGCTCGTTCCGATTGGCCGAATCCGGCAGAAAGGCGGCAAATGGGTCGAGGCCTTCGCGCTCGAGGGCGATCTCGACCCCGCAGGCATCGTCAGCAACAGGTTCATGACGGAGTGGCCGCCGCGCAGCGGTCGTTTCGAATCCTTTCCGGAGATCGACCGAGCGGAATGGTTCGGCCTTGCCGCGGCCCGGAAGAAGATCCTGCCGAGCCAGTTGCCCCTCATCGACCTGATCGAGGCGCGCCTACGCCAGTGAGCGTCGTCCCCCTCGGCAGCGATTGTCACGAACACGACCATCGGAGAGAACGTGCGGACTGAGATATGGACAGCCGGTCTGTCGTGGCTGATATTGTGCGCGGCACATCCTGTGGTCGCGTTCATCCCCGCCGCGCCAGACCTGGCCGAGCCCGCAGAAGCCTATCGCCGGATCTGGGAAACGGACGGAAGCCGGATCGTTCGCAGTATGGAGGAGATCGTCGGGGTGGAATATCCCGCTTCGGCGATCGAGGTGATCATCTCCAAGGGGCGGCCGATGACGGCCTTCGACGGCCGGACGATCCGGCTGCGCGCCGGCTACAGCCCCAATTACATGAAGGCGACCATGGTCCACGAACTGGGTCACCGGCTCGCCTTCACGCTTCGCCGGCTCCCCGGGCTCGACGATCATGAGTTACTCTATCTGTTCCTCTACGATGTCTGGACGGACCTTTATGGTCAGCCATTCGCCGATCGGATGGCCAGGATCGAGCGTCGAATCGGTCCAAGCTACGCGGCGGCGTGGGACTTCGCCCTCGGACTGAGCCGGGACGAGCGACAGGCCTTGCTGCGAACGCTTCGAACGCCCGGTGAGGGCGCCGTGCCGGAAGCGCCCCGCTAGAACGCCTCGGCGGGTAACGCCATCAGGCTTTCGGCTCCGGCCTCGATCTTGCGGCGAAGCGCGTTGCTCTCGGGAATGACGCGTTCGGCGAAGAAGCGTGCAGTCACGATCTTGGCTTCATGGAACGAACGGTCCTCGCCGCCATTGGCGAGAATCTCGCCGCTGGCTTTGGCCATTCGAAGCCACATCAGGCCCAAGGCGACCGTGCCCATCAGAGACATGTAGGGATAAGCTGCAGCGCCGGCGTTGTTGGGATTGGCCAGGCCGTTCTGCATCAGCCACATCGTCGCTGTCTGAAGGTCATTGTTGGCGCGCTCGACGGCTCCGGCGATCACCTCCAGGCCATCCACGCTCTTCGCGGCGGCGGTCTCCTCGCCCACGATCTTGAAGAAGGCCTGGATCGCCCGCCCATTATCCTTGCCGAGTTTGCGCCCGACCAGGTCGAGTGCCTGGATGCCGTTCGTGCCCTCGTAGATCTGGGCAATGCGCGCGTCGCGGACGAACTGCTCCATCCCCCATTCCCGGATGTAGCCGTGGCCGCCATAGATCTGCTGGGCTGAGATCGCCGCTTCGAACCCCTTGTCCGTGAGATAGCCCTTGATCACCGGGGTCAACAGCCCGAGCAGATCGTCGGCCGCCTGCCGCTCCTCCTCGGTCTGGGCCTTGCGCATGATGTCGACCTGCAGCGCCCCCCACAGCACCAATGCACGGGCGGCTTCGTTGAAGCTCTTCATCTCCATCAGCATCCGACGGACGTCGGGGTGGACGATGATCGGATCTGCCTTGGCGTCGGGCTCGCGCTCCCCGGGCACCAGCGCCCTGCCCTGCCGACGATCCTTCGCGTAGGTCACCGCATTCTGATACGCGACCTCGCCCTGGGCCAGACCTTGGAGGCCGACTCCAAGCCGGGCCGCGTTCATCATGATGAACATCGCCGCCAGCCCCTTTTCGGGTTCGCCGACGAGGTAGCCCGTAGCGCCGTCATAATTGAGCAGACAGGTCGAATTGCCGTGGATCCCCATCTTCTCCTCGATCGAGCCACAGACGACCTGATTGCGCTCCCCCAGGGATCCGTCGGCGTTGACCAGGAACTTCGGCACGATGAAGAGTGAAATCCCCTTCACATTGTCCGGTGCGCCCGAAATCTTCGCCAGGACGAGATGGATGATGTTCTCGGCAAGGTCATGCTCCCCGGAGGAAATGAAGATCTTGGTGCCGCTGATTCGGTAGCTTCCGTCTGGCTGCGGCTCGGCCTTGGTCTTCAGCAGGCCGAGATCGGTCCCACAGTGCGGCTCGGTCAGGTTCATGGTCCCCGTCCATTTTCCGGAGACCATGTTCGGCAGGAAGGTCTGCTTCTGTTCGTCCGAGCCCTTGATCAGGATCGAGGCGATCGCCCCTTGGGTCAGGCCGTTATACATCTCGAAGGCCTGATTGGCCGACAGCAGATATTCCGTGACCGCGGTAGCCACCACCGAAGGGAGTCCCTGGCCGCCAAATTCCTCAGGCGCCGTAAGGGTCGTCCAGCCGCCCTCGCAGAACTGCCGATACGCTTCCTTGAATCCCGCTGGAGTCGTCACGCTCCCATCCTCGTGGCGGACGCATCCTTCCTCGTCGCCGATCCGGTTCAGGGGCGCCAGAACCTCCGATGCGAAGCGACCGCCTTCGGTGAGAATCGCCTCGATGAGATCGGGGGTCGCGTTCTCGAAGCCCGGCAGGTTCGAATAACGCTCGATGCCCAGCACCTGTTCGAGGACGTACCGCGTGTCGCGGACCGGGGCCGTGTAGCTAGGCATGTCTTCTTCCCTATCGCTTGTTCGGGGCGCTTTATTCCGCTGCGGCGGGTTCGGTTACTTCCGCCGCTTCGACCATCGCGATGAACCGTTCCAGCTCATCGATCGTCGCGTCGATGTCGAGTTTCTGCTTGTTGAGCAGGTCCACCCGGGCCCGGCATTTTGCCAGGGTTACCCGGCGCTGTTCGTGGCGACCGTCACCGACATCGTAGAGATCGATCATCTCCTTGATGTCCGACAGGCTGAAGCCCACTCTCTTGCCCCTCAGGATCCAGGCCAGCCGGGCGCGGTCACGCCAGCTATAGGCCCTCGACAGGCCGAGCCGCTGCGGCGAGATCAGCCCCTCATCCTCGTAGAACCGGAGCGCCCGGGCGGTTACCCCGAATTCGTCGCAAAGCTGGGTGATGGTGTAGGTGCGGACCGTGCGGTCCGACTGGCGGTAATCCGAATGCATCGCCTGGGTCATGGCCAAGGCCTAGTTTCCGTTGACGTTAGCGTCAAGCAGCGCAGGGGCTTTGGTGAAGCCAGAAACTTTGGCGTCGAGGGGCGACAAAGCGACGTATCGTCCCTATATGCGCGAAGCCAACAGGCTGACCGGGAAAGCCATGCTGACGACCAATCCGTTTAACGACGACAAGCTGCGCGAGGAGTGCGGCGTGTTCGGCATATGGGGCGCCGACACCGCTGCCGCGGTCGTTGCTCTGGGCCTTCACGCGTTGCAGCATCGCGGGCAGGAAGCGGCCGGGATCACCAGCTATGACGGCCGCGGCTTTCACAGCCATCGGGCGATGGGGCACGTCGCGGGCAATTTCGACAAGGACGGAGTCATCCGGGCGCTGGCCGGCCGAGCCGCGATCGGCCATGTCCGTTATTCGACGACCGGCGAGACGGCTCTGCGCAATGTGCAGCCATTGTTCGCCGAGCTTTCCACCGGCGGCTTCGCCGTCGCGCATAACGGCAACATTTCCAACGCCATGCGGGTTCGCCGCGAACTGAACGCCCGCGGATCAATCTTCCAGTCGACGTCGGATACCGAAGTTCTCATCCACCTCGTCGCGACGTCCGGCTGTCGTGGTCTGCTCGACCGTTTCATCGACGCTCTCAAGCAGGTGGAGGGTGCCTACAGCCTGGTCTGCCTGACCGCGGAAGGCATGATCGCCTGCCGCGACCCGCTCGGCATTCGCCCGTTGGTAATGGGCCGTCTTGGCGACGCCTACATCTTCGCTTCCGAGACCGTCGCTCTCGACGTTGTCGGTGCGACCTATATCCGTTCGGTCGAGCCGGGCGAACTGATCGTCATCTCGCAGCGCGGGGTGGAGAGTCACCGGCCGTTCGCGCCGATGCGGCCGCGGCCGTGCATCTTCGAACATATCTATTTCTCGCGGCCGGATTCGATCCTCGACGGCGCCTCGGTCTATTCGGTGCGCAAGGCGATCGGCGCCGAGCTTGCACGGGAGAATCCGGTCGATGCCGATTATGTCGTTCCAGTACCCGATTCCGGGGTCCCGGCGGCGATCGGCTATGCCCAGGAGAGCGGGATTCCTTTCGAGCTCGGAATCATCCGTTCCCATTATGTCGGCCGCACCTTCATCCAGCCCGGCGACCAGGTCCGCCATCTTGGCGTCAAGCTGAAACATAACGCCAACAGCGCCCTCATTCAGGGCAAGAAACTCGTGCTCGTCGATGATTCGATCGTCCGCGGAACGACGAGCCTCAAGATCGTTCAGATGCTCCGCGAGGCCGGTGCGCGTGAAGTCCACATGCGGATCGCGAGCCCGCCGACACGCCACGGCTGCTTCTACGGCGTCGATACGCCCGAAAGGGCCAAATTGCTGGCCGCTCAAATGAACGTCGCCGAGATGAACGACTATATCAAGGCCGACAGCTTGGCCTTCATCTCGCTCGATGGCCTCTACCGGGCGGTGGGCGAAGATGGCCGCGACGACGCCCAGCCCCAGCATTGCGACGCCTGCTTCTCGGGGGACTATCCAACCCGGCTGACGGACCGCGAGGATCTCGATCAGGGCGACCAGCTCGCGTTGCGGGAAGAGCGCTACGCCTGATCTTCCCTTTGCCCCTCGCTATTCGATCCTCTGAACCACGCCCGCGCTTAACCCCTTGATCCAGAGCGAAGAGCCACGCACTAGGCGGCCCCGTGTCGCGGAACGCGGACTTATCAACCCACTCGGGTGACGGAGATGAATCGATGGGTGTCCTGACTGGGAAAGTGGCGCTAGTCACGGGTGCGAGCCGAGGAATCGGTGCCGCCACCGCTGAAAAGCTGGCATCCGAGGGCGCGCACGTCGTCCTGACGGGGCGAACGGCGGCGGATCTTGAAAGCGTCGAGGAGCGGATTCATTCGGCCGGCGGCACCGCCACGATCGCGCCGCTCGATCTTACCGAACGCGACAGCATCGCCAAGCTGGCTCAGGCTGTGAGCGAGCGCTGGCCGGCGCTCGATGTCCTCGTCCTCAACGCCGCGATGCTCGGAACCCTGACTCCGGTCGCCCAGATTGACGGGAAGGAGTTCAACAAGGTCCTTACGCTGAACCTGCTCGCCCAGCAGGCGATGATCGCCGCGTTCGATTCTTTGCTCCGAAACAGCGCCGGCGCCGCGGTGCTGGCCGTCACTTCCAGCGTCGGCCGCCATCCCCGCGCTTACTGGGGCGCCTATGGAGCCTCCAAGGCCGCCCTCGAGACCCTCCTGCTGAGCTACGGGGAGGAGGTACGCAACACCAGCCCGGTCCGAGTCGCCATCGTCGACCCGGGCGCGACGGCGACCGTGATGCGCGCCCGCGCCTTTCCGGGCGAGGACCCGGCAACGCTGAAGCCCCCGTCCGCCGTCGCCGACGCCATCATGGACCTTCTCGAGAGTGGATTCGAAACAGGCCACCGCCTGGACGTCGCCGGCTGATCCCGTCCGCGCCTCGGCGCGAGGTTACATCGTCTTGGCCAGGGTCACCTGAGCGACGTCGATTCCGCCACCTTTGAAGCCACCTTCGCAATACATGAGATAGTAACGCCACAAATCGTGGAACGATTCATCAAATCCATCCGGAAGCCGTTGTTCTGAAACCGCATCTTGATAGTTCTGGCGCCAGCGGCGAAGGGTTTCCGCATAATCGAGACCGAAACCCTGTCGGCTCCGCCAGGCAAGGCCCTTGTCCGCCGCGATCGCCTGAAAGCGCGGTTCGCTGATCAGCAATCCCCCGGGGAAGATGTAGGTCTGGATGAAGTCGGCATTGGCCGAATAGTGATCGAAGAGATCGTCGCGAATGGAGATGAGCTGGAGGGCCGCGAAGCCACCTGGCTTCAGCGCGCCGGCGATGCTTTCCAGATAAACTGGCCAATATTCCTGGCCGACGGCTTCAACCATCTCCACGCTGGCGACGCCGTCGAAGACGCCGGCAATGTCGCGATAATCCCTCAGCTCGATCGTCGCCCGGTCGGCGAGGCCGGCTTGCTTCAGGCGTTGCTCGGCATAGGCCTTCTGCTCGGCAGACAAGGTGAGGCCGGTAACGTGAACCCCATAATCGCGGGCGGCGATCTCCATCAGCCCGCCCCATCCGCAGCCGATCTCGAGCAGCCGATCACCAGGGCTCAGCTCAAGCCGGTCCAGCAGTAGTCTGACCTTGCGTTGCTGGGCCTCTTCGAGCGGTTCCCCGGTCGAGATGGGCCTTTCAAAGACAGCACTCGAATAGGCCATGCCCCGGTCGAGCCAGGCGCCGTAGAAATCGTTGCCGAGATCATAATGGTGCTCGATGTTCCGGCGGGCCCGGGCCTTGTCGTTGGCGCGGAAGGCGTGGGCCATTCGATTGACGAGCTTCCAGGGGCCCTTGGCACGGCCTGTATCCCCCAGGCTGCGGGCGTTGCGCATGAAGAGCTCGAACAGAGGGACCGGGTCAGGACTGGTCCATTCTCTTTCGGTCCAGGCCTTGTACCAGCCGACTGATCCCGAGGTGAACAGTCGGATCAAGGCCCGCCAGCTCCTGAGCTGGACGACGGCGACGGGTCCATCGGCGTGGCCGCCGAGGATCCGGAAACTGCCATCGGGCAAGGTCGTCTCGATCCGTCCGTGGTCGATCCCGCGATCGATCTTGTCGAGCACCCGGGAGAAGCCGCCGGCGAATAGACGGGCGACGAAATCGCCCCCGGTCGCGAAGCGCCGATCCGCGGCGACCAGATGTTTGCCCCTCTGCAGCATGGAGGCCTCAAGATGATGCCGCGCGGGCCCGGGCGCAAGCATTAGGGTGAGCCGCACTGCCCCCAAAGGCGGCGACGGCTAGATTTCGCGCGGTTCCTTGGTGACCTGCCAGCTCTGGCCCTTTGAGACGAGGGCTTGAAGGTCGGCGGTTTTTCCTTGCGCGGCGGCGACGTTCTGGTCCCGGATGGCGCTCTCGAAAGTCGGGCGCGCGTCCTCGAAAATGACCCCAAGGGCCATCGGGAAAGTGCCGAACGGCATGTCGACCAGCATGTGGGCGACCGCCTTGTTCTTCGGATCGTGGACGATCACGTCTGCAGCCTGCCAGTCGCCCTCCGTCACCTCGACCACCTTGAGCATCAGCCGCTCCCGGTCGAGCGCCAGGCCCTTGCTTCCGCCCTCGAACAGCATCGGTTCGCCGGCCCGAAGCCAGAGCTGCTTGGTCGCATTGTCCTTGGCCGTGAAGGACGCAAACACGTCGTCATTGTAGACGATGCAGTTCTGGAAGATCTCGACGAACGAAGCGCCCTTGTGGGCATGGGCCGCCTTGAGGACCTCCGGCAGGTTCTTGTGCACGTCGATGCCGCGGGCGACGAAGCGGGCCCCGGAGCCCAGGGCGAAGGCGCAGGGGCTGACCGGGCGATCGACGGAGCCGAAGGGCGTCGAGGGGCTTCGCGTGCCGACCCGCGAGGTTGGCGAATATTGGCCCTTGGTAAGCCCATAAATCTCGTTGTTGAACAGGAGGATCTGGCAATCGAGGTTGCGACGCAGGATGTGCATCGTGTGATTGCCGCCGATCGACAAAGCGTCGCCGTCGCCGGTGATGATCCAGACGTCGAGCTCCGGATTGGCGAGCTTCACGCCGGTTGCGATCGCCGGCGCCCGGCCGTGGATCGTGTGGAACCCGTAGGTCTCCATATAATAAGGAAAGCGGCTGGAGCAGCCTATCCCCGAGACGAAGACGGTGCGCGACGGATCGACCCCGAGATCCGGCATCGTCCGCTGAACCGCCTTGAGAACGGCATAGTCGCCGCAGCCCGGGCACCAGCGGACTTCCTGGTCGGTCGCGAAATCCTTGGCGGTGAGCTTGACCAGCTCGGTCATCGGCAATTCCTCAGTTCAGGTAGTAGATGAGGCCGACCACCAGGACCAGCATCAGCAGTAACGGGATCAATCTGGGCGGGTTCATTGGCCTCAGCCTTCGTAGTACGACGTCATCTCAGGGCCTCCGCGATCGCGAGCTCGATCTCCACGATCTTGAACGGCTGGCCCGACACCTTCGTGACGGGGCATGCATCGATCAGATACTGGTCGCGAAGCAGAGTCTTCAGTTGACCCATGTTCATTTCCGGAACGATGACCCGGTCATAGGAACGCAACAGATCGCCGAGATTGCGCGGCAGCGGCCAGATGTGGCGAACGTGAATGTGCGAAACGTCCATGTCACGGCCCCGCGCCCGCCGCACCGCCTGGTGGATCGGGCCGAAGGTGGAGCCCCAGCCGACCACCGCCAGGGCACCGCCGGCCTGTCCCAGGCAGACCTCCTGTTCGGGCGCGGACTCGGCGACCCCGAGCACCTTGCGAGCCCGAATATCGGTCATCGCCTGATGGTTTTCGGGCGCATAATCGATGTGGCCCGTGCCGACATTCTTTTCGATCCCGCCGATCCGGTGCATGAGGCCAGGAGTCCCCGGCTTGATCCAGACCCGGGCCAACTTGTCGTCGCGGCGATAGGGATTCACGCCCTCCCCTTCGCCCGGCGGTTCGTCGTGGAACTGCACGGGAAACGGCTGGTAGGCGGTCATGTCGGGCACCCGCCACGGCTCCGCGGCATTGGCGATATAGCCATCGGTGAGGACCATCACCGGAGTCATATATTGGGTGGCGATCCGGCACGCCTCGATGGCGCAATCGAAGGCGTCCGCCGGCGATCGGGCGGCGATGACCGGCATCGGCGCGTCGCCATTGCGGCCGTAGACGGCCTGGTAGAGATCCGATTGCTCGGTCTTGGTGGGAAGCCCCGTCGAGGGGCCGCCGCGCTGGGAATTGATGATGACGAGCGGAAGCTCGGTCATGATCGCCAATCCCATCGCCTCGGCCTTCAGAGCGATTCCGGGCCCGGACGAGGACGTCACGCCGAGCGACCCGGCGAAGCTGGCACCGATCGCGGCACCGATCGCGGCGATCTCATCCTCCGCCTGGAACGTCGTGACGCCGTATTCCTTCAGCCTCGACAGGTGATGGAGGATCGCGGAGGCCGGGGTGATCGGATAGCCGCCGAAGAACATCGGCAGTCCGGCCAGCTGGGCGCCCGCGACGAGACCGAGCGAGATCGCCTCCGCGCCGGTAACGGTGCGATAGAGACCGGGCTCTGCTGGCGCGGGATCGATATGATGCTGTCGGACCTGGCCGCCGATCTCGGCCGTCTCGCCATAAGCGTGGCCCGCATTGAGGGCCGCGATGTTGGCCTCGGCCAGCTCCGGCGACTTGGCGAATTTGGCCTTGAGCCAGTCCTCGATCGGCTTGCGGTCGCGATCGAACATCCACAGCGCCAGCCCCAGCGTCCACATGTTCTTGCAGCGCAGCGCTTCCTTGTTGCCAAGCCCGAACGGCTTCACCGCGTCGAGGGTGAGCTGCGAGATGTTGAAACGGACCAGTTGCCAGCGGGCGAGGCTTCCGTCGTCCAGCGGGTTGCCGTCATAACCGGCCTTGGCAAGATTGCGGGCCCCGAATTCGCCTTCGTCGGCAATGATCAGGCCGCCATCCTTGAGGTCGTCGACATTCACCTTCAGCGCCGCCGGATTCATTGCGATCAGAACGTCGGGCGCGTCGCCGGCGGTCTCGATCGCCGAGGATCCGAAATTGATCTGGAATGCGGAGACGCCGAAGGTCGTCCCCTGCGGCGCCCTTATCTCGGCAGGAAAATCGGGGAAGGTGGCGAGATCGTTGCCGGCCAATGCCGTGGAAAGCGTGAACTGGCCGCCAGTCAACTGCATGCCGTCGCCGGAGTCCCCGGCGAAACGAACGACGACTGCCTCGAGCGCGGCATCGGACTGTGCTTCTTCGGGCGTCAGAAAATGGGTGGCCGTGGCCAAATGCTCTTCCTTCAGTTCTCGGGCCCGGAAATCCAGCCGTAGGAGTGCCTACCCTAGCCCCGCGCTCCTGCCGTCACAACCGGTGGCGGGCGCCAACGGTTCGCCTATGACCGCTAGATAGTGAATGCGATTCGCTTCTCAACGGAGTTGCCAGTGCAGGAAGCCTATGTGCGGCCGGAAGTTCGCCAGTTCCTCGATTATCTGAACAATCTGCCGAACCAAAAAGCGTTCGAGCTGCCGCTGGCTGAGGCGCGCAACATGATGCACGCGTCGCGTCATTTCGCCGACGCGGAAGTGGGCGAGCTGGCGGTCATTAGAGACTTCTCGACAGAGGGCCCCGGCGGCCGGCTCGGGCTGAGGTTGTACGACGCAAGGGAGGTCCGCGCTCCGGGGCCGCTGATGCTGTTCTGCCATGGCGGCGGCTTCACCCTGGGCGATCTCGACACGCACGAACCCTTCTGCGCGGAGATTGCCCGTTTGATGGACCTGCCTGTCGTCGCCGTCGATTATCGGCTCGCTCCGGAGCATCCCTTCCCGGCTGCGCCCGACGACGCGATCGCCGCGGCTCGGTGGCTCGCCGAAAGTCCGGATGAACTGGGCCGGTCGGTCACCGGACTAGTTTCCTTTGGCGACAGCGCCGGCGGCAATCTGGCGATCGTCGTCGCTCTGGCGCTCCGCGACGAGCCGGCCGCGGTACCGGTCATCGCGCAATGGGCCATCTATCCGGCGAGTGAGCCAATTTCCCATTTTCCCAGCCGCGACCAGTTCGAGGAGGGCTTTCTGCTGAGTGGGGGCAGCATCGACTGGTTCGAGCAATGTTATCGCGGGGACGAGAAGGACTGGCGCTACGCCCCCTTGCTCAAGAGCCAGAAAGGCATGCCGCCGTCCCTCGTCGTCACCGCAAGCCTGGATCCGATTCGCGATCAGGGGCGGGCTTATGCCGCCGCCTGCGTTCAGGCCGGCGTGCGGACCTTCTATATCGAAGCGGAGGGGACGATTCACGGCTTCGTCAATCTCCGGCGCGCTTTGCCCTCAGCCAATGAGGACATCCGGCAGAGCGTCGAGGCGCTCAGGCTGCTGCTCCGGGAGGCAAGCCAGTGAATGACGGAGGTTACCGGCCGGCGGTCGGGGTTATGCTCGTCAACGCCGAGGGGAAGGTCTGGGTCGGTCAGCGGCTGGATAGCAAGCTGGAGGCCTGGCAAATGCCCCAGGGCGGCCTCGATTCCGGCGAGGAACCGCTCCAGGGTGCGCTTCGCGAACTCGAGGAGGAAACCGGGATCCCCCCGGGGCTGATCGAAATTCTTACCCAGGCCAGCGAGGAGCTCACCTACGACCTGCCCGAAGATCTGATCGGAAAGGTGTGGAAGGAACCGTGGCGCGGCCAACGCCAGACCTGGTTCCTGGCCCGCTTTCTGGGCCGGGATGAAGACGTCAAGCTGGACACTCCGGAACCTGAATTCCGGGCCTGGAAATGGGCGGATCCGGCCGAGCTCCCTGCGCTCATCGTCCCGTTCAAGAAGAAATTGTACGAAGACGTGCTCGAGGCCTTCGCCGACTGGCTGTGAGTTGCGACAGCGAAGGCGTCTCCTCACGCTCCACCCTGTTGGCTTTGCCGGCCCTCTCGGGCTAGAGCCTCGATATGCGGGGCTTGTCGGACATCGAAGCTGCGGCAGTGGACCGCTGCAACGGAGCATTGATGCTCGACCAGGTGACGCGTTGGTCCTGGATCAACAGTGGTTCGCGGAATCTGGACGGACTCCAGCAGGTTGCGGCGCGACTGGCCGAAGCCTTCTCCGCCTTGCCGGGAGAGCCTCGGCTGGTCGAACCGCAGGCCGTTGACGTCATGACGCCGGAAGGCGCGCTCATCCCTTCGAAGCATGGCCGCAACCTTCATCTTAGCGTTCGTCCGGACGCGGCCGTCCAGCTGCTCTTCACGGGTCACATGGACACGGTGTTCGGCCTCGATCACGAGTTCCAGAAGGTCTTCTGGCGCGAAGACGGCGTCCTCGGCGGCCCTGGGGTCGCCGACATGAAAGGCGGACTGGCGGTCATGCTCGCTGCGCTCCAGGCCGTCGAGCAATCGCCGGCAGCGACGAGGTTCGGCTACGAGGTGGTGATCAACAGCGACGAGGAAGTGGGCTCGCCCGGCTCGGCCGCCCTGATCGCCGCCGCAGCTTCGGGAAAGAGGGCCGCCCTCACCTACGAACCCTCGGCACTTCCGGACGGCACCCTGGCCGGAGCGCGGCCCGGCAGCGGCAATTTCTCGCTGTTCGTCGAAGGCCGAAGCGCCCACGCCGGACGCAACCCTGAGGAAGGCCGCAACGCATTGGTCGCCGCTGCGGATCTCGCTTTGCGCCTGGCCCGCGCCAGACGAGCCGGCCTCAACATCAATCCGGCAAAGATCGACGGCGGCGGCCCGAACAATGTCGTCCCGGACAAGGCAGTGCTTCGGATCAATCTGCGACCATCGACTCCAGCCGACCAGGACGCCGCCATGGTTCTCATCGACGAGACGGTGGCGGCGGTCGCGGCGGAGCACGACGTCGGGATTCACGTTCACGGCGGTTTTGGTCGG
>DASTDX010000182.1:0-6251 GCA_035710145.1 Allosphingosinicella sp.
AGCAAGCGTGCCGTTGATCAAGGACGAGTTGACCCGAAGGACCGTCATCGGCTGCTTCACGGCGGCTGGCGTAGCCGCGGGCATCAGCTGGCTGATCGGTCACGAGGAAGCGAAGGCCGAGAGGTTCGAGCTGAACCTGACCCCCGAGCAATGGCGGCAGCGTCTCACGCCCGCCCAATATCGGGTTCTCCGCCAGGAGGGGACGGAAAGGGCGGGATCGAGCCCGCTCGACGACGAGCACCGCAGGGGGACCTTCCTGTGCGCCGGATGCGATCTGCCTGTCTTCCGATCGCAGGACAAGTTCGACAGCGGGACCGGCTGGCCGAGCTTCGTTCGGCCGATCCGGGGCGCCATTCGAACCCGCCCGGACACGACCTTCTTCATCACCCGCACCGAAGTCCATTGCCGGCGCTGCGGCGGTCATCTCGGCCATGTCTTCGATGACGGTCCGCCGCCCACTGGCCAGCGCTGGTGCATGAACGGCGTAGCCATGAAGTTCGTGCCCGCCACCCGGGCCTGATGCGCAAGATCGTCCTCATCGTTCTGGCGCTGGTCGCCATCTCGGCCGGAGTCGCGCTCCTTATCGGGCGAAGCGGCGAAGCGCCGGCGCAGACCCCGCGCGCTCCCCGGGTCGCGAGCGCCGTCTTCGCCGGCGGCTGCTTCTGGTGCACGGAATCCGATTTCGATCACATGCCGGGGGTGCTTTCGACCCTCTCCGGTTATACCGGCGGAAGAGTCCGGAACCCGACTTACGAACAGGTCTCCGCGGGGAATACCGGACATATCGAGGCGGTCCGGGTCGCTTATGATCCGGGCCGAATCGATTACATTACGTTGGTCGAGCGTTTCTTCCGGACCATCGACCCGCTCGATTCCGGGGGATCCTTCTGCGATCGCGGCTATCAATATCGCTCGGCCATTTTCGTGGCTACGCCGCAGGAACGACGGATCGCCGAGGCCGCGAAGGCGCGCGTCCAGCGAGAGCTCGGAGCCGAGGTTACGACCCTGATCCTGCCTAGGGTCGCGTTCTACCGCGCCGAGGAATATCATCAGGATTATTACCGCAAGAATCCGGTGCGCTACCGCTTCTACCGCTGGAATTGCGGCCGCGAAGCCCGCTTGCGCCAGGTCTGGGAGCCTCGCCGCTGAACCTCTATGCTCGGGGCATGGACATGGCCGCAACCGGATCGCCCTTCGCCGTTGCCGACGCTCCGGCGCTCGATCGGGCCAAGTTCGTCGATCCGCTTCGAACGGCGACCGGCGACAAGCGCGCCTCGGTTGCGCTTGAGCGGCTGGAGACCTTGTGGATCAACACCGGCACCCTGTGCAATCTCGCTTGCCGAAGCTGCTACA
Organism: Allosphingosinicella sp.; assembly: GCA_035710145.1. Taxonomy (GTDB): domain Bacteria; phylum Pseudomonadota; class Alphaproteobacteria; order Sphingomonadales; family Sphingomonadaceae; genus Allosphingosinicella. Next base: position 1,354 of record DASTDX010000182.1, read on the forward strand.
TCCTCAGTTCGCCGACCAACGACGCTTTGGTCTATCTGAGCCTCGCGGAAGCGGAGGCCTTTTTCGCCGAGGCGGCTGCCCTGGGAACCCGAACCATCGGCTTCACCGGCGGCGAGCCGTTCATGAACCCGGACATGATCCCGATGATGCGCTCCGCTCTGGGGCGAGGCTTCGACCTGCTCATCCTGAGCAATGCGATGCGGCCGATGCGGCGGTTCGAAGCGGAGCTCGCCCGGATCGGTGCCGAACATGGCGATCGGGTCGTCGTCCGGGTCAGCCTCGACCATCATGGCCAGGCGCTGCACGAGGCCGAGCGCGGTCTCGAAACCTGGGCGAAGGCCATCGATGGACTGAACTGGCTGGCGGCCGCCGGCTTTCGGGTGGCGGTCGCTGGGCGCCGTCTCGAAGGGGATGACGACGCCCGCGGCGGCTATGAAAGGCTTCTCGATGGCCTTGGCATCACCGTCGATCATCTCGTCTTGTTTCCGACCCTGGACTCGTCCGCCGACGTGCCCGAAATCAGCGAGGCCTGCTGGGACATCGTCGGCGTGTCGCCGTCGGCGATGATGTGCGCGACCAGCCGGATGGTGGTGAAGGCGAAGGGCGCCGCTCGCCCGCACGTCGTCGCCTGCACTTTATTGCCCTATGACGATCGCTTCGCGATGGGCGGGAGCCTCGCTGAGGCCGATCGGCCGGTGGCGCTCAACCATCCGCATTGCGCCCGCTTCTGCGTCCTCGGCGGCGCCAGCTGCTCGGGCTGAGATGCTGTCGGTCGTCATCCCGACGCTGAATTCCGAATCCGGCCTCGCCGACTGCCTCGATCGCATGAAAGGCGCCGACGAGATCATCGTCGTCGACGGTGGCTCCGCCGATTCCACGACAAATATCGCTGAGCGCTTGGGGGCGAGGCTGGTGATCGCACCGAAGGGGAGGGGGAGCCAGCTTCGGGCCGGCGCCGAGGCGGCTTTGGGCGACTGGCTGCTCTTCCTTCATTCGGACACCTTGCCTTCGCCCGCCTGGAACGATGCCGTCGCCCGGCATGTCCGCGATCATCCGGGCAAAGCCGGCTGTTTTGCCTTCCGGCTTGCCGACCGGGCCTGGCAGGCGCGGCTGATCGAACACGGCGTCAGGATCAGGGTTCGTTGGTTCGGATTGCCTTATGGCGATCAGGGTCTTCTGGTTTCGCGTGCGCTCTACGATGAAGCCGGCGGCTACCGTCCTTTGCCCTTGATGGAGGATGTGGATCTTGTCTGGCGCATCGGCGGGCGCCGGCTCAGGCTTCTCGACGCGGAAGCCTGGACCAGCGCCGAACGCTGGCGCCGCGAGGGGTGGCTTCGGCGCTCGGCCCGAAACCTGTTATGCCTGTCGCTCTACCGGATCGGCTTTTCCCCCGATCGGCTCGCCCGTTTCTATGCCTGAGGCCAGCCGTCGGCCTGGCCGCGGAGGACGCGCCGGCAGACGGCGTCGAGCTTTTTCAGCATCCGTGGGTCGCGCGCGTCGGGCGCGGTGATCAAAGCGGAGTCGAGATTCGTGTCGATTGGCGACGGCGCGCGATCCGACGGCAGGCTTCGCGCCAGTTCGGCGACGAGCTTTCGGGCCGTCCCCGCATTCCCCTGCAGCCGGGCGATGATCTCGGCGACCTCGACCGGCTTTTCGCTCTCGCGCCAGCAGTCATAATCGGTGACCATCCCGACGAGCGCGTAAGGCAGTTCGGCTTCGCGGGCGAGCTTCGCTTCGGGCAGGGCCGTCATGCCGATCACGTCGCAGCCCCATTGGCGGTAGAGGCGGCTTTCCGCACGAGTTGAAAATTGCGGCCCTTCCATTGCCAGATAGACGCCGCCGCGCTCGACCTTCGCGCCGACCGCCTCGGCGGCCGCTGCAGCCTGCTCCGACAATCGAGGACAGACGGGATCGGCCATCGAGACATGGGCGACGAGGCCGGGTCCGAAGAAGCTGGACTGCCGCTCGACGGTGCGATCGATGAACTGGTCGACGACGACGAAGCGTCCCGGCTCGAGATCCTCGCGAAGCGACCCGATCGCCGAGATGGCGAGGATGTCGGTGCAGCCCGCGCGCTTGAGCGCGTCGATATTGGCGCGGGCATTGACGCTCGACGGCGGGATCCGGTGGCCACGCCCGTGGCGGGGAAGGAAGACGAACTTCACGTCGTGGAGCCGGCCGATCAGGAGTTCGTCGGATGGCGCGCCCCAGGGCGTGTCGACACCGATCCACTGCGCGTCTTCCAGCGCGTCGATTTCGTACAGGCCGGAGCCGCCGATGATCCCGATCGTCCACTCGCTCATTGGACCGCTTTAGGGAGCGGTGAGGATGATCCGCAAGTCGTTGACGTTGGTACCGGTCGGACCGGTCAGGAGATGGTCGTCCAGGGAGCGGAAGAAGGCATGGGAATCATGGGCATCGAGCAACGCCCTCGTTCTTCGCCCGGAGCGCGTCGGCGTATCCCCATCGAATAAGGCGCCGGCGGCGTCGCTGCTGCCGTCAATTCCGTCCGTGTCGGCGGCGAGGCCGCATATTCCCCGGCGGCCGGCGAGCCGGAGCGCCGCGGCCATCGCATATTCCTGGTTGGGGCCGCCGCGGTCTGCCACATTGGCCGTCACCGTCAGTTCGCCGCCCGAGATCAAAGCGGTACCCGGTGGTGAGGCGAGCGCCAGCTCGGCATGCGCCCGGCCGATCACCCGCGCCTCGCCGGTGCAATCCTCGATCAGCCGCGGTTCGTAGCCGAGCTGTCGGGCCTCGGCGGCGGCGGCGACGAGCGCGTCGGCGTTGCGGGCGACGATCCGATACTCCCCGCTGACTTTCTTCGCCGTTTCCGACCAGCCCTCGGCCGGACCGGCGATTCCGTATTCCGCGAGGATCGCTTTGGCTTCCGCCACTTGGCTCGGATCGGCAACGGTCGGCCCCGAGCCGATATCCTCGGGCCGGTCGCCGACGACGTCGGAGATGGCGAGGGTCAACAGCCTCGCCGGCGCTGCGGCCAGTGCCAGCCGCCCGCCCTTGAAACGGGACAGATGGCGGCGGACCTTGTTGATCTCGCCGATCGGCGCGCCGGAACGCAGCAGGGTCGAACTGATCTCCCTTTTTTCTTCGAGCGTCAGCCCTTCGCCGGGCAGGCAGGCGAGCGCCGACGCGCCTCCGCTCAGGAGCACCAGCACCAGGTCGCCCGATTCCGCCTCGGCCGCGAGTGCCAGAAGCCGCTTCGCGGCGGCGACGCTATCTTCATCCGGGAGGGGGTGGCCGGCATGGACAAGGTCCAACTGCCCGAGTGTCGCCTCGACTCCGTGGGGAACGACCGCGATTCCCCTGATCCGGCCGTGCAGACCAGCCTCCGCCGCGGCCGCCATTCCCGCCGCCGCCTTGCCGACGGCGAGCACCAGGATCCGCTCCGCCTCGAGCCCGGAAAGATGCGGCGGCAGCACGGACGCCGGCTGGCAGGCGGCAACGCCGGCGCGGAAGATCCGTTCGAGATGCGCTCTCATGTCGGGTGCATTGCGGCCATCGCCCGCACATTCTAGCAAAAGGCGTGAAGCTTGGGGTCGAGAACTGGCGCAATCTGGACTGGCGGCGAACGGGTCGAATCCTTGTCCGACTCGTCGCCGGCCTCGTCGCTGTCCCGGTCGTCTACTTCCTCGCCGCCGTGCTGCTCGGTCTGGTGCCTGCCAATCCCGGATGGCGTGAGGCTCAGGCCGGGGTCACGATCTACATCCGCACCAACGGCGTCCACACCTGGATCATGATGCCGAAGGTCAACCCGGAGATGGACTGGCGGCCCTTCGCACCGCCGGAGCATCTCGGCGACCCGCGCTACGGTTATGGCGATCATGTCGCGATCGGCTACGGCAATCGCGAATTCTATCTGAACACGCCGACCTGGGCCGATCTCACCTTGCGCAATGCCTTCGGCGCCCTGGTCGGCGGCGGCCGGACTCTTCTCCATGTCGAACATGACCATCAGCCGCAGCCGAACGCATGGCAGCGCCCGATCACTCTGGCGCCGGCCGAATATCGGCGGCTGACCGAATTTATAAAAAGGCGGTTCAGGCTTGATGCCCAGGGTCGGCCGGTCCCGTTGCTGGGTCGCGGCTACAATGACTGGGACATGTTCTACGAAGCCCAGGGCGGCTACAGCTTCGTTCTCACCTGCAACGAATGGACTGGCCGCGCCCTTCGCGCGGCCGGGATCCGGACCGGCCTTTGGACTCCGCTCGAGCAGAGCATCATGTGGCGTCTCGATTGACCCATGCGTTTCGGTTAGAGCAGCGAAACGATTCAACAAGGGGGTTCGAAATGGCGAAGATACTCGGCAATTTTCATCTGGCACTGCTGATCGGGATCGCATTGCTCGTCGTGGCGATGTTCGGCCTCCACAGCGAGGGAATCGGCGAGCCAGGCTACTGGGCGCAGTGGCTTCGCTTCGTTCACGTCTTCGCCGGAATCTTGTGGATCGGCCTCCTTTATTATTTCAATTTCGTCCAGATCCCGACCATGCCGAGCGTCCCCGCCGAACTGAAGCCGGCGGTGAGCAAGTATATCGCGCCGAAGGCCCTGTTCTGGTTCCGCTGGGCGGCGCTGGCGACGGTCATCCTCGGCCTTCTCGTGGCCGAGATGCAGCAGGGCGGCTACTCCGCCCGCGCCCTTGGCCTGAGCGAGGGCTATCGGACGATCGGCATCGGCATGTGGCTCGGCCTGATCATGGCCGCCAACGTCTGGTTCGTGATCTGGCCGAACCAGAAGAAGGCGCTCGGGATCGTTCCCGCCGAAGATGCCGCAAAGGCGCGCTCGGCCTCGGTGGCGATGATGGCCTCGCGCATCAACCTGATCCTGTCGATCCCGATGCTCTATTGCATGGTGGCGCAGCAGCATATCGGCGGCTGAGCCGG
>DASTDX010000183.1:0-8113 GCA_035710145.1 Allosphingosinicella sp.
GGCGCGGTCCTTCATGGACCGCGCCTCTTCGGACAGCCGACCTGCCATCATGCGCCGGAAATCTACGCCGGCATCGGCGAGGCCGAAGCCGGAGCGATGCTTCGCGAATTCTTCCGGCTTCGGCGCTGAGGATCGGCCCTATTGCTGGACGGGGACGACCCTGATCTCGACCCGGCGATTGGCCTGGCGATCGGCCTCGCTCCGCTCCGGATTGACCAGAAGCCGGGTTTCCCCATGACCCTGGGTCGCCATCCTGACGGACTGGACACCCCGGCTCGAGAGATAGGACGCGACCGACTGCGCCCGACGCTGGGACAGGCCCAGATTATATTCGTGGGTCCCGGTGCTGTCGGTGTGGCCATGAATGTCGATCATCGTCGAGGGATAGTTGGCCAGCGTCTGCGCGATCTGGTCGAGCACGGGCTGGAACTGCGACTGGATGTCCGACCGGTCGTGGGCGAAGGTTATGCCGGACGGCATGGTCAGCAGGATTTCGTCGCCCTGACGCTCGACGACGACGCCGGTGCCTTCGGTGCGGCGCTTCAGCTCCTGCTCCTGGCGGTCCATATATTGGCCAATGGCGCCACCGGCGACCGCGCCGATGCCGGCGCCGACGATCCGTTCGGTCCGGTCGCCCCGGCCTCCGATCAGGTCGCCCAGAAGGTAGCCGCCAACCGCTCCGAGGCCGGCGCCGATCACGGTCCGGGTCGGGAATTCCCGCTCGCCGGTTTCCGGGTTGGTCACGCAGGCGGCGGTGGTGGTGAGGAGAAAGGCCGCGGCAGCAGCCGTGGCGATACGCTTGGATACAGGCATAAGCATTCCTTTCAGTGGGGATGCTCCATTGCGGAACGTCCAGACAACCGCCATCGGCCCGTGATTGTTCCGGGCGCGATTCGAAGCGGCGCTCGGCACAGGCCGGCGGAGTCGGGAGCACAACCCTCGCCCGGCTGCTTACGTTCCGTTGCCGGGGCGGATTGCCCGGTGGCCATTGCGGGCGTCCGGCACACACTCTAAGAGCGGCCCGACGCCATGTCCGCGCCTCTTCCCCTAGATCCTTTTCCCTGGCTCGACGTCGCCATCATCGTGTTCCTCGTCGGCTTGAACGGGCTGTTTGCCATGTCGGAGCTGGCGATCGTGTCCTCGCGGCGGACGCGCTTGAAAGCGCTGGCGCGCGGCGGCAGCCGCGGCGCCAAGGCGGCGCTCGAGCTGGCCGCCGATCCCGGCCGCTTCCTTTCTACCGTCCAGATCGGCATCACGATGATCGGGATCCTCGCCGGCGCTTATTCCGGTTCGGCCCTCGGCGGACCTGTCGGCGAGCGACTGGCGCTGCTCGGGCTTGATCCGGAAACGGCGCTGACCGCCGGCTTCTGGCTGGTGATCATCCTCACGACTTATGCTTCGGTGGTGATCGGCGAGCTGGTTCCAAAGCAGTTCGCGCTCCGGGCTCCGGAGCCTATCGCGGTCTGGGTGGCCATGCCGATGATCTGGCTTTCGAAGGCGACCGCCCCCTTCGTCTGGCTGCTCGACCGAACCAGCGCGCTCATCTTCCGTCTGCTTCGGCTGCGACGTGAATCGCAGGACAAGGTGACCGCGGAAGATCTCCACCTCGTTGTCGCCGAGGCGGCGACGGCCGGGGTCCTGGAGGAAAGCGAACGTGCGATCATCTCCGGCATCGTCCGGCTTGCCGATCGGCCCACCCGCGAGGTGATGACCCCCAGGACCGACGTCGACTGGCTCGACGTGGATTCCGATCCCCAGTCGATCCGGGCCGTGTTGCTGGAAACGCCGCACAGCCGCCTGCCGATCGCCGAGGGGTCGGTGGACAGACTCATCGGCGTCGTCCAGTCCCGCGACATCGTCACGGCCGCGATCGAAGGCCGGCCGCTCGACCTGCGCGAGCTGATGCGCCCCGCGCCGGTCGTCCCCGACCAGCTCGATGCCATGGACACTTTGAACGTGCTTCGTGAGGCGGAGGTGCCGATGGCGTTCGTTCACGACGAATATGGCCATTTCGAAGGCATTGTGACCCCCTCGGACCTGCTCACCGCTTTGGCCGGCCAGTTCGCTTCCGATCAGGACCTCGACACCGACCCCGCGGTCGTCGAGCGGGACGACGGCAGCTGGTGGGTATCCGGCTCGGCTTCGGCCGATGTCCTCAACGATCCCTTGTGCATCAAGCTACCGGAAGACCGGGATTATGCCACGGTGGCCGGTTTCGCTCTGTCCGTGCTCCGCCACATCCCTGAGGTCGGGGAGCGGTTCACCTTCGGCCGCTGGCAGTTCGAGATCGTCGACATGGACGGCCGCAAGATCGACAAGTTGCTGGTGAGCGAGATCGTTCACCGCCGCCGCGGAGTCTGAACCCTCGCTGCCGGCCCGACGAGACCGAAGCTTATTGGCCCAGCTTGCCGAATCGTTCCTCGAAGCCGTCGACGTCGCCCCGGGCCAGATAATCGGCCTGCTCGCGAACCCGGTCGCGGCTTAGCCGGCCGCGAAACGGCCCCAGTTTCTCCTCCAGTGCGGCGATCTCATTGTCGCTGAACCCGGCGATCTGTTCGTAGCGGCAGATCCCGAGCTCGTTGAGCCGGGAAGCGAACTTCTGGCCAACGCCTTTCAGCCGGGTGAGGTCGTCGGGGTTGGGGAGTGCGCCGGGCAGATGTTCGCGCGCGTTGGTGCTGAGCACGTCGCCGGCGACGTCGGTGGTCGCGGTGGCGATCTCGTCGGCGAGGCTGTTTCCCTGCGGCCCGTCCACGGCCCGCTTCTGCATGTAGGGACGCTCCTGGCTTGCGACATAAGGTTCGCCGCGCGTTTCGATCCGGTCGGGGCCGCGCCGGGGCCGCATCACCAGGAAGGCGAGGATCAGCACCGCAAGGACGGCGACGATGATCAGGATCGTGTTCAGGTCGAAGGTCATGACGCGCTTTCATCCTCTTGTTCTTGGTCTGGCGCCCGGACGTCGCGGCGCCGGAAGACCCACCAGCCGGTGGCGATGCCGATCAGCAGGGCCACGATCAGGGTGACCATGTTGTACTGGATCAGGGCCATCATGATCGGTCACCGGTCACAGGAATCCGTCCCGTTTCGGCCGCCCGAACAGAAGCCGGCCGATGCCGAGGCCGATGAGCCACGCGACCGCGGTGAGCAACAAGGTCTCGACGATCAAGGGCATGGTCAGTCTGCCTCCGGCGGGTTGGCCCAGACGATTCCGGCGATCCCCGGGATTGCTTCGATCCTGTCGTTGATCCCCGGAAACAGGCCCTGACCCTCGCGCTGGAAATCATTGGCCGGTCCGGAAAGCACCGCCACCCGCCGCAGGGGATCCCTTTTCATCCTTGCCTGGACCTGCGGCATTTCCGCCTCGCGGAGCGCCGCCTTTGCTTGCGCTTCCAGTGCGCCGATGAAGGCCTCGCCGCGTCCGAGCGGCCCATGGCTGATCCAGCCGGCGGTCAGCGCCGCGACAAGACCGATTAGCATCTTCAATCTGCTCGACATTCGCTCCAGCCCTACAGGATCCGCTTTTTCTCGTCAGCCCGCCAGCCGCTTTATTTCCCGCCAGCCGATGTCGCGCCGGCAAAATCCGCTTCTGAAGTCGATTGCGTCCACAGCCTGGTAAGCGATGGCCTGCGCTTCAGGAACCGTCTGCGCCCGCGCCGTCACGTTGAGGACGCGACCACCGCTGGCCACCAGTTTGCCGTCGGCCAAGGCGGTGCCGGCATGGAAGATCTTCGCTCCGGTCGAAGCGGCCTTGTCGAGGCCGCCGATCGCACCGCCGGTTTCAGGATCGGCCGGATAACCCTTTGCGGCCATGACCACAACGAGCGAGGCGTCGCTGGAGAAGGTCGGCGGCGGCGCTTCGCTCAGGGTCCCGCGCGCCGTGGCCAGCATCAGCGCGAGCAGGTCGCTTTCGAGCCGCATCATCAGCACCTGGCATTCGGGATCGCCGAACCGGACATTATATTCAACCAGCTTCGGGCCTTCTGCGGTCAGCATCAGCCCCGCATAGAGAATGCCCGAATAAGGGGTTCCAGCATTTGCAAGCGCCCTCACGGTCGGCAACAGGATCTCCTCCATTGCCTGCTGCTCGAGCGCCGGGGTGAAGATGGAGGCCGGGCTGTAGGCGCCCATGCCCCCCGTATTCGGCCCTGTCTCCCCATCGCCCACCCTCTTGTGGTCCTGGGCCGAGCCGAACGGCAAAATCGTTTCGCCGTCGACCAAGGCGAAGAAGCTCACTTCCTCACCGTCCATATATTCCTCGATGACCACGGCCTCGCCGGCGCCGCCGAAGCCGCCGTCGAACATCGTCGACAAGGCCGCTTCGGCTTCCGCCGCGGTCGTCGCGATGATCACGCCTTTGCCGGCGGCAAGACCGTCCGCCTTGATCACGACCGGGAGGGCAAAGTCCTCGAGCGCCGCCTCCGCCGCAAGCCGGTCGCTGGCGCGAGCATAACGGGCGGTCGGGATCCCGGCCTTGGTGCAGAGCTCTTTGGTGAAGCCTTTCGATCCTTCCAGCTGCGCCGGAATCCGGTTGGGCCCGAAAACCAGTATGCCCATCGCCCGCAGATTGTCGGCCAGGCCGTCGACGAGCGGCGCTTCAGGGCCGATGACGACCAGGCCGATCGAATGGCGACGGCAGAAATCGATGACCGACCGGTGGTCGCCGGGTTCGATCGCTACCAGCTCTGCCTCCTCGGCGATCCCCGGGTTGCCAGGGGCGGCGAAGAGCCGGCTGATCATCGGCGATTGCGCGAGCTTCCACGCCAGCGCATGCTCGCGTCCGCCCGAACCGATGAGCAAGACATTCATGGATGATATTCCTCCGGCCGACGCCGGGCTGTTAGCAACCGAAACGCCAGGCGACAACGCACCCGCTCTTTCCGTCTCGGAGCTTTCTACGGCGCTGAAGCGGACCGTTGAGAATGCCTTCGATCATGTCCGGGTCCGCGGTGAGATTTCGGGGTTCAAGCGGGTCGGTTCGGGCCACTGTTATTTCACCCTGAAGGACGAATCCGCCTGCATCGACGCCGTCATCTGGCGGGGCAATGCGGCGAGCCTGCGGTTCCAGCCGGAGGACGGCATCGAGGTGGTCGCGACCGGTCGGCTCACCACCTATCCCGCCCGTTCCCGCTACCAGATCGTCGTCGAGCGGCTGGAGCTTGCCGGGCAGGGCGCGTTGATGGCGTTGCTCGACAAGAGACGGCGGGCCTTGGCGGCCGAAGGCCTGTTCGACGACGCCCGAAAGCGCCGTTTGCCGTTCGCGCCTCGGTCGATCGGCGTGGTCACTTCACCGACAGGGGCGGTCATTCGCGACATCCTCCACCGGCTCGAGGACCGTTTCCCCTGTCACGTCCGCCTCTGGCCGGTACCCGTCCAGGGCGAGGGCGCGGCCGCCCAGATCGCTGCGGCCATCGACGGGTTCAACCGGCTCGCCGAGCCGCCTGACTTGCTCATCGTCGCCCGCGGCGGGGGCTCGATCGAGGATCTGTGGGCGTTCAACGAAGAGGAAGTGGTCCGAGCCGTGGCCGCCTCGGCGATTCCCGTCATCTCGGCCGTCGGCCACGAGACCGACACGAGCTTGTGCGATTTCGCCGCCGACGTTCGGGCGCCGACTCCGACCGCCGCCGCCGAGATCGCGGTGCCGGTGCGAAGCGAGTTGCTCGGCCAGGTCCGCGACCTCGGCCGGCGATCCGAGACTTGCGCGCGCCGCTATCTCGAACGGGCCAACGAGCAATTCCAGGCCTGCCTTCGTCACTGGCCCCAGCGAGAGGCCCTGCTCGCGCCTCAGCAGCAGCTGCTCGACGAGCTGGCCGAGCGTCTTCCCCGCGCTCTTCGGGGAAGGCTCGACCGGGCCCGAGGCGAACTTGGACATGCCGGAGGTGCACTTCGCCCGAATTTGCTGGTCGCAATCGAGCGGCGCGCGCGCGAAAGGCTGGAGGCGCTCTGGCGGGTAGCGGAGCTGGCCCACCCCAACCGGCCGCTCGAGCGCGGTTATGCCAGGGTCGAAGATCGCCACGGCCGGGTCCTGGTTTCGGCCGCGACGGCGCGGGAGGCGAGGCTGCTCAGCCTGGTCTTCGGCGACGGCCGCCTTGAGGTCGCGGCCGGCGATAGCCCCGGTCGTCCGCCGGGCGCCCGCCCCCGGGGGAAGGCTGACCAGCCGAAACTGTTGTGATAAAGGACTGGTCATGTTGATGAGCAGCAAGGGCCGAATGGCCAGAATCCACTACCTCCCCGGGACCATAAGGGTGCTGGCTCCCGGTGACTTCGTCACCTGCGCCGTGACCCGCCAGCCGATCGCGCTGACCGAGCTCCGATACTGGAGCGTCGAACGACAGGAGGCCTATATATCGGCCGAGGCTGCGCTGGAGGCGGAACGGAAGGACTAGAGCCGGACCCGTCCCGTCCCTCTATCTTAGCCGGACGACGCGCACGCCGGCATGCTCGTCGATGCTCGCGATATAGGAGCCGAGCGGGCCGCGGCGGATCCTGATCGGCTGCCCCGCCCTTGGCCGCTGCCGGCGGCCGTCGGTCTGAACCCAGACGCCGCCCTCCGTCAGCACGAAGGCCATTCGGCCGTCCTGGCCGATGTAGGAGGAAGCGATGGTCGAGTTGATCTCGCGAACCGCCGCGACGTCCTCCCCGCCATCGTCGTCATCGCCGAAGATGCCGAGATCGGGCAGCCGAAGCCCGAACAGGGAGCGTCGGGCCCGGCGCACCTGCTCGCGGTCCACCACCGCGATTTCGCGCGCGGCCGTCGCCGCTTCCAGCGCCGTTACCTCGCGGTCGAAGCAGGCCAGCCGCTCCGCCGAAGCGGTGATCGCGCGGCAGGCCGTGATGCGTTCGATCACCTCCGGACGCTCGGGGGTGATGTCCTGGGCCAGGCCTGGCGCGGAAGCGCCGACGGCGAACACCGCGATGGGGAGGATCAATTTCATGACGACTTTCTCTCTTACTGTATCGGGCTTGTCGAGCCCCGTCCTGCCGCCGGCGCCGGGCCAAGGCGACTGTGGCATTGTCGCAACATGCCTCGAAATTGTCACAGATCGTGAGGCTGGAGAATTGTGTTGGCAGTCAAGCTCGCATAACCGACCCTCAAGGATGAAAAAATTCGTCCGGCTTTCAACCATGCGCCGCGCCTGTGCGGCTGAAGGGGGTTCAAACCAATGACTCAACGTTCCAAGCTCACTCAGGGTCGCCTGTTGGCATCGACGATCTTTGCCGGCTCGGCTCTGATCGCTTCGCCCGCTTTTGCGCAGGTTGAGCCCCAGACCACTGAGACGGTCACGGAAGACGTGGTCCCCGGCGAGGATGAAGCCATCATCATCACCGGCACCCTGATTCAGAACCCCAACCTGGTTGCGACCGCTCCGGTCAACTCGGTCGGCGAAGAGGAAATCGAGCTTCAGCAGGCGAACGTCGCTGAAGAGCTTCTGCGTGAACTTCCGGGCGCCGTTCCGTCGATCGGTTCCGCAGTCAACAACGGCAACGGCGGCGCTTCGTTCGTCAACCTTCGCGGCCTCGGCTCCAACCGTAACATCGTTCTTCTCGACGGTGTCCGCATCGTCCCGGCCGAACTGGCTGGCCGCGTCGATCTCAACAACATCCCGCTGGCCCTGATCCAGCGCGTCGACGTGCTGACCGGTGGTGCGAGCACCACCTACGGCGCCGACGCGGTGTCGGGCGTTGTGAACTTCATCACCCGCCGCGACTTCGCTGGCATCGACGTCAACCTGTCGAACCAGATCACCGAGCAGGGTGACGGCCACACTTTCCGCGCCGACGTGACGATGGGCGCGAACTTCGACGATGGCCGCGGCAACGCGGTCCTGAGCGTCGGCTACCAGGAGGCGGACCCCGTCTACCAGGGCGCCCGCGATTTCGGCCAGTTCACGATCAGCTCCACGACCGGCCGGGCCGGCGGTTCCGGCACGACGACTCCGTCGCGTATCTTCCTGGGCGATTTCGGCTTTCGTCAGGTCACTCCGGACGGGACGGCATTCCGTCCAACGACGGCGTTTGACGCGTTCAACTTCAACCCGTTCAACGTCTACCAGGTGCCCTTCGAGCGCTTCAACATCTACGGCACCGCCAATTACGAGATCAGCGACGCGCTCGAAAT
>DASTDX010000184.1:0-5343 GCA_035710145.1 Allosphingosinicella sp.
GAGGTCGAGGCTGGCGACGGCGCGATTGCCGTGATCGGCGATCAGGATCGTGTCGCCGGGTCCCTTGATCAGGCCGTTCGATCCCGGCTCCCGAAACGCCGACGGGTCCGGCCCGTCATAACCGGAGGGATCCAGGAAGACCGACAGTCCATCCGCTTCCGACCAACGATACATCTTGTTCGCCGGCACGTCGCTGAGCAGGAGATAGCGGCCTTCGTCGATCCACACCGGCCCTTCCGCCCAAATGAAGCCGCCGGCGAGCGTTTCGATCGGCGCCTGCGGATCGATCAGCCCATCGAGCTACGGCGAAAGCCGGTGGATTCGGCCGATCCGCGCGTCGGGCGGCACGCTCAGTCCGCCCAGGCGGCGTCTTCGAGGAGGAGCTCGGCCGAGACGTTGCCATTATATTCGTCGCGCTTCATCCGTCCGGCGAGCCACAATTTGCGATGCGGCGGCGCGGCCAGAATGGCCTGCCCGAGCGCGCTCTCGGCCATGCGGAAGGCGATCGCCTTGATCCGCCGGCCGTCGTCGCCGGCGACGAGCAGCCGCAGATGGCCGCTTCCGACGATGTCGGCCTTGAGGATCGAAACCGGGCCGGTCGCCACCCGCGGCGCCGGCCAGCCGGCGCCATAGGGCCCGCCCGCCTCGATCGCGTCGCAATATTCCGGGCAGACTCCGCGTGGCGCCAGGACCGCGTCGAGGAACAAGGCCTTGTCGTCGCGGCTCCGGCCGACGTCGGCGGCGAGGCGCTCGTCGAGGAACTCGATCAAGGCCTCGATCCGGTCGGCGGCGACGGTGATCCCGGCGGCCATGGCGTGGCCGCCGCCGGCGATGAGCAGGCCCTCGTCCTTGGCGGCGAGGATGGCGGCGCCCAGATCGACTCCGGAAATGGAGCGGCCGGAGCCCTTGCCGATATTGTCCTCGCCGATCGCGACGACCAGGCAGGGCTTGTGCAATTTCTCCTTCAGCCGGCCGGCGACGATCCCGATCACGCCGGGATGCCAGCCGGCCGCCGCGACCAGGACGACGGCGCGGTTGCCTTGCGCTGCGCAAAGCGCCTCGGCCGCTTCGCTGACCGTCGTCTCGATCGCGCGCCTTTCCTCGTTGAGCCGGTCCAGCTCCATCGCGATAGTGCGCGCTTCCTCTTGGTCCTCGGTCGTGAGCAGTCTCACCCCGAGATCCGATTTGCCGACCCGGCCGCCGGCATTGATCCGCGGTCCGAGCGCCCAGCCGAGATCGTTGCAGGCGGCGGGACGGGTGAGCCGGGCAGCGTCGAGCAAGGCGGACAATCCGACGTTGCGCCGCTGGGCCATCACCTTCAGCCCCTGGGTGACGAAGGCGCGATTGAGGCCCTTCAGCTGGGCGACGTCGGCGACCGTGCCGAGCGCGACCAGATCGAGATAGTCGATCAGCTTCGGCTCCTCGCGGCCGGCGAAGAAGCCGCGGCCGCGCAGGGTCCGAAGCAAGGCGGCGCCGAGCAGGAAGGCGACTCCGACGGCGGCGAGGTGGCCGTGCGCCGAAGCTTCATCGCCTTCGTCGAGCCGGTTCGGATTGACGATCGCGAAACCGTCCGGAAGTCGGCTTGCACATTTGTGATGGTCGACGACGATGACGTCGACACCGGCGTTCCGGGCCGTCGCCAGCGCCTCGAACGCCTGCGCGCCGCAATCGACGGTGACGATCAGCTTCGCTCCGCCCTCGGCGATCCGGACCAGAGCCTCGCCGGAGGGCCCGTAGCCTTCCATCAACCGGTCCGGAATATAGGCTTTCGGGTCGCTGCCCAGGGCGCGAAGCAGTCGGATCAAGAGGGCTGCGGAGGTAGCGCCGTCGACGTCGTAATCGCCGAAGACGGTCACCGGCTCGAGCGCCTGGACGGCGTCGGCGAGCCGCTCGGCTGCCTTGTCCATGTCCCGGAAGCAGGACGGATCCGGCATGAACCCGCGAAGCGTCGGCGTCCGGTGCCGCTCAAGTTCCTCGCGGACGACGCCGCGGGCGAGCAACAATTGGTCGACGAGATCGTCGGGCTGAAACGAATCGTCGCGCGCGTCCGCGGAGCCGGCCCGCCAGCGCCAGGGCTGGCCGAGGATCGACCGCGACACGTTGCACACCAGGTTGGCCGTCATCAGCATCGGCTTTGCCTAGACGATCGGCGCCGCCCCGTGAATCCATGGCCAGGGAAAGATGTGGAAAAGCCGTCAGATGCGCATCAGCGCGATCCCGCTCACGATCATTCCCGCCGCCACCCAGCGGCGCGGGCCGACCGGTTCGCGCAGCAGGAAGGCGGCGATCAGCATCGCGAACAGGACGCTCGTCTCGCGAAGCGCCGCCACCAAAGCGAGCGGCGCCAGTGTGAAGGCCCAGACCACGATCCAGTAGGCGCCGACCGACACGCCGCCGGCGGCGAGGCCCTGGAACCAGCCTGAGCGCAGCGCGGCCACCGTCAACTGCCGCCCCGCCCCCTTCGCCCAGGCCAGGATCAGCAGGCCGTCCAGGGCGACCGCGGCGAGGATGAAGGACGAGGCGTCCCCGGCGAAGCGGGCGCCGAGTCCGTCGACCACGCTATAGGCGGCGGTGAAGGCTGCGGTGCCGAGGCCGAGCAGCAATGCGCTCCGCCTCAGCCTTGCGCCCGGGCTGCCGATCGCGAGAAGCAGGATTCCGCCGCCGATTGCGGCGACCGCCGCAAGCCGCGCCGGTGGCAGCGGCTCGCCGAGGAACAAGAGGCCTGCGACCGCGACGATCAATGGGGCGGTGCCCCGGGCGATCGGGTAGATCTGGCTGAGGTCGCCCCGTTCGTAGGCATTGATCAGGAACGCCTTGTAGCCGGTATGGAGCACGGCCGAGCCGGCCACCCAGGGGATTGAGTGGGCCGGCGGCAGGCCGACGGCGAACAAGGCCAAAGCCGCGATCAGGCTCTGGCCCACCGACATCAGGAGGATCGCGGTGAAGCCGTCGCGGCCGCCCTTCACCCAGGCGTTCCAGCCGGCGTGAAGCAAGGCGGCGAACAGGACGGCGAAGAAGACCGGCGCCGTCATCCGCGTCGCCCGACCGGCGCCGTCAACTCAGCAGGACACGCCCGGTTCGCGGTGATGCTCTCCCTTCACCCAGCGCACCGTTCCGGTGGAGGCGCGCATCACCACGCTTTCGGTCGTGATGCAGTCGCGGCGGCGCTTCACCCCTTTGAGCAGGGTTCCGTCGGTGACTCCCGTGGCGGCGAAAATGACGTCGCCGCTGGCAAGCTCCTCGAGCTGGTAGATCCGGTCGAGATCGGTCACGCCCCAGCGGGCGGCGCGGGCGCGCTCGTCGTCGTTGCGGAACACGAGCCGGCCCTGGAACTGGCCGCCGACGCAGCGCAATGCCGCCGCCGCAAGCACGCCCTCGGGGGCGCCGCCCTGGCCCATATAGACATCGATCGTCGTGTCGGGATCGGTGACCGCGATCACGCCGGCGACGTCCCCGTCCGAGATCAGGCTGATCCCGCAGCCCAAAGCGCGAAGCTCCGCGATCAGTTCGGCGTGGCGCGGCCGGTCCAGCACACAGGCGATGATGTCGCTCGCAGCGACGCCCTTGGCGGCGGCGATCGCGCGAATATTCTCCGACGGCGATTTGGCGAGGTCGATCACGCCTTCGGGGTAGCCGGGGCCGACCGCGAGCTTGTCCATGTAGACGTCGGGGGCGTTGAGCAGATGGCCTTCCTCGGCGATGGCCAAGACCGCCATGGCGTTGACCCCGGCCTTGGCGGTGATCGTCGTGCCCTCGAGCGGGTCCAGGGCAATGTCGATCTTCGGGCCGGTGCCCTGGGCGGCGCCGACCTTCTCGCCGATGAACAGCATCGGCGCCTCGTCGCGCTCGCCTTCGCCGATCACGACGGTGCCATCGAAGTCGAGCTGGTTCAGCGCGTCGCGCATCGCCTCGACGGCGGCATGGTCGGCCGCCTTTTCGTCGCCGCGTCCGACCAGCTTCGAGGCCGCGACCGCCGCCGCCTCGGTCACCCGGACCATCTCCAGCACCAGCACGCGATCGAGGTCGTGGCTACCCTTCATCTTCCATGATTCCCTGTTTGAAAATGTGCCCGGGCGATAAGGGAGCGCCCGGACATTGTCGAGGACGGGGACGATCTATGCGGCTGACCGATTTCAGGGCCTTGAGCTTCGACTGCTACGGCACGTTGATCGACTGGGAAACCGGCCTGTCGGCGGCGCTCGCGCCGCTTTCCAGGCGGGCCGGGATTGCGGTCGACGACCGGATGCTGGCCGCGTTCGGAGCGCATGAGAGCCGGGTGCAGGACGATCACCCTGACTGGCTCTACCCCGCGATCCTGGGGGAAGTTCACCGCCGCCTCGCCGCTCAGTGGGGCGTCGCACGCGACGAAGCCGAAGAAGCGGCCTTCGCCAGTTCGGTCGGCGACTGGCCGGCCTTCCCCGACACGCCGGCGGCGCTTTCCTATCTGAAGGGTCATTTTCGCCTGATCATCCTGTCCAACATCGACAGAGTGAGCTTCGCGCGCAGCAACCTCCGGCTCGGGGTGGAGTTCGATCACGTCTTCACCGCCGAGGAGATCGGCACGTACAAGCCTGATCCGCGCAATTTCGAATATCTCGTCGGCCGCCTTGCCGGCGAGGGGATCGAAAAAAAAGAGATCCTTCATGTCGCCCAGAGCCTGTTCCACGATCATGTCCCGGCCAACCGGATCGGCCTCGCTTCCGCCTGGATCGACCGTCGCAGCGGCACCGGCGGCGGCGCCACCCCGGAACCGGAGGCGGGCGTCCGTTACGACTTCCGTTTCGAGACCCTGGAGCAGCTGGCCGAAGCTCATCGCCGCGAGCGCAAAGGCTAGAGCTTCAGCCCGAACCGCGGCGCGAGGCCGATCATCGCCAGATACAAAGCCAGGGTCAGGGCGCAGGACAATGTCAAGGCCAGCCAGAAGCCGAAGCCGGAGCGGAGCAGGGCCGGGAGCACCAGGAACATCGGCAGCGAGGGCAGGAGGAACCAGAAGGTACTCTGGGCCAGGACCGCGATCCGCTCATTGTCGCCGGACTCGCGCCACAGCCAGATGAAGGCAAGCAACGACACCAGTGGCAGGGACACGATCAGTCCACCCCATCCCGGCCAGCGCCGCGCCACTTCCGACGCCGCCGCGACGATCAATCCAGACAACAAGGCTTTGACGACGAGGTACAGCATGGCCTGAACCTAGCACGTCCGCCGTCGGCGGGCACCTGGCGGCTCTTGCATTCGCGGCCGGAAAGTCGGACTCGGATAGCCGTTCTGCAAGGAGAATGACCATGTCCGACGACAAGAATTTCGGCGCGAGCGGTGACGGCAAGGGCGGCTGGGGCGAAAAGG
>DASTDX010000185.1:0-2001 GCA_035710145.1 Allosphingosinicella sp.
GACGGAGTGGGCGCTATCGGGCCATTTGATCTTGTAGGTCGTCCCCGCAAGAGCCTCGCCACGGGTCGCAAGCACCGGCCCCTCTGGCGGCTTCGAGGCCTTCGGCTTTTCCGCCACCTGCAGGACGGATCCGGTAACGTCGTTCGGCCGGTAGGTGGTCAGACCCTTGCAGCCGAGATGATAGCCTTCGACATAGATGTCGGCGAACGCCTCGAAGGCAATGTCTTCCGGACAATTGACCGTCTTGGAGATCGAGCTGTCGATGAACGCTTGAGCGGCCGCCTGCATGCTGAGGTGGTCCGAAGGACTCAGGGTCTGGGCGCTGACGAACAACTCCTCCGGCGGCGGCAGGTCGCCCTTCAGGCGACGCCACACCTGCATCGCATAATCCTCGACCGCTTCCTCTCGAGTCGATCCGTCGGCCTCGCGGATCTTCCGGGTGTAGGAATAAGCGAAAACCGGCTCGATCCCCGACGAGACGTTGCCGGCGAGCAATGACGTTGTCCCGGTCGGCGCGATCGAGGTGAGGCAGCCGTTGCGAAGGCCATGCTCGGCGATCAAGGCGCGGGTTTCCTCGTCGAGCGCGAGCAGGTTCGGGCGGTCGAGGATCGCCGGATCGTAGAGCGGGAATGGCCCTTTCTCCCGGGCGAGATCGGCCGAGGCGCGATAGGCTTCGCGCCTGATCACCTCCAGCCAGCGCCGGGTCAGAGCCACGGCCGGACCGCTGCCGTAGGCGGTGCCGCAGAAGAGCAGGGCATCGGCGAGGCCGGTCACGCCCAGTCCGAGCCGGCGCTTCGATTTGGCTTCGGCTTCCTGCTGCGGGAGCGGATAACGGGAAATGTCGATGACATTGTCGAGCAATCGGATCGCCGTCCGAGTGAGCTCGGCGAGCGCATCCTCGTCGAGCGCCGCCTCCGCCTGGAACGGGCGGTCTACCAGGCGGGCAAGGTTGATCGATCCCAGCAGGCAGGCCCCGTAAGGCGGAAGCATCTGCTCGCCGCACGGGTTGCTGGCGCTGATCGTCTCGCAATAAGCCAGGTTGTTGGCCTGGTTGACGCGGTCGACGAAAATCACGCCGGGTTCGGCGCAATCATAGGTCGCGTGCATCAGCCGATCCCACAAGTCGCGGGCGCGGACCGTGCGGAAGAGCTTGCCGCCGAAAGAGAGTGGCCACTCGCTGTCGGTTCCGAGCGCCTCCACAAACGCGTCGGTGACCAGCACCGACAGGTTGAAATTGCGGAACCGGTTCGAATCCCTCTTGGCGTCGATGAAATCCTCGATGTCGGGATGATCGATACTGAGGCAGCCCATCATCGCCCCGCGCCTCTGACCGGCGGAGTGGACGGTCCGGCACATGGAATCCCAGCAGTCCATGAAGGTAAGCGGCCCGGAAGCGTCGGCGCCGACGCCTTTCACTTCTGCGCCGCGCGGGCGAATCGTCGAAAAATCCATGCCGACGCCGCCGCCCTGCTGCATTGTGAGCGCCGCCTCGCGAAGGTGATCGAAGATGCCGTCCAGGCTGTCCGGGACGGTCCCCATGACGAAGCAATTGAACAAGGTGACGGCGCGCTCGGTGCCCGCGCCGGCGAGAATTCTGCCCGCCGGGATGAAACGGAAGTCGGTCAGCGCCTCCTCGAACCGCGCCTGCCACTCCGGCCGAAGCTCGGCTTTCTCGGCCTCCGCGACAGCCATCGCGACGCGCCGCGCGGTCGCGTCGAAGCTGTCGTCTCCGCCCCCGGAGGCCGGCAGGAATCGGTACTTTGCGGTCCAGATCTCTTCGGCGATCGCTGCGTCGAACTTCATGCGTCCATCCCCCTCAACATGTTGTGGATCGAACGCTAGGACCATCCCATATGCTGTGAATTGATCTAGCGCATTGCGCGGGCACAACCCGCCGATTCGCCGAGCCTCGGCTGAAAAAGGATCGGTCCGTAGACTCCGAGGAAGACGAGGAAAGCGCCGGCCCAGGCCACGGCGGACAGTTCCATGCCGATCCTGTAG
>DASTDX010000186.1:0-45697 GCA_035710145.1 Allosphingosinicella sp.
GGTGAAGGGGCAGACGGCGTCTTCCAGCTACAAGCCGGCGATCCTCGACAATGGCGTGCGCGTGATGGTCCCACCGCACATCAGCTCGGGGACGCGGATCGTCGTCGACGTCTACGAACAGACCTACGTACGTCGCGCCGACTAGTGGCGCGCATCGTCGAAGACGGTCGCAGCTTTCGGGCGGACTGCGCCTGGGGAGCCCTGGATCTTGCGGAAGTGGAGGGGGCGACCGTCCGCCTCCATTGGACGGATCAGCCCTACGAATGGCACGTCAATGACGGGACAGAGGTTTTTGCGGTAATCGACGGAGTGGTAACCATGCATTACCGGACCCCCAGCGGCGAACAAAAGGTACGGCTGGAACCGGGATCGGTCTTCGTCGCTGAACCCGGCGATGCGCATGTCGCCGTTCCGGAAGGGGAAGCGCGGATCCTGGTCGTCGAACGCAAAGGCAGCATCTGATGGTTTCCCATTCAGGCCTCATCACCGTCATGACCCGCGCTGCCCGCAAGGCGGCGCCGCGACTTCGCCGCGACTTCGGCGAGGTCGAGCAGCTCCAGGTCAGCCGCAAGGGTCCGGCCGATTTCGTCAGTATGGCAGACGAGCGGGCCGAGCAGACGATCGTCGAGGAACTACGCCACGCCCGACCGGACTGGGGCCTCTATCTCGAGGAAGGCGGGACGATCGAAGGCGATCCTTCGAAACCGCGCTGGATCGTCGATCCGGTCGACGGAACCTCCAACTTCCTTCACGGGATCCCGCATTTCGCGATCTCGATCGCGGTCCAGGAGCCGAAGCCGGGCGGTCAGGGCTGGGGCGAGATCAGCCACGGGCTGATCTACCAACCGCTGACGGACGAAAGCTTTTGGGCGGAAAAGGGAAGGGGCGCCTGGCTGGTCGACCGTCGCCTTCGAGTGTCGTCGCGACGCGATCTCGCCGACGCTCTGATCGCCACCGGCGTGCCGTACAAGGGGCACGGACATCCCGGCCGTTTCCAGAAGATTCTGGGCGCCGTCGCCCCGGAAGTTGCAGGGATCCGCCGCTTCGGCTCGGCGGCGCTCGACCTCGCCTGGGTAGCGGCTGGCCGTTACGACGGTTTCTGGGAAGAAGATCTTCAATTCTGGGATATCGCCGCCGGCCTCATTCTGGTCCGGGAAGCCGGCGGTTTCGTCACCGATTTCCGCGGCTCCGAAGTCGGGGTCGACAAAGGGGAGGTTCTTGCCGCGAACGATCAGCTTCATTCCCGACTTCACAAGCTTGTGGCCGGGGCCCTAAGAACTTGACGATAAACTAGTTTCCTTGATCGATTGAGCGCAGCGCCGGGAGAAAACGCGGCCCTCGCTCAATGTCGCCTTCTGGCGGTTGCGATGGCCGTTTCGCTGGCCTAGAAGCCGCCCAACCTTTGGTCCTCAGAGAGTCTCACGATGGCGTCCGTCGCCGCCGATTATCTGCCGATCTTGCTGTTCCTGGGCGTCGCGCTGGGCCTTTCCTTGGCCTTTGTCGTGCTGCCCATGCTCGTGTCCATGCTGACGGGGGCGGCCAATCCCTATCCGGACAAGCTGGCCGAATATGAATGCGGCTTCCCCGCCTTCGAGGATAGCCGGGCGCAATTCGACGTCCGTTTCTACCTGGTCGCGATCCTCTTCATCATCTTCGACATCGAAGCCGCTTATCTGTTTCCCTGGGCCGTGAGCGTGTTCGACGCGGGCTGGGCGGCCTGGGGCGCGATGATGATCTTCCTCGTCGAGCTTGCTCTGGGCTTCGCTTATGCCTGGAAGAAAGGGGCGCTCGAATGGGAGTGATCCTCGACCCGAGGCATGAAAATCAGCTTCCGGCCGATTTGCAGCAGCCCGATCCCTATGTCTTCAACCAGATTCAGTCCGAGGTCTCGGACAAGGGCTTTCTCGTCACTTCGACCGAGGATCTGTTTCAGTGGGCCCGGACGGGATCCTTGTGGTGGATGACCTTCGGTCTGGCTTGCTGCGCGGTCGAAATGATCCATGTGAACATGCCGCGTTATGATCTTGAAAGATTTGGGGCTGCCCCGCGCGCCAGCCCCCGCCAATCGGACGTGATGATCGTCGCCGGGACGCTGTGCAACAAGATGGCGCCGGCGCTCCGGCGGGTTTACGATCAGATGTCGGAGCCGCGCTACGTCATCTCGATGGGCAGCTGCGCCAACGGCGGCGGTTATTATCACTACAGCTACAGCGTCGTGCGCGGGTGCGACCGGATCGTGCCGGTCGACATCTACGTGCCGGGTTGCCCGCCCACGGCCGAGGCTCTCCTCTACGGTATCATGCAGCTGCAGCGGAAGATCCGCCGCGAAGGCACGATCGAGCGATAGATGTCCAGCCCGGCGCCACTCGTTCCGGCCCGCGAGGGCATCATCGACGCGGTCAAATCCGCGATCGGCGGCGCATTCCTTTCCGGCAAGGACTCGGTCGGCGAGATCTCGATCGATGTCGCTCGCGATCGCGTTGCCGACGTCCTACGAACGCTCCGAGACAAGTTCGAATATCAGCAGCTCATGGAAATAGCCGGGGTCGATTATCCCTCGCGACCCGAGCGTTTTGAAGTCGTCTACCATCTGCTTTCCGTAACCAGGAACCACCGGCTCCGGGTCCGGGTCACGACCAACGAGGAAAGCCCGGTTCCGACTGTCACGGACGTCTATCCGGTCGCTGGCTGGCTGGAGCGAGAGGTTTTCGATCTCTACGGCGTGCTGTTCGACGGAAATCCGGACCTGAGACGGATTCTCACCGATTATGGGTTCCGGGGCCACCCGCAGCGCAAGGATTTCCCGCTTACCGGCTATGTCGAGCTTCGTTATTCCGAGGAGCAGAAAAGGGTCGTCTACGAGCCGGTAAGGCTGGCGCAGGATTTCCGCACCTTTGATTTCCTGAGCCCGTGGGAAGGCGCGGAATATATTCTCCCGGGCGACGAGAAGGCGCCGGAAGCTCCGGGTGCGCCGACCCCGCTCAAGGCGGACGAGATCAAGAAATGACGGACGTTCGAGACCAGGGCTCCGAGGTGGGTGCCGGCGACCGGCGTGAGGCGGATATCGCCCGGACCGGCGCGACTGAATCCGATATCGCCAATTACACGATCAACTTCGGGCCCCAGCACCCTGCCGCTCACGGCGTGCTACGACTGGTGCTCGAACTCGATGGCGAGATCGTCGAGCGGGTCGATCCCCATGTCGGCCTCCTCCACCGCGGCACCGAGAAGCTCTGCGAATACAAGACCTATCTTCAGGCGCTCCCTTACATGGACCGGCTCGATTACGTGTCGCCCATGTCGATGGAGCACAGCTATGTGCTCGCGATCGAGAAATTGCTGGATCTGGAGGTCCCGCTTCGTGCCCAGTATCTGCGGGTCTTTTTCGCTGAGCTGACGCGGATCTCCAACCACCTGCTCAACCTCGGCAGTCACGTCATGGACGTCGGGGCGATGACTCCGAACCTGTGGCTGTTCGAGCTTCGCGAAGACATCATGAACTTCTACGAGCGGGCGTCGGGCGCGCGCATGCACGCCGCTTATTTCCGTCCTGGGGGAGTCCATCAGGACGTGCCTCTCAAGCTGCTTGCCGACATCGGCGACTGGCTGGATAACCGTCTCTTCGGCCTGTTCGAGGATTCGATCTCGCTCGTCGCCGACAACCGCATCTTCAAACAGCGCAATGTCGACATTGCCACCGTGTCGAAGGAAGACGCGCTCGCCTGGGGTTTCTCGGGGCCGATGATCCGCGCCGCCGGCATTGCCTGGGATATCCGCAAGAGCCAGCCCTACGACGTCTATGACAGGATGCAGTTCGACGTCCCGGTCGGCACCAAGGGCGACTGCTATGACCGCTTCATGGTCAGGGTGGAGGAAGTCCGGCAATCGGCTCGGATCATGAAGCAGTGTCTCAACGAGATGCCGGAAGGGCCCATCGCCTCCCTGGATCGCAAGGTCGTGCCGCCCAAGCGCGCCGAGATGAAGCAGTCGATGGAAGCGCTGATTCATCATTTCAAGCTCTATACCGAGGGCTTCCACGTCCCGGCGGGCGAAGTCTATGTCGCCACCGAAAGCCCCAAGGGCGAGTTCGGAATCTATCTGGTCAGCGACGGCACCAACAAGCCTTACCGGGTCAAGATCCGGCCGACCGGCTTCTCGCATCTGCAGGCCATGGACTTCATGACAAGGGGACACATGCTGGCCGACGTCACCGCTATCCTCGGCGCGCTCGATATCGTTTTCGGGGAGGTAGACCGCTGATGGCCGAAGCCACGCGCCTTCCCGCCAGCGACGAGATTCGCGCCCGCTGGGGTGGTTTCGCCTGGACGCCCGAGAATGAGGCGAAGGCGAAGACGATCATCGGTCGCTATCCGCCGGGGCGCCAGCACAGTGCCTCGATCCCGTTGCTCGACCTTGCCCAGCGCCAGGTCGGAGCGGAGACCGAAACTCAGGGCTGGCTGCCGATCCCCGTGATCGAATATGTCGCCGCCTACCTCGATATGCCCAACATCCGGGCTTACGAGGTTGCGACCTTCTACACGATGTTCAATCTGGCGCCGGTCGGCCGCTATCATGTCCAGGTCTGTGGAACGACGCCTTGCATGCTTCGGGGATCGGACGACGTCTTCGCCGCGTGCAAGGCGAAGGGGCTGAAGAAAGGCCAGACCACAGAGGACGGTCTGTTCACCCTCAATGAAGTCGAATGCCTCGGCGCCTGCGCCAACGCGCCGATGGTCCAGATCAACGACGACAATTACGAGGATCTGACCTTCGAGACGATGACCGCGATCCTTGACGCTCTCGCCGCCGGCGAGACGCCGAAGCCGGGCCCGCAGATCGATCGCCAGACCAGCTGTCCGGAGGACGGGCCGACGACGCTTTCCGAGATGGTCTCCGACAATTTCGACTATCGGGAGCGCTGGTCGTGAGGTTGGCTGCGTTCGTCCTTCTCCTCGCGGCCTGTCAGCAGGCGGAGCCGCCGGCCAATCAGGCCGCCGCGGCTCCCATCGAGCTTCCGAAGGGCGACGTCTCCGTAGCCGAAGGAATTGTCCGCCAGCGGCTCGGCAACCCTCAAAATCTGACCTTCGCCGAAGCGGAGCGAAGCGCCAGCCAGGGCGTGCCGATCATCTGTGGCGCTTTCGAGCAAAATGGTGCGCGTCAGCGCTACATCGTCGTCGGCGGCCGCGACGCGTTCATCGAGCCGCAAATGGAAGCCGGGGAGATGGACCGGGCATTCGCGGAATTCTGCGGGGAGCGCGGCCGTGCTTGACGACAAGGACCGCATCTTCACCAACGTCTACGGTTTCCAGCCCTGGGGGCTGAAATCGGCGCAGAAACGCGGCGATTGGGACGACACCAAGAAACTGATGGCGGTTGGCCAGGACGCGATCATCGACGAGATCAAGGCGTCGGGACTACGCGGTCGCGGCGGCGCCGGATTCCCGACCGGCATGAAGTGGAGCTTCATGCCCAAGGAGCCAAGCGCGGGCCGACCCAACTTCCTGGTCATCAATGCCGACGAATCCGAGCCCGGATCGTGCAAGGACCGCGAGATCATTCGGCACGATCCCCACAAGTTGATCGAGGGCGCTTTGATCGCCGGCTATGCGATGCGCGCCCGGGCCGGTTACATCTACATTCGCGGTGAGTTCATCCGCGAGGCGCAGGTGCTCGAAGCCGCAGTGCAGGAGGCCTATGACGCCGGCCTGCTCGGCAAGAACGCGGCCCAGTCCGGGTACGATTTTGACCTTTTCGTCCACCGCGGCGCCGGCGCCTACATTTGCGGCGAAGAGACGGCGATGCTCGAGAGCCTCGAGGGCAAGAAAGGCATGCCGCGCCTGAAGCCGCCTTTCCCGGCCGGCGCCGGCCTCTACGGCTGCCCGACCACGGTCAACAACGTCGAGAGCATCGCGGTCGTCCCGACCATCCTTCGCCGCGGAAGTGCCTGGTTCGCGGGGATCGGGCGACCGAAGAACGAGGGCACCAAGCTTTTCCAGATCTCCGGCCACGTTAACCGTCCCTGCGTTGTCGAGGACGCGATGAGCGTGCCGTTTCGAGAGCTGATCGATCGCCATGCCGGCGGAATAAGGGGCGGCTGGGACAATCTCCTGGCGGTGATCCCCGGCGGCTCTTCGGTGCCGCTGGTTCCGGCCGAGCAGATCATCGACGCACCGATGGACTTCGACGGCCTCAAGGATCTCGGGTCAGGCCTCGGTACCGCGGCCGTGATCGTCATGGACAAGTCCACGGACGTGGTTAAGGCGATCAGCCGGATTTCCTATTTCTACAAGCATGAAAGCTGCGGCCAGTGCACCCCCTGCCGCGAAGGCACCGGCTGGATGTGGCGGGTGATGGAACGGCTCGTCGAGGGCAATGCCGACATCCATGAAATCGATACGCTTTATGACGTCACCAAGCAGGTTGAGGGCCACACGATCTGCGCCCTCGGCGACGCCGCCGCTTGGCCTATTCAGGGCCTGATCCGTCATTACCGACCGGAGCTCGAGCGGCGGATCCAGGAACGCCAGGGCCGGACGCTGGAGGCTGCGGAATGAACCCGTTTCTCTTGGCATTGGCGCTGATGGCACAGGATCCTCCACCATCTGGACAGCGGGACATCCTGCCTTCCCAGGATGTGCCTTCCGCCGATCCTTCGCCCGCACACGATATGTTTTACGACGAGGTCGAAGCGTCCAGCAGAGACGCGAGAATGGCAATCCACGAATTCGGGCGGTGCGTCTCGAGCCGTAGCCCCGAGGCTGCCGTGGAGGTTCTCTCTCGGAATTTTACGACGAGGGCCTATGGCGCCGGGCTCTTTCGTCTGAGCCGATCCAATGAAGACTGTTTCTCTCGAAGGGGACGGATGCGCTCTTCGAACCTGTTGTTCGCTGGAGCCATGGCCGAGGCCCTGCTGGAGAGCGCCTCGGAGCCCGTGAATGTTCAGCTGGCGCGTGCCGCCTTGCAGAGTGCAACACCCGCATTTTCCGAGAGCGATCGGTTGGCAATTTGCGTCGTGCGCTCGGTGCCCGATGATGTGGCGAGGCTCCTGGCAACCGATGTCGCAAGTGCGGAGGAAACCGAGGCGGCCGGGTCGCTCGATCTGGTCATGACGCATTGCGCTCAGGGCAGCAGCCGGATCCAGAGTACCCCGGCGGGCCTTCGTGCGATGCTTTCGACCGCCGCCCTCCGCCAAATCCGGGCCGTTGCGCCTCAAGAAGAGGCGCGTAACTGACATGCCCAAGGTCAAGGTAGACGGAGTCGAGATCGAGGTTCCGCAAGGGGCGACCGTGCTTCAGGCCTGCGAGATGGCGGGCAAGGAAATACCGCGTTTCTGTTATCACGAACGCCTCGCCATCGCCGGCAATTGTCGGATGTGCCTGGTCGAGGTGAAGCCCGGACCGCCCAAACCGCAGGCGAGTTGCGCACTGCCGGCCACCGAAGGACAAGAGATCTCGACCATGACCCCCGCCGTCCGAAAGGCGCGGGAGGGCGTGATGGAGTTCCTCCTCATCAATCACCCGCTCGATTGCCCGATTTGCGATCAGGGCGGCGAATGCGACCTTCAGGACCAGGCCATGGCCTATGGCCGCGGCCACAACCGCTTCGACGAGAACAAGAGGGCGGTTTCCGAGAAATATATGGGTCCGGTCGTCAAGACCTTCATGACCCGATGCATCCACTGCACCCGCTGCGTCCGCTTCGTCCAGCAGGTGGCGGGCGTGGAAGAGATCGGCATGATCGGCCGCGGCGAGAATGCCGAGATCACCTCCTATCTGGAAAAGGCGCTGACCAGCGAGCTGAGCGGTAACGTCGTCGATCTCTGCCCGGTCGGCGCGCTCGTTTCGAAGCCCTACAGTTTCGAGGCTCGGCCCTGGGAACTGCGCAAGGTGCCGGCCATCGACGTCATGGACGCGGTCGGCACCAATATCCGCCTCGACAGCCGCCAGCGTGAGGTGATGCGCGCGCTCCCCCGCCTCAACGAGGACGTCAACGAGGAATGGGCGCACGACAAGACCCGTCACGCCGTCGACGGCCTTTTGCGCAACCGACTCGACCGGCCCTGGCTTCGCGAAGATGGCCGGCTTCGCCAGGCGAGCTGGGCTGAGGCGTTCGGCAGGATCGCCGAAGTCGCCAAGAGAGCGAAAACCCATGTCGCCGCCATTGCCGGCGATCTCGTCGACGTCGAGACGCTCTACGCCGCGAAAAAGCTGCTGAACGCGCTGGGATCCGATGAGCTGGAAGGACGCCAGACCGGGCTCGCTTACGACACGTCGAACCTCGCGGCGGTCAACTTCAACAGCACGATCGCCGGGATCGAGACAGCCGACGTCATTCTCCTGGTGGGCACCAATCCCCGCTGGGAAGCGCCGCTGGTGAACACGCGGATCCGCAAGGCCGTGAAGTCCGGCGCAAGGGTCTTCCTGATCGGGCCCGACGTCGATCTGACCTATCCGGTCGAACGGATCGGCAACGATCTGTCACTGATTGCGGACCTTCCGGTCGCGGTGACGAAAGCCTTTGCAGACGCCCAGCGTCCGGCCGTGATCGTGGGCGGCGCGGCGCTGAAGGTCCCGGGCGGTCAGGCGGCCAGTCTCGCGCTGGTCGGCACGCTTAACCTCGTCCGGAGCGAGTGGAACGGCTACAACGTTCTTCATACGGCCGCCGCGCGGACCGGCGGGCTCATACTGGGCTACGCCAGGCAGGGCGGGATCGCCGCGCTGGCCGAAAAAGCGCCGGGACTGCTATTCCTACTCGGCGCCGACGAAGCCGATCTCGCGCCGTTCGCGAAGAGCTTCAAGGTCTATATCGGCCATCATGGCGATCGTGGGGCCCACGAAGCCGACGTCATCCTTCCAGCCGCGGCCTACACCGAGAAGCACGGAATTTACGTCAATCTTGAGGGCCGAGTGCAATATTCGGAAAAAGCCGTCGACCCACCGGGCGACGCCCGCGAAGACTGGGCGATCCTTCGCGCCCTATCCGAGGCGGTCGGCAAGACCCTGCCTTTCGATAATTTCGGAGCGCTGCGAAGTGCGCTGTTCGCCGAATATCCGGAATTCGCCGCACCCGGGCTGGTCCGCTTCGACTGGGCACCGCCCGCGCTCGAAAGGACGAAAATTCCGGGCGGTACCGAGCTGACCTATCCGATCGACGATTTCTACCTGACCAATCCGATCGCGCGCGCTTCGCCGACCCTTCAACGTTGCTCGGCCGAAATCCTCCACGGCGGTGAAATCGCGGAGGCGGCGGAATGACCGAGTGGTTCCAGAATACGTGGATGGGGGAGGGGTTCGGCTGGTTCCTTGCCACGCTGATCCTCATCCTGATGATCGCTCTGCCGCTGATGCTGGCAGTGGCGATGATCATTTATGCCGACCGCAAGATCTGGGCCGCGATGGCGCTTCGGCGCGGGCCCAACGTGGTCGGGCCCTTCGGGCTGCTGCAGAGCTTCGCCGATGGCCTCAAGGTCTTCCTCAAGGAGACGATCATCCCGTCCGGGGCCAATCGTGGCCTGTTCATCATTGCTCCGATCATCACCTTTACGGTCGCTCTGCTCGCCTGGGCCGTGATCCCGTTCGGAGAAGACATGGTCCTGGCCGACATCAATGTCGGTCTTCTCTACCTTCTCGCCATCTCATCGCTTGGGGTCTACGGGATCATCATTGCCGGCTGGGCCTCGAACTCGAAATACCCATTCTACAGCGCCTTACGCGCGGCTGCTCAGATGGTGTCCTATGAGGTATCGATCGGCTTCGTACTGATCCCGGTGATCCTGTGGGCGGGTTCGTTCAACCTTTCCGCGATCATCGAAGCGCAAAGGGGCCACATCTTTGGGATCATCAACGGATTCGGCTTCAATCCGCTGCTTCTGCCGATGGCGGTGATCTTCCTCATCTCGTCCATGGCGGAGACAGCGCGAGCGCCGTTCGACCTGACCGAGGCGGAGAGCGAGCTCGTCGCCGGTTACCAGACCGAATATAGCTCTATGAGCTTCGCGCTCTTCTGGCTCGGCGAATATGGCAACGTGCTGCTGATGTGCGGCATGAACGCCATCCTCTTCTGGGGCGGCTGGCTGCCTCCGATCGACTGGGCGCCACTATATCTGATTCCCGGGATCTTCTGGTTCTTCCTCAAGATCCTGTTCTTCTTCTTCATCTTCTCCTGGGTGAAGGCGACGGTGCCGCGCTTCCGCTACGACCAGCTGATGCGGCTCGGCTGGAAGATCTTCCTCCCCATCTCGCTGATCTGGGTGTTCCTGGTTTCGGGATATCTGATGGCCCAACGCGACGGATTGCTGCCATGGTAGCGCACTGGATCAAGTCGTTCTTCCTTTGGGAATTCGTGCTCGCGCACTGGCTGACTCTGAAATATTTCTTCAAGCCGAAGGCGACGATCAACTACCCCTATGAGAAGAACCCGATCTCGCCACGCTTCCGGGGCGAGCATGCGCTTCGCCGTTATCCCAATGGCGAGGAACGCTGCATCGCCTGCAAATTGTGCGAGGCGGTCTGCCCGGCGCTGGCGATCACGATCGAGGCCGAACCGCGCGAGGACGGCAGCCGCCGGACCACCCGCTACGACATCGACATGACCAAGTGCATCTATTGCGGGTTCTGCCAGGAAGCCTGCCCCGTCGATGCCATCGTCGAGGGTCCGAACATGGATTTCTCCACCGAAACCCGGGAGGAGCTGATCTACGACAAGACCAAGCTTCTCGAGAATGGCGACAAATGGGAACGCGCTTTGGCCGCGAACCTTGCCGCAGATGCACCGTACAGATAATGGCCCGCGAGCATTCCCATAATTCCCCGGCGAAAGCCGGGGTTCAGGTCCAACCTTCGTGCTGGGCCCCGGCTCGTGCCGGGGTGCAGCGGCGCTTCGGAACGGTCGAGTGATCCAGGTCTTCGTCTTCTATTTGTTCGCGACCCTGGTCATCGCCTCCGGGGTGATGACCATTGCTGCCCGCAACCCGGTCCATTCGGTGTTGTGGCTCATCCTCGCCTTCTTCAATGCCGCCGGCCTGTTCCTTCTGATCGGCGCCGAGTTCCTCGCCTTCCTCCTGATCATCGTCTACGTCGGCGCCGTCGCCGTCCTTTTCCTGTTCGTCGTGATGATGCTCGACGTCGATTTCGCGGCCCTGCGCGCCGGTGTCGCGCGCTACTGGCCGTTCGGCTTCGCCCTGGCAGGCGTCCTTCTCGCGGAGATCGTCCTCGCCGTTCTGGCCTGGAATGCCGGCGGCATCGAAACTGGCGCACGAGCGGCGCCGATCACCGATGAAAGGTCCAACATCGAGGCGCTCGGCTACCTGCTCTATACCCGCTATCTGTTCATCTTCGAAGCGGCGGGGATCGTTCTTCTCGTCGCGATGGTCGGAGCGATCGTCCTGACCCGCCGAAAGCGCTCGGACGTCAGGCCCCAGAACGTGTCGGCCCAGGTCCGCCGCCGCCCCCGCGACGCCGTCATCAACACTCAACCCGGTGTTGGGCAGGGGGTGGAGCTATGATCGGCCTGGGTCATTACCTCGCCGTCGGCGCAATCCTGTTCGTGCTCGGCGTGTTCGGGATCTTCCTCAACCGCAAGAACGTCATCGTCATCCTGATGGCGATCGAGTTGATCCTGCTCGCGGTGAACATCAATCTCGTCGCCTTCTCCGCGTTCATGGGCGACATGGTCGGACAGGTCTTCGCCATGTTCGTGCTGACCGTCGCCGCTGCGGAAGCCGCCATCGGGCTTGCCATCCTCGTCATCTATTTCCGTAATCGCGGCACCATCGCCGTGGACGACATCAACCAGATGAAGGGCTGAGATGGTTCAGGCGATCGTCTTCCTGCCCTTGCTGGCAGCCCTCATCGCGGGCCTGGGCAACCGATTCATCGGCAATTTCGCCGCCAAGCTTGTCACCACCGGTGCCTTGTTCGCGGCCATGTTCCTCAGTTGGCCGATCTTCCTCGGCTTTCTGGCGGGCACCGAGCACAGCCAGCTTCACCCCGTCTTCACGTGGATCGCCTCCGGACAGCTCCAGGTCGAATGGGCGCTTCGGGTCGACGCGCTTACCGCGGTGATGCTCGTCGTAGTGACGACCGTTTCGGCGCTCGTTCACCTCTACAGCTGGGGCTACATGGCCGAGGACGACAGCCAGCCCCGCTTCTTCGCCTATCTGTCGCTCTTCACCTTCGCGATGCTGATGCTGGTGACCGCCGACAACCTCATCCAGATGTTCTTCGGCTGGGAAGGCGTGGGCCTGGCGTCTTATCTCCTGATCGGGTTCTGGTATCACAAACCTTCGGCCAACGCGGCGGCGATGAAGGCGTTCATCGTCAACCGAGTGGGCGATTTCGGCTTCTCGCTCGGGATTTTTGGAACTTTCCTGGTCTTCGGCACCGTCTCCATCCCGGCCATTCTCGAAGCGGCGCCGGGAATGAGCGGTTCGACGATCGGCTTCCTCGGCGGCCGGATCGACACGATGACCTTGCTGTGCATCCTTCTGTTCATCGGCGCGATGGGCAAGTCGGCGCAGCTCGGCCTTCACACATGGCTCCCGGACGCGATGGAGGGTCCGACCCCGGTCTCCGCCCTGATCCATGCCGCGACCATGGTGACGGCCGGTGTGTTCATGGTCTGCCGTCTGTCACCGATGTTCGAAACAAGCGACGTTGCCCTCACTGTCGTCACCGTCATCGGCGCCGCCACGGCCCTGTTCGCGGCAACGGTCGGAACCGTTCAGAACGACATCAAGAGGGTGATCGCATACTCGACCTGCTCGCAGCTGGGTTACATGTTCTTCGCGGCTGGCGTCGGCGCCTACGGCGCGGCGATGTTCCACCTCTTCACCCATGCATTCTTCAAGGCCTTGCTGTTCCTCGGCGCGGGCAGCGTGATCCATGCGATGCACCACGAGCAGGACATGCGTTTCTATGGCGCCCTACGCCGTGAGATTCCGATCACGTTCTGGGCGATGCTGATCGGCACTCTGGCCATCACGGGCGTCGGGATCATCCAGGTGGCGGGCCTGCCCAGCTTCGGCTTCGCCGGCTTCTTCTCGAAGGATGCTATCATCGAAAGCGCCTTCGCCAGCGGGACGACGGTGGGTGGACTGGCCTTTGCGGTCGGCGTGTTCGCCGCTTTTCTCACCAGCTTCTACAGCTGGCGGCTGGTCTTCCTGACTTTCTTCGGCAAGCCGCGCTGGGCGCAGTCCGAGCATATCCAGCACGCATTACACGGCGACCATGATGATCATCCGGCGGACGAGGGTGCCGGCCACGATACCCGCCCGCGCGAAGCGACCGCGCACGATATCGCGGTCGGGACCGGGGGTTATCATCCCCACGAAAGTCCATGGACCATGCTGGTACCGCTGGGTCTCCTGTCGCTCGGCGCCGTCTTTGCCGGCATCCTCTTCCATCACGCGTTCATCGACGTCGAGGAAGGCGCTCATTTCTGGGCCGGAAGCATCGCCTTCGACAGCCACCTGATGCACGCCATCCACGAAGTTCCGCTCTGGGTGAAATTGTCGCCGGCGGCGGCGATGATCCTCGGCTTCCTGATTTCCTGGAACGCCTATCTCAGGAACCCGTCGATCCCCGGCCGGTTCGTGGGCCAGTTCGGCCTCCTTCACGGGTTCCTCTACAATAAATGGTATTTCGACGAATTGTACGATGTCGTCTTCGTGCGTCCTTCAGTCTGGCTCGGCCGATTCTTCTGGAAGCGTGGCGATGAACAGACGATCGACCGCTTCGGTCCCGACGGCGTGGCGGGCGCGGTCTACTCCGGTACCCGCCTCGCGGTTCGCGCCCAGACCGGCTATCTCTACACTTATGCGCTGGTGATGCTCATCGGCGTCGCCGCCGCCACGACCTGGGCGATGGCGCAATGAACGGCTTCCCGATCCTTTCGGCTCTGCTCGCACTACCTCTGCTCGGGGCCTTGGCTTGTCTGCTGACCAGCGCCAATGGAGCCCGCTGGATCGCCTTGATGACGACTCTGGCGACCCTGGCGCTGAGCATCGGGCTGTGGGCGACGTACCAAGTGGGCGGCGCACAGTGGCAATTCGTCGAATATGCCCCTTTGTTCGGCCGGTTCGCCTGGGCGATGGGGATCGACGGGATCGCCCTGATGCTGATCGTCCTGACCGCCTTCCTCATGCCGATCTGCATCGGCGCCTCATGGCAGGCGATTGACCGGCGTGTTCCGGAATATATGGCGGCCTTTCTCCTGATGGAGACGCTGATGATCGGCGTCTTCACCGCCCAGGACATCTTCCTGTTCTACATCTTCTTCGAAGCCGGCCTGATCCCGATGTACCTCATCATCGGCATCTGGGGCGGCAAGGACCGCATCTACGCAGCCTACAAATTCTTCCTCTACACCTTGCTCGGTTCGGTGCTGATGCTTGTGGCGATGTTGTGGATGGTGAACCATGCGGGCACCACTTCCATCCCGCAGCTGATGGAGTTCGATTTCCCGGCCGAGGCCCAGACGTGGCTGTGGCTGGCCTTCTTCGCCAGCTTCGCGGTGAAGATGCCGATGTGGCCGGTCCATACCTG
Source organism: Allosphingosinicella sp. (assembly GCA_035710145.1). Taxonomy (GTDB): domain Bacteria; phylum Pseudomonadota; class Alphaproteobacteria; order Sphingomonadales; family Sphingomonadaceae; genus Allosphingosinicella. Next base: position 14,544 of record DASTDX010000186.1, read on the forward strand.
GCTTCCGGATGCCCACGTCCAGGCACCGACGGCCGGCTCGGTCATCCTCGCTGGGGTCCTCCTGAAGATGGGCGGCTATGGCTTCGTCCGCTTCTCCCTGCCGATGTTTCCCGAAGCCTCGGCTCAGTTGGTCTGGGTGATCTTCGGGCTGTCGATGGTGGCCATCGTCTACACCTCGCTGGTCGCATTGGTGCAGCAGGATATGAAGAAGCTGATCGCTTATTCGTCGGTCGCCCACATGGCCTTCGTCACGATCGGCCTGTTCGCGTTCAACCGTCAGGGCATCGAGGGTGGGCTGGTCGTGATGCTGAGCCACGGCCTGGTATCGGGCGCGCTCTTCCTGTGCGTCGGCGTCGTCTACGATCGAATGCATACGCGCGATATCGATCGTTATGGCGGTTTGTCGAACAATATGCCGGCTTTTTCGGTCCTGTTCCTCCTCTTCACCATGGCTGCGGTGGGCCTTCCCGGCACGAGCGGTTTCGTCGGCGAGTTTCTTGCCCTGGTTGGCGGTTATGCGGCGAACAGCTGGGTCGGCGCGGTCGCGACCAGCGGCATCATCCTCGGGGCCGCCTACATGCTCTGGCTCTACTGGCGCATCTCCTTCGGCACGGCTCGCACCGCTGAGGCCGCAGCGATGGGCGATCTTTCCAGACGGGAACTGGCGATACTGGCGCCGATCGCGGCCGTCGTCCTGTGGATGGGGGTCTATCCCGAAAGCTTCATGGCGCCGATGCGGCAGGACGTTGACATCCTGCTCGCGCGGATCGAGCGCGCAGCCCCCCTTGGCGACGCAAGGGTCACAGAAGGGGCGCCGGTGCCGGCCGAGCCCGCCCACGAAGGCGCGGAGGGCGCGCACTGATGGCCAACAGCTTCCTCCTCGTAATCCCGGAACTGATCATCACCGTCGCGAGCCTGATCCTGATGCTGATCGCGGCCTGGGCGGGCGATCGGTCGGGCCCCGCCTTGACCTGGCTTGCAGTCCTGACGCTGGCCGCGGCCGCCTTCTTCGTGCCCGGCATCAGAGACTCCGGCGGTGTCGCCTTTGAAGGCCTCTTCATCAGCGACAGTTTCGCCGCTTTCTCAAAGATCGTCATCTATATCGGCGCCGCCGTGTCGATGCTTGCGGCCAAGAGCTGGTTCGGGCGAGACCGCGATTACCGCGCAGAGTATCCGGTCCTGATCCTCTTCTCGGTGATCGGGATGGGCATGATGGTTTCCGCCGGCGACCTGTTGACCCTTTATGTCGGCCTTGAGCTGCTCAGTCTTTCTTCCTACGTTTTGGCCTCGTTCCAGCGCACCGACAGTCGCTCGGCCGAGGCGGGCCTCAAATATTTCGTCCTCGGTGCACTCGCCTCCGGAATCCTGCTCTACGGGATATCGCTGCTTTACGGTTTCACCGGCACCACCCTGTTCGGCGGCATCGCCTCGGCCCTGGCGACCGACGGAATCTCGCAGGGCGAACTGTTCGGGCTGGTCTTCGTTCTGGCCGGCCTGGCCTTCAAGGTGTCGGCAGTGCCGTTTCACATGTGGACCCCGGACGTCTACGAAGGCGCCCCGACCCCCGTCAGCGCCTATTTCTCTGCCGCCCCAAAGGTGGCAGCCATGGCCCTGTTGGTCCGGGTGACCGTGGAAGGGATGGGGCCTGCGCTCGAATCCTGGCGGCAGATCATCATCTTCATGGCGCTTGCCTCGACCATCCTCGGCGGCGTGGCCGCAATCGGCCAGCGCAATATCAAACGTCTGCTCGCCTATAGCTCGATCAACAATGTCGGCTTCGCCCTGGTCGGTCTGGCCGCGGCGGGGCGCCAGGGCGTGTCTTCCGTGTTGTTCTACATGGCCGTCTACACGGTGATGACGCTCGGCGCGTTCCTCGTCGTCCTGAGGATGCGCGACGCGGAAGATCGTCCGGTCGAGACCATCGCGTCGCTCTCTGGGCTTTCGCGAACCCGGCCGGGACTTGCGCTGGCAATGGCGATCTTCATGTTCAGCCTCGCCGGAATCCCGCCACTGTTCGGCTTCTGGCCCAAATTCCTGGTGTTCGACGCGGCGGTTGCGGCGGATCTCACCTGGCTTGCGGCAGTCGCGATTGCGACCTCGGTGATCAGCGCCTTCTACTACATCATGATCGTCAAACTGATGTATTTCGACGAACCCGCGCCCGCCTTTGCAACGACCCGGGAGCCGGTCGGAACGGCGTTGATCCTGGCTTCGGCCGTGTTCGTCTCGCCGCTCGGCTATCTCGCGATCCCGGCGCTCGAAAGCGCGACCATGGTCGCCGCTTCCGCGCTCTTTTGATCCGTTCGGTCGCCGAGACCGGCTCTACCAATGAAGACGTCGCCGCGCTTGCCCGTGGCGGTGCCGAAGAAGGCCTGTGGCTCCGCGCCGACCGTCAGACCGGAGGTAAAGGGCGGCAGGGACGGCAATGGGAATCGCCGTCCGGCAATCTCTACGCCAGCACTATCGTGCGGCTGCGCTCTGGTGATCCGCCGGCGCCGAGCCTGGCTCTGGTTGCCGCGGTGGCACTCCATGAGGCGGTGTCGCATCACGCTGATGGAATCACTATCAAATGGCCGAACGATCTTGTCGTGGACGGCGCGAAGCTCGCCGGAATTCTGCTCGAACGCGAGGGTGACGCGGTTATCGCGGGGTTCGGGGTCAACCTCGCTGCCTGCCCGGAAAAGGTGGAGCGCCCGGTGACCAGTCTTCGGCAATTGACCAATGCGGCACCTGAGCCGGCCGCTTTGCTTCAGACGCTCGCGGACGCGTTCGGCCAGCGGGTGCGACGCTGGCGGTCACAGGGCATGGACGAGCTTCGCCAGGCCTGGCTCGATCGTGCCCATCCGCTTGGCACCCCGCTCGTCACATCCGAAGGTGCGGGCGCCTTCGCCGGGCTCGAATCCGACGGCGCACTCAGGCTTCGCTTGGCGGACGGGACGAGCCGTGTCATTCACGCCGGCGACGTTTTCCTCATCTGACGGAAGGGACGTGATGCTTCTCGCCATCGATGCCGGCAACACCAATCTGGTCTTCGCTCTGGTCGAGGACAAGGTCATTCGCGCGCGCTGGCGGATCGCCACCGATCCCCGTCGGACCGCCGACGAATATGCGGTCTGGCTTCACCAGCTGCTCGCGCTCGAGGGCTTCTCGCGGGGCGATGTCTCCGCCGTCATCATCGCCACGGTGGTGCCGCGTGCGCTTCACAATCTCGAAGTGCTGGCCGTCAAATATTTCGGCGTAGAGCCACTCGTTGCCGGGCGGTCGCCGGTCGAATGGGGCGTTGAACTCGACGTCGCCGAGCCCGGCTCGGTCGGCGCGGACCGCGTTCTCAACGCGATCGCGGCGCACGCACTGTTCGAAGGCGATCTGATCGTCATCGACTTCGGCACCGCGACTACGTTCGACGTGGTCGATTATACGGGCGCCTACAAAGGGGGGATCATCGCCCCCGGTATCAACCTGTCGCTCGACGCTCTGGTGTCCGCCGCGGCCAAGCTGCCCCGGGTCGGGATTGTGGCGCCCGAGAGCCGGAGCGTGATCGGCCGGACCACCGAGGCGCAGATGCATATCGGCATCTATTGGGGCTATGTCGCGATGATGGAAGGTCTGGTCGCCCGGATGAAGGCCGAAATCGGCCGCCCTGTCCGGGTCGTCGCCACCGGTGGGCTCGCCACCTTGTTCGATCAGCAGACCGATCTGTTCGACGCGATCGAGTCGGACCTGACCATCCAGGGGTTGGCGATGCTTTACGAGCGCAGCGCGATCGTGGAGTCGGACTGAAGGAGCACTCACTCCCTGCCAACTCACGCCACATTTTCAGCCGCTCGATGAGGCGGGAATCCCTGTCTACCGGAACCTCCGATCGCGATCCGGCCTTTTACAGTTCATGATCAGATACCCGTTTCTCCTGCCGATCATCCTTGCCCTCACGGCCTGCGGCCCTTCGCGTCCACCGTGGGCCGACGGCGCGGTCATTCGGACCCAGGTTCCGGACGATGGCCGGCCCCAGGATCTTTCCGATCTGCCACGCCGGTTGCTGGCGCTCCACAACCGGGAGCGATCCCGGATCGGGATCGCCCCGTTGCGCTGGGACGGCCGTCTGGCCGCCGCCGCCGCGGCTTATGGTCCCCAACTCGAGCGGCGTGGAAGTCTGGCGCACTCGCCCCAGGACTCGCGGCCCGGGCAGGGCGAAAATCTGTGGATGGGCACCGCTGGCGCGTTCAGCGTCGAGGAAATGATCGGCGGCTGGGCCGGCGAGAGAAGACTGTTCCGCCCCGGCATATTCCCGGACGTGAGCAGCAGCGGTCACTGGGTCGACGTCGCCCATTATACCCAGATGATCTGGCCGGGCACGGTCAGCGTGGGCTGTGCGCTCCACCGGGCACCAAGATCCGACTTCCTGATCTGCCGCTACGCGCCGCCGGGCAACGTCGTCGGCCAGCGGGTCCCGTGAGGATCCTCAGCGCGCTGCCTTGCGCTGGGCGTCGCTCGCCTCGAACGTGCGAACCACGTCTTCCGGTGGCCGTTTGTCGAGCAGGCTGACGATAATGGCGGCCGCGCCACAGATAAGGAAGCCCGGGACCATCTCGTAGATGACCGTCGTGAGCGCAGCCCCGCCGGCGAGCACTGGGGCGTAGATCCAGAACAGCACTGTTGCAGCGCCCAACACCATGCCTGCGAGCGCGCCGTTGCGGGTCATTCGCTTCCAGGTCAGGCTGAGGAGGACGATCGGCCCGAAGGCGGCGCCGAAACCCGCCCATGCGTTGGCGACAAGGCCGAGAATGCTGTTGTCGGGATCGTAGGCGAGAAGGATCGCGACCAAGGCAACCAGAACGACGGAAATCCGGCCGACCCGTACCAGCTCGCGTTCGCTCGCTTCGCGACGGAACCAGCTGCGATAGAAGTCCTCAGTAAGCGAGCTGGACGAGACGATGAGCTGCGAGGAGATCGTGCTCATGATCGCCGCCAGCAAGGCGGCGAGCAGAAAGCCGGTGATCAACGGATGGAAGAGGACATCCGAAAGGATGATGAAGATGGTCTCCGGATCGGCGACCTCGAGTCTATTGCGGGTCGCATAGGCCAGGCCGACAAATCCGGTGGCAAGGGCGCCGAGCAAGGTCACCAGCATCCAGCTCATCCCGATCGCGCGCATCAGCGGCACGTCCCGCACCGAGCGGACCGCCATGAAGCGAACGATGATGTGTGGTTGGCCGAAATAGCCCAGGCCCCAGGCCAGGCTGGAGATGATGGCGACGACGCTGAGATCGCCAAGAATGTTCATGAAGGCGGGATTGACCCGGGCGACTTCCGCAGCCGCAACAGCCGGCCCGCCAACTTCGGTGAATGCCACGATGGGGACGAGAACCAGTGCCACGAACATGATCGCGCCCTGGACAAAATCCGTGAGACTGACGGCCAGAAACCCGCCGATTACGGTGTAGACGATGATGACTCCGGCAGTGAGCCAAAGGCCGAAGGCATAATCGGCACCGAAGGCGGATTCGAACAATTTGCCGCCGGCGACCATCCCGCTCGACGTATAGAGCGTGAAGAAAATGATGATGACCAGGGCCGAGATCACCCGGAGCGCCCGGCTCTTGTCCTCGAACCGGTTTTCGAAAAACTGAGGCACGGTGATAGAATCGCCAGCCTGCTCAGTATGCGCGCGAAGGCGTGGGGCGACGATGAGGTAGTTGGCAAAGGCGCCGGCGAGCAGGCCGATGGCGATCCAGCTGGAGCTGAGGCCCGAAAGATACATGGCCCCGGGCAGGCCCATGAGAAGCCAGCCGCTCATGTCCGCTGCACCGGCGGAGAGGGCCGCGACGGCCGGCCCCAGATCCCTGCCTCCCAACAGGAAGCCTTTGATGTTCTGGGTCGACTTGCGCCAGGCGTAGAATCCGATGGCAAGCATGCCAGCGAAGTAGATAGTCAGCGAAACGACTGCGCCGGCTTCCATGCCTCAAGCTCCCCCATACGATCGTCTGCGCACCGAGCACATTGCACGCGACGATTTCAACCGCGAAATAGGCCCATGGCTTTTCGATTCGTCCTGCTCGCCCTTTTCTTTTGCCTTGCCGGTCCCGCCACGGCGCAGCCCCCGACCGCCCGGGTCCTGATCGAAACGGGCGAGGGAAATATCGTCGTCGAGGTGGATGAGGCGCGGGCCCCTGTCACCAGCGCCAATTTCCTCAATTATATCGAACGTCGGCTTTATGACGGCGCCAATTTTTATCGCGCCATGCCCGGCGGACCGGAACGGGGGCTGGTCCAGGCCGGTGTCGAACATTCGCGCCGCCTGCCGCCGATCGCGCACGAACCGACCAGCCGAACCGGGCTCAGCCATGTCGATGGTGCCGTATCGATCGCCCGCGACGCACCCGGCACTGCGACTGCCGACATCACGATCATGATCGGCGACATGTCCTATCTCGACGCCGGACGCGTAGACCCCGATGGTTATGCGGTGTTTGGGCGGGTCGTGGCGGGGATGGACACCGTCAGGCGAATCCACGCCGCGCCGAAGTCCGCGACCGAAGGGGAAGGGACCATGCGCGGGCAGATGCTGTCGCCGCGGATCCCGATCATTTCGGCCCGCCGGCTGCCTTAGGCTGCAGACATTCGGGTTATGTCGTGCCGTTAGGGCGCTTCTGAACCAGCCGGGACGAATCGCCCGCTCGCCTCTTCGCAGACATGGAGAATGCCGTCCGAAATGGCAAAATAAGCGCCGTGGAGACTGAGGCGACCTTCCGCTTCCCGTTCTTTCACCCAGGGGAAAGTGCGAAGATTGCGGAGCGACACCCGAACGCCCTCTAGCTCCATCTCGAGAAAGGCCTGGCGATCGAGTTGCGGGTGCCGGGCGCGGATCTGTTCCCGGGCATCGCCCAGCATGTTGATCCAGTGGGCAATGAAATGTCCCGCGCCGAAGTCGGCATCGTCGAACTGGCCGGTCAAGGCCGCCGCGCAGCCGCCGCAAAAGCCATGACCCATGACCACCAGCTCCTCGACCTCGAGCTGGGTCACGGCGAACTCCAGAGCGGCCGAGACGCCGTGATGATTATCGTCCGGCTCGAACGGGGGAACGAGCGCGGCCACGTTGCGGACGACGAACATCTCGCCGGGGCGCGCATCGAAGATCTGGGCGGGGTCCACCCGGCTGTCGGAGCAGGCGATCACCATCACCTTCGGGCTCTGGCCTTCGGCGAGCTCCGCCCACCGGTCGCGCTCGGCGCGCCACTCGTGATTGCGGAACCGGCGATAGCCGTCGATCAGGGCGTTGAAATAAGCCATCGAGCGCCGTTAAGCGGCGAGGGAAGGGGTGGCAAGACGTCGCCGCCATCGCTATCTGCGCGACATGAGCGAAGCCATCGCCCCAATCGTCGCGCCAAAGCAGCGCAAGCCCGACTGGATCCGGGTCAAGGCCCCCGTCAGCGCCGGGTTCAATGAAACCCGCCAACTGATGCGTCGGCTCAATCTCGCCACGGTGTGCGAGGAGGCGGCCTGCCCCAACATCGGCGAGTGCTGGACCAAGAAACACGCGACCGTCATGATCCTTGGTGACACCTGCACCCGGGCCTGCGCCTTCTGCAACGTCAAGACCGGGATGCCGCGCGCCGTGGATCCGATGGAGCCGGAACATGTCGCGACAGCGGCCGCGGAGCTTGGCCTCGAACATATCGTCGTCACCTCGGTCGATCGGGACGATCTTCCGGACGGCGGGGCCATGCAGTTCGTTCGAGTGATCGAGGCGCTGCGGAGGAATGCTCCCGCGACGACCATCGAAATCCTCACTCCGGATTTCCGCAACAAATCGGAAGCGGCGGTCGAAAGAATCATCCAGGCCCGGCCGGACGTTTACAATCATAACCTGGAGACGGTGCCTAGGCTCTATCCCACGATTCGGCCCGGCGCCCGTTATTACGCCTCGCTTCGCCTGCTCGAGAGCGTCAAGCGCCACGATCCGGCGATCTTTACCAAGTCCGGAATCATGGTCGGACTGGGCGAGCAAAGGCTGGAGGTCCACCAGGTCATGGATGACATGCGCTCGGCCGACGTCGATTTCCTTACCATGGGCCAATATCTCCAGCCGACGCCTCGCCACGCCAGGGTCGAGGAATTCGTCACTCCGCAGGCTTTTTCCGCTTATGCGGCGATCGCCCGTGCCAAGGGTTTCCTGCTGGTCGCGGCCAGTCCACTGACGCGTTCGAGCTATCACGCCGGGGACGATTTCGCGAAGATGCGGGCGTCGCGCGAAGCGAAGCTGGCCGCAGCACGTTGATCCTTCATGCCGCGGCATAGCGAAACCCGGAACCTGCCTTACAGCCCGGAGCAATTGTTCGATCTCGTGGCTGACGTCGCACGCTACCAGGAATTTCTTCCGTGGGTGGCCGCGACCCGGATCCGATCCGACAGCGAGACCGCGATGATCGCCGATCTGGTGGTTGGCTTCCGCGCGTTGAAGGAGACCTTTACCTCTCGCGTGCACAAGCGTCGGCCGCACGAGATCGAAATCGACTATGTCGAAGGGCCGCTCAAGTATCTCCACAACAGCTGGAAATTCGTTCCCGACGGCAAGGGCGGGACCGAGGTCCAGTTCTGCGTCGACTTCGCCTTCAAGAACCGGATCTTCGAGAGTCTGGCAGGACAGATGTTCGATCGTGCCTTGCGCCGAATGATCGGCGCCTTCGAAGAACGCGCCGCGGTCCTTTACGGTGAGGGCAGCAGCAATTCGAGAGCGCAAAGCGCCGCTTGAAGCCGGACACCGCCGCGTCCCAGATCGCCGAATGCCCTCGTGTCGGCGACCATGTCATGCGGGTCGGAGTCGCGGTCGGCGCGAGCGAAGACCACCGTTCCGATCGGTTTCTTGTCCGATCCTCCGGCCGGCCCGGCTATCCCGGTAACGGCCACGGCGATATCGGCACTGCTTCGCGCAAGAGCGCCTTGGGCCATCGCCCAAGCCGTGGCAACCGAGACCGCGCCAAATGTTTCCAGGACGTCGAAGCTGACGCCCAGCAGGCGCGATTTCGCCTCGTTGGAATAAGTGACGAACCCTTCCTCGAAAATGTCCGAGCTGCCGGGAATTTCGGTCAGCGCAGCCGCAACGAGTCCGCCGGTGCAGCTTTCCGCTACCGCCACCCTGCGGCCGAGCGCACGATTGGCCTCGACGACTCGCCTGGCGAGCTCGATCAACTCGGGCGGCAGGGTGAAGTCCCGAGCTTCCGTCATGCCGGACAGAGGGGGTTGCCCGTGTCAGCCGGCCGCGCGGTACCAGCGATCCCGAGCCCGGCACCCGCAAGCCGGGCGATATTTTCCGGCGGCAGCGGCGCCAACGCCTCGAACAGATCGCTGGCATCGGCGCAAGCTGCGGTGTCGACACTGCTGATCATCGCGGCCGCCATGACCGCGACGAGTCCGGACATCAGTTCGGGATTGTCGGTGGGATCGAATGCCAGCACTGGCGGCTCTGGAGCGTCGCCCGGCATCGCGGCCGGTTCCAAACCAGGCCCGGAAGCCGGTTCGGCCTCTGTATCGCTATCGCTATCGGTGTCGGAGCCCGCGGGCGTGGACGGCCGCGACATGCGCGCAAAGGCAGTGAAAGCGGAGGTGCGGCGGGGCTCGGCTGCAGCCCTAAGCCGGCCAAGCATCGCTTCCGCGCCGGTGTTGAGGAAGGCCGTCGGTCCGACATGAGGCCGGCAGCGTTCCGCCAGGGCGCCGAGACCGACGGAAGCGGCCGTCAGCGCGATATCGCCGGCTTCTTGCCGGGTAAGGCAACGCTCCGACGGCACCGCCGCCTGTGAAGCCACCAAAGCGGCGACAAGGATCGGATTGATCATGCTCTTCCCCCTATTGAAAGACTGACGACAGCCTGAGCTGCGATGCCTTCACCACGCCCGGTAAATCCGAGGCCCTCGGTCGTCGTCGCCTTGATGCTAACCGACGAGATTGGCAGCCGCAACAAAGCCGCAACACGTTTGCGCATCGCCTCCCGATGGGGCCCGATTCGCGGCGCCTCACAGATGATGGTGGCGTCGACATGCTCGATCCGCGCACCGGCACCGTCGGCAAGGGCGAGCGCGTGTTCGACGAACATCGAGGAGGCTGCGCCTCGCCACTTCGGATCCGAGGGTGGGAAATGGTCGCCGATATCACCGGCGCCGAGGGCGCCTAGGATGGCGTCGGTGAGGGCATGAAGGACCACGTCGGCATCGCTGTGGCCCTTGAGCCCCCGCACATGAGGGATCTCGATTCCGCCCAGCCACAGGGACTCGCCATCCGCGAAGGCATGAACATCGAAGCCGAAGCCGGTTCGAGAGACCAGGGCCGCGGCCAGCCGCTGCTCGGCTCGCCGAAAGTCACTTTCATAGGTCAGCTTTTCGAGCGCCTCGTCGCCTGGAACTGTCGCCACCTCGATGCCGAAGGCCTGCGCGATCTGCGCGTCGTCGCTGGCATCGGGGCCTGTCCAGGCCGCATGAGCCGCCAGGATGGGGTCGAAGTGAAAGGCCTGAGGCGTCTGGACGCGCACCAGTCCGTCGCGCTGAACAACGGGCCCCAGGATGGCCTCGGCCTTCGCCAGGGTGTCGACGACGGGAAGGACAGGTACCGCGCCGGCCCGGTCGGTCAATGCCTCGAGCAGGCGATCGATCACCTGAGACGGAAGAAAGGGTCTTGCCGCGTCGTGAATCAGAACTCGGGCGGGCGCTTGGGCGGCGATACCGGCCAGACCGTTGCGGACCGACTGCTGACGGGTCGCGCCGCCGATAATCGGAGCGGGAAGGGGCATTTCGCCGACCGCTTCGCGATAAAGCTCTTCCTGGCCTTCCCCGATGACGACGCGGATTTCGCCGATGGCCGGGTGCGCCAGCGCCTGCAGCGTGTGGGCCAAAAGCGGGCGGCGACCAACGGGTCGAAACTGCTTTGGAAGTCCGCTACCGGTGCGTGCGCCGCGCCCAGCCGCGACGACCAAAGCTACCGTCTTGCCGCCCGTCTCCATCCTCGACCCCTAGGATGTGCGCTCCACGACCGCAATGGCGGCCGAGGGCGTCAAGCTTGCTTAACCTTGCCCGGGGCCGTCATTCACCCTATCTCGCCCGTCCAATGCGCCGCCTGAAACCCATCCAGATCGGTCCGGTTAGGATCGAATCGCCGGTGATCCTGGCGCCGATGACGGGCGTGACCGACATGCCGTTCCGGCGCATCGTCAAGCGTTATGGCGCCGGTCTGACGGTGACCGAGATGATCGCCAGCCAGGCGGCGATCCGCGAAACCCGTCAGTCGCTTCAGAAGGCGGCCTGGGATCCGGTCGAAGAGCCCGTTTCGATGCAGCTAGCCGGCTGCACGCCGAGGGAAATGGCCGAGGCCGCGAAGCTCAACCAGGATCGAGGCGCCGCGATCATCGACATCAATATGGGCTGCCCGGTCCGCAAGGTGGTGAACGGGGACGCGGGATCGGCGCTCATGCGCGACCTCAAGCTTGCCGCCGATATCATCGACGCCACCGTCAAGGCCGTTGACCTGCCAGTTACCCTGAAAATGCGCATGGGCTGGGACCACAACTCGTTGAACGCGCCGGAACTCGCCCGGATAGCCGAAGATCTCGGGATCCGGATGATCACGGTCCACGGCCGTACGCGCTGCCAGATGTACAAAGGCGAGGCCGACTGGCGCTTCATTCGCCAGGTGAAGGACTCGGTATCCGTCCCGGTCATCGCCAATGGTGACATCAATTCGATCGAAGATGCCGATATGGCCCTCGATCAGTCGGGCGCAGACGGCGTCATGATCGGCCGCGGGGCCTATGGCCGGCCCTGGCTGCTCCGGCAGGTGATCCACTGGCAGAACACAGGGGAGCGGATGCCCGATCCGAGCCTCGACGAGCAGCATGCCGTCATCATCCAACAATATCAGGCGATGATCGAACTTTACGGACCGACCGTCGGCGTCAATTGCGCGCGCAAGCATATCGGCTGGTATACCAAAGGGCTGCATGGATCGGCGGAGTTCCGCAATGCCTTCAACAAGGAGCCTGATCCGGCCCGAGCCCAGGCCATGTTGCACGAATTCTACGCTCCCTGGCTCAGCAAGGCGGCTGCCTGAGCGCCGAAACCTCCTCTGCATGCGCCAGGGCGGAGGATGAGTGTGTTCTTTATGCCACATTGTTGTGTTAGAGCCGCTGGGTGAACGCGGAAACGCCCATCCCCATTGAGATTCGGCCCCGGTGGAAGCGGCGCCTTTCGGTGCTGAAGCGTCGGCGGGGCTTCATCCCCTTGATCGAGATCGGGGCTGTGGTCGTCCTGATCGTCACCCTCATCGTCAGCTATTTCATCATTACCGGTCGAAGCGCACCGGGTGCGCTTCTGAACCCGCCCATGGTTGCCGGGCTGCTGGTTGCCAACCTGGTGCCGGCGATGGCCTTGATGGTCCTCGCAGCGAGGCGGATCGCCAAACGGCGTGCGCTTCGCACCGAACTGGGGGGCAGGGGACGCCTTCACGTCCGTCTGGTTGCCTTGTTCTCGGTGATTGCCAGCGTTCCCACCCTGCTCGTCGTCATTTTCGCCTCGATCCTGTTCCAGAGCGGCCTCCAGTTCTGGTTTTCCGACGACGCTGAAACGATCCTTCGCAACGCGGAGAACGTCGCCCGGGTCTATCGCGACGATCATATGACCCGGATCGAGCAGGACGCCCGGGCCATGGGCGAGGACATCGTTCGCGAGATCAACGCCGTCGGTATCGACGATCCCCGATTCACCGATTGGGTGCTGATCCAGAAAATCTACCGAACCCTCAGCGAGGCCGCGGTCATCGGTGTGACCGATTCCGGAATCCTCCAGAGCCATGTCGTCGTCGACCTTGACGAACGACCGATGGAGCAACGCGTCTCGCCGGCGGCCCTTCGGCAGCTTCGTGCGGGGGAGGCGCTCGTGGCCACCGATGCCGGCGACCGTGTCGAAGCCGTGATCCGCCTCGATCCTCGCGCCGAAATCTATCTGTACGTATCCCGTCACCTGAACCCGGAGGCGCTGCAGCTCATCAACGAAGCCGGTCAGGCTGCGAGCGACTATCGGGAAACCCTGCGTCGGTCCCGCAACCTGCAACTGCGCTTCAACGCCATTCTGTTCGGGATGTCGCTGCTCATCGTCGCCATTTCGATCTGGATCGCGTTGAAGCTCGCAGACCGGCTGGTGCGGCCAGTGGGCCAACTGGTCGACGCGGCCCGGCGCGTGACCGCCGGCGATCTTTCCGCTCGGGTGCCGACTTCGGACCTGAAGGACGAGGTCGGAACGCTTGGCAATGCCTTCAATCGCATGACGCGCCGGCTGGAGGAGCAGACGGGGGCCCTGGTCACCGCCAATGCTCAGCTCGACAGCCGGCGCGCCTTCACGGAAGCGGTGCTTGCCGGAGTCACGGCCGGCGTCATCTCGGTGGACGAGCAGCATGTCGTCCGGCTCATGAACAGCTCGGCCGAGGCCCTCCTGAAGACCGGCGGCCAGAGCCCGGTTGGCCAGAAGCTCGCTGATCTTGCACCCGAGCTCGATCGGCAGCTGACCGCCGAGGAACGGGAAGATGTCGTCCAATTCTCCTCGCGGGGAGAACCACGCACGCTCGCGGTGAAAACGGTGAAGGTCCAGGGCGGGCACGTGCTCACCTTCGACGACATCACCGAGCAGTTGATGGACCAGAGGCGCGCTGCCTGGTCCGATGTCGCTCGCCGTATCGCCCATGAGATCAAGAATCCCCTGACCCCGATCCAGCTTGCCGCCGAGCGGCTTCAGCGCCGCTACGCCTCCGAAATCCAGTCGGATGCTTCGACCTTCGAACGGCTGACCGGAACGATCGTCCGCCAGGTCGGCGACCTGCGGCGCATGGTGGACGAATTCTCCTCCTTCGCACGAATGCCGAAACCCAGCTTTGCGGAAGAACCGGTAGCGGAAATCGCCCGTCAGGCCTTGTTCCTGCACGAGGTGGCGCATCCGGATATCGCCTTCGTGCTGGATGCCCCAGACCCCTCGCCCAGATTGGTCTGCGACCGGCGTCTCCTCGGCCAGGCTCTGACCAATGTCGTCAAGAACGGGGTGGAGGCGATCGAGCAGAAAAGGGAGGACGGTAAGTCCGGCGGGGAAGGGGACCGTATCACGATGAAAATCGAGGACGCGGGCGGCAAGCTGACGATAGAGGTATCTGACAGCGGGATCGGCCTGCCTGCGGACCGTGGCCGGCTGACCGAGCCTTATATGACGACGAGGGTCAAGGGCACCGGGCTGGGGCTCGCCATCGTCAAGAAGATCGTCGAGGAGCATTTCGGGCAGATCGAATTCGAGGATGCCGCCGGCGGAGGCTCCATCGTCCGCTTCCAGTTCGACCAGGCCGCGCTTGCGCGGCTCGCTCCCGCAGCTTCGGGATATCCTCAAGACTCCGTAGCAAATGGCTGAAAAAACATGGCTTTAGATATTCTGATAGTCGACGACGAGCAGGACATCCGCGATCTGGTATCGGGGGTGCTCGAAGACGAAGGCTATTCGACCCGGGTCGCCGCCAACAGCACTCAGGCGCTCGAGGCTCTGGCGGAACGGCGCCCATCTCTGGCCCTGCTCGACGTCTGGCTGCAGGGCTCCAAGCTCGATGGGCTCCAACTGCTCGAGGAGATCAAGCGGCGCGATCCCACCTTGCCGGTGCTCATCATCTCCGGACACGGCAATCTCGACACGGCGGTGGCGGCGATCCGTCAGGGCGCGGTGGATTTCATCGAAAAGCCGTTCGAGGCCAGCCATCTCGTCCACCTCGTCGATCGGGCGACCGAGACGGAGCGTCTCCGCCGGGAGAACGAGGCGCTTCGCCGCCAGGTCGGCAACGATCAGGAGCTCACCGGCTCGAGCACCGGGATCAACAATGTTCGGGCGACGCTGAAGCGGGTCGCGGCGACCGGAAGCCGGGTTCTCATCTCCGGCCCGGCTGGCGTCGGCAAGGAAGTGGCGGCGCGCCTCCTTCACGCCTGGAGCCCTCGCAACAAGGGCCCCTTCGTCGTGGTCACGGCGGCCCGAATGACCCCGGAGCGAGTCGAGGAGGAACTGTTCGGAGTCGAGGAGGGGGGCGAGCTGTCGCGTCCTGGGCTGCTCGAGCAGGCCCATGGCGGTACATTGTTCCTCGACGAGATCGCCGACATGCCTTTGTCCACCCAAGGTAAGATCCTGAGGGTCCTGACCGACCAGAGCTTCACCAGGGTAGGGGGGCAACGCACCGTTCGGGTCGATATGCGCGTCGTATCTTCGACTGCACGCAACCTTCCGGACGAAATCGCCGCGGGGCGCTTCCGCGAGGACCTCTATTACCGGCTCAACGTCGTCCCGGTTCATTTGCCGGCTTTGTCCGAACGCCGTGAGGACATTCCCGAGCTCGTCAACCATTTCTCGGCCCGCTACGCTGCCGACCAGCGCGTTGCGACCCCGATCGTGTCGGTTGACGCCATGGCCGCGTTCCAGGCCTATGACTGGCCGGGAAACGTGCGCCAGCTTCGTAATGTCATCGAGCGGACCATCATCCTGGCTCCGGGCGAGCGGATCGGCTGCATAGAAATCGACATGCTGCCGCCCGAAATCCTGAACGATCAGGCCCAGCTGACGCCGAGCGAAGCGGTAAAGGCGATCATGGGAACGCCGCTTCGGGAGGCCCGCGAGACCTTCGAGCGAGAATATCTCAAGGTGCAGATCAGGCGCTTTTCGGGAAACATCTCCCGGACCGCCAATTTCATCGGCATGGAACGATCGGCGCTGCACCGTAAATTGAAGGCGCTCGGACTGGCGGATGCGCGCTCGGAGAGCAGCGAGTAGAGCGGCTGACAGCCGTCATGGTAACCCATCGGGCGGCGTGATAAGGTGTGCTTCGAGCCGCCGAAGATGGCGTCGGGAGAAAGAGAAATGGCCGACAAGGTCAACAACCTCCAGGACATGTTCCTCAACAATCTGAGGCGCACCAAGACCCCGGTGACGATGTTCCTCGTCAAGGGCGTGAAGCTTCAGGGAATCATCACCTGGTTCGACAATTTCTCGGTCCTGCTCCGCCGGGATGGGCAGGCGCAGCTGATCTACAAGCATGCCATCTCGACGATCATGCCGGCTCAGCCCATCGACCTTGGCGATCTCCAGGCCGCCTTCGCCGAACAGGAGGCGAAGCGTAAGGGGAATACGCTCCAGGAAGTGTTCCTCTCGGCGGTCCGCCGCTCCGAAGAACCGGTGACCATGTTCCTGGTCAACGGGGTCATGCTCCAGGGGGAGATCGCGGCCTACGACCTGTTCTGCATGCTGCTCGAGCGCGACCGGTTGTGCCAGCTCGTCTACAAGCATGCGGTGTCGACCGTGCAGCCCGAAAACCCGATCAACCTTGCCGAGATGCAGGGCGAGGAGCCGAGCGCCTGAGCGTCTTTAACCGCGACGACGATGACGAATTTGGCCGCGGCGCGAAGGCGCTGATCGCGTTGCCGGATCTCGGCCGCGACAATCGCCGGGACGTCGAAGCAAGACTTGAGGAAGCGGCCGGCTTGGCCGAGGCGATCGGTGTCGTCGTCGAGGACAAGCTGCATTTCAAGATCCGCCAGCCCCGCCCAGCGACCCTGTTCGGTTCCGGCCAGGTCGAACGGATCGCCGACGCGGTCCGCCAGAACGAAGCGGAACTCCTCATCGTCGACGGCGCCATCACACCGATCCAGCAGAAGAATTTGGAAACGGAGACCAAGGTCAAGGTGATCGACCGGACCGGTCTTATCCTCGAGATTTTCGGGGAACGCGCGGCGACTGCGGAAGGCCGGCTCCAGGTTGAGCTCGCTCATCTCGATTACCAGGCCGGCCGCCTGGTCCGCTCCTGGACCCACCTCGAGCGGCAGCGCGGCGGCTTCGGCTTCCTCGGCGGCCCCGGCGAAACCCAGATCGAGGCGGATCGTCGACTGATCAGGGACCGGATGGCAAAGCTTCGCCGCGAGTTGGAGCAGGTTACCCGGACCCGAACCCTTCATCGCGCTCGGCGTCAGCGCGCGCCGTGGCCGGTCATCGCCCTGGTCGGCTACACCAACGCCGGCAAATCGACCCTCTTCAACCGGCTCACCCGGGCCGACGTGGTGGCCGAGGACCTGTTGTTCGCCACCCTAGACCCGACGATGCGGGAAATCGGCCTTCCCGGTCTGGAAAAGGCGATACTCTCCGATACAGTCGGCTTCATCTCCGAGCTTCCGACCCAGCTGGTGGCGGCCTTTCGCGCGACTCTCGAGGAAGTGATCTCGGCCGATCTCATCGTTCACGTGCGCGATATCTCCCATCCGGATAGCGACGCCCAGCGGGCCGACGTCGAGCAGGTGCTCACCGAGATAGGCGCACTTCGGGAAGATGGAGCCCCGGTGATCGAGGCCTGGAACAAGGTCGATCTTCTGGCACCCGACGATAGAACCCGCGTCGAGGCCGAAGCGAAGCGCCGTGAGGACGTCGTCACCTTGTCCGCCCTCGGCGGGGAAGGGGTGGACGCCCTCCTCGAATGCGCTGCCGAGCATCTTCGCAAGGGTGCTTCGATCAGAACGCTCACTTTGCCGGCGGGCGACGGGGAATCGATGGCCTGGCTTCATGCCCATGGCGAAGTGGTCGGCCTGGTACAGGAAGGGATGGAAACCCGGGTCGAAGTCCGGCTCAGCGATGCCGACTGGGCTCGGTTCCAGTCCCGACAAACTCAACCCGGCTAAAAGCCGTCGGTCTGGGCCCAACACGTCGGAAAGTGCCTGTGCGCCGAAGCGCCTAAACCAGACGCTTGGCCTCCTGCCACAAGAGCTCAAGAGCGTTAATATCCATGTCTTTCAGAGGCTTGTTAGTCAGCTCTTCGACTTTTCGGAAGCGTCGTTCGAAACGCTCCGTTGCCTGCCTGAGCGCGGTTTCCGGATTGATCCCCAGATGGCGAGCATAATTGACGACGGCGAACAGAAGGTCTCCCAGTTCGTCTGATCTTTCCTCATCCGTTTCGGCGCGCTCCAGCTCGCCCATCTCCTCGTCGATCTTCAGGCGGGGACCATCCGCATCAGGCCAGTCGAATCCGACGCGCGCCGCTCTGCGCTGGATCTTTTCGGCGCGCTTCAAGGCGGGCAATGCCAAGGCAACGCCTGCGATGGCGCTTCCATCCGGATCTGCGCTCCGTTCTTCGGCCTTCAGCGCTTCCCAGCCCGGGCTGTGCTGTGCTCCTCCGAAAATATGCGGATGGCGGCGGACCATCTTGTCGGAAATCGCTTCGATGACGTCACCGATCGCAAAAGCGCCTATCTCCTCGGCCATCCGGCTGTGATAGACGACCTGGAGCTGAAGATCGCCAAGCTCGTCTTTCAGCGCCTCCAGATCACGCCGCTGAATGGCATCGGCCACCTCATAGGCTTCCTCGATCGTGTACGGCGCGATCGTCTCGAACGACTGGGCCTTGTCCCACTCGCACCCGGTCTCGGGATCCCGAAGTCGCGCCATGATTTCGACGAGTCGATCGAGAGGGGGCACGTCCGGCGAGGTCTTGATGACATCCATCTGAAAGTCCGATAATATACATTATGTAAAATAAAGATTGCTCAGGCCGTGGGCTTTCCGGTATCGGCGTTCGTCCCCGCGACGCCTGACCGCATGACGAGCGTCCGGCCTTCGACGCTCCAACTCGTCAGGGTCGACAGGAAGTTCATGCCGATGACGTTCATGTCGCCGAACGCGTCCGAAATATGGACGGCGACGTCGCGGCGCTCGATCGGGCCGACTTCGATCGAGTCCGCGCGGCCACGCTGGACCATGACGACGCCATTCGCCGTCTGCACCATGGCGCCGACGCCTCGGCTCGGCTCGATCCCGGCGCGACCGGCGGTGCCCGTCGAGATACTCGTCGTCGTCGCGCCACTGTCGATCAGGAAGCGCGTCGGCTCGCCATTCACTTCGGCCGTCACCCAGAAATGGCCGTCGGGTGCCTGGCGGACGCGCACCTCGCCCGGCGACTCCTGCTGTTCGACCCCCCCGCGAGTTTCGAGGATCACTCTGTTGCCGAGAGCCAGGAACTCGTCCTTGAGGGTGAAGACGATAAAGGCGGCGCCGAAGATCAGGACCCAACCGACGAACATTTTCAGGCCCTGGGCGATCGGGATGCGGCGCACCATCAGGGCGCTCACTACCAGCACCAGAACGCCAAGAAGATACACGAAATGAACGGCTTGGTCGCCCTCGTTCACAAAACGACCTCCAGCCCGTCGAACGCCGGCTCGATCCCGTCGGGGAGCTCTGCACAGAGGGCGCGATAATCCATGCTGTTGTCCATATGGGTCAATATAGCGCGCGCTGGGCGAAGCGCACTGATCCATTCGAGGGTCTGGCCCAGATGAGGATGCGTTGGGTGTGGACGCCGCCTGAGGGTATCCACCACCCAGATGTCCGTGCCCTGGAAGAGATCGCGCATCTCGGAGGTAAGCGCGTTGAAATCCGTCGAGTAGACGATCGATCTCCCGTCGGCATCGAAACGGATCCCGGCGCTGGTGATCGAGCCGTGCGGCTGATCGACGATCCGAATGGACAGTTCTCCGATCTCGATCCGATCCGGAAGCAGGTTAGGGGCGACGAACGCGGGATAGCCCCCCTTCCCCTCCAGGACATAACGAAAGCGGGCCTGAAGCGCGCTGAGGGTGTCCTGGCGGGCGAAGCCTGGCACGGGTCCGCCGCGAACATGATAGATCTGCCTCAGATCGTCGATGCCGTGGCAATGATCGGCATGGTCGTGGGTCCAAATGACGGCGTCGAGCCGGTCGACATCGGCGTCGAGCAACTGCTCGCGAAGATCGGGGCTGGTATCGACCAGGACCGCGGTCCCGTGATGCTCGACCAGGATCGAAGCTCGCCGGCGCCGGTTCCTCGGCTCGGAAGGATCACATTCACCCCAGTCGCCGCCGACCCTTGGCACGCCGAACGAGGTGCCGCACCCAAGGATTCGAAGCTTCATCAGATCGCCTTGGTGAAAAGCCGATGGAAATTGGCGCTCGTGGCCTCGGCAAGCCGATCGATCGGTTCGCCTCGTAATTGGGCTAGAAAGGCTGCCGTGTCGGCCACGAAGGCGGGCTCGCAGGTTCGCCCGCGATTCGGTACGGGGGCCAGGAAGGGCGCATCGGTCTCGATCAGCAGCCGGTCGAGTGGGATGGCCCGCGCGGCTTCCTGAAGGTCGCGCGCATTCTTGAACGTAACGATCCCCGACAGGGAGATGTAGAGCCCCAGCGCGAGCACCTGTTCGGAAAAGCGCCGGCTGGCGGTGAAGCAGTGGATCAGAGCTGGAAAGTGGCCCGTCCCCATCTCCTCGGCGAGGATGGCATAGGTGTCCTCTTCGGCGTCTCGGGTGTGAACGATCAAGGGCAGCTGGGTCTGCCGGGCGGCGGCGATATGAGCGCGGAAGCTCTGCCTTTGCCGCTCGCGGTCCGAATGGTCGTAATAATAATCGAGCCCCGTCTCGCCGATCCCGATCACCTTTGGATGCGCCGCTTTCTCCACCAGCATGTCGGCATGGATGTCGGGATGGAGATCAGCCTCGTGCGGATGGATTCCCACCGACGCCATGACGTCATCTTCTCGCTCTGCGAGGCCGATGACTTCGTCCCATTCGCTGGCCCGGGTGGAGATATTCAGCATCCGCTCGACGCCGGCGGCGCGAGCGCGGCCAAGCACGGCCTGTTGCTGCTCTACGAGCCCTTTGTAGTTCAGGTGGCAATGACTATCGATGAACATGGCGGTCGATCTAATCCCTGCTCCGCAAGCCGTACACCCGTTGCTGGAACGGCGACGGCCTAGCGGTCGCCGCCTGCCTTGACGTTTTCGGCCGCCATGCAGCCGATCCGATAGGATTCGCCCTGCCGCTCAGGATCGTAAGCATAGTCTCCACGGATGCAGTCGCGGTAGCCTCGCTCATATTCCCGCCGCCTGCTCGCGCTCATCGCCGCTAATGCCGGATCGTTCGGCGGATCGACGGGCAACGTTGCGACATTGCCGACGCCCTCACCGGTCGAAGGTATCTCCGGCTGAGGTTGACCGACATTGGTCGGCGGCGGGGCGTCCCTGTTCGCCGGCAGGGTCGGGGTTTCTGCTTCCGGCTCGCATCCCGCCAGCAGGCAAGCCGACACTATGAATGCCAGAATGCGCACTCAGGCCTCTCCCGGCGCCTCGAGCCGCGGGAAGATTGGGGTCGGCGTCCCGAGTCGAAAACCCGAGTCGGCAAGGCGCTGATAGAAATCGGCGTCTTCGAGTGCCGCAAAGTCTCTCTCGCCCTCGTCCACACCCATCTGATCGAGAAGTCGGCCCGCCGAACTCGGAATGACCGGGGAGATCGCGACCGCGAGGTCCCGGATCGCGACGTACAGCGTCGCAAGAACCGCCTTCATCCGTTCAGGATCGGTCTTGCGCAAGGTCCACGGCGCCTGGCTGTCTATATACTGATTGCAGGCGAACACCGCCTTCAGCCAGGTTTCGATCCCCTGGCTCAGAGCCAGCGCTTCGAAATGTCGTGGCAGCTCCTTGCGTGACATTTCTCCGACGACCGACAGCAAGGCTTCGTCCGCCGGATCCTTCCTGCCATTTGTCGGCAGGATACCTTCACAATTCCTTGCAATAAAAGACAAAGTGCGCTGCGCCAGATTGCCGAAGCTGTTCGCGAGGTCGGCGTTGACCCGGGCGACGATGGCTTCTGCGCTGTAACTGCCGTCCTGACCGAATGTTACTTCGCGAAGCAGGAAGTAACGTAAGGGATCGACACCGAAGGCCCGCACGAGGTCGTTGGGGTCAATCACGTTGCCGACTGATTTCGACATCTTCTCGCCGCGCGAAAGAAGCCAGCCGTGACCAAACACCTGTTTAGGCAACGGGATTCCCGCCGACATCAGGAAGGCCGGCCAATACACTGCGTGGAAACGCACGACGTCCTTGCCGATCACATGAAGATCCGCCGGCCAGTATTTTTCCCAGGTCTCGCCACCGTCCGGATAGCCGACCCCGGTGATGTAGTTGGTCAGAGCGTCGAGCCAGACATACATCACGTGGTTGTCGCTGCCGGGCACCCGCACGCCCCAGTCGAAGCTGGTTCGGGAAATAGAAAGGTCGGAAAGTCCGCCTTCGACGAAGCGTAGCACCTCGTTGCGCCGGCTCTCCGGGCGGATGAAATCCGGATTGGCGGCGAAGTGCGAGAGCAACCGATCTTGATAGGCGGACAGCCGGAAAAACCAGCTTTCCTCGACCGTCCATTCCACCTCGGTGCCTTGCGGCGACAGCTTCTCACCGCTGTCGGCTTCGATCAGCTCTTCCTCGCCATAATAAGCTTCGTCGCGAACCGAGTACCAGCCTTCGTAGCGGCCGAGATAGATGTCGCCTTTGTCGGCCATCGCCTGCCAGATCGCCCGGCTGGCCTTATGGTGAGCCGGCTCCGTGGTGCGAATGAACCGGTCGTAGGAAATGTTCAAAAGGTCATCCATCTCCCTGAAGCAGGAAGACATTTCCTCTGCAAATTCGGCCGGCCCGAGATTCTTTTCCCGCGCGGCCTGGGCCATCTTGAGGCCATGCTCATCGGTCCCGGTTAAAAAGAAGACGTCGCGTCCCCTCAGCCGCTGAAATCGGGCAATGATATCGGTGGCGATCGCTTCATAAGCGTGGCCGACATGGGGCCGCCCGTTCGGGTAGCTGATCGCGGTGGTGATGTAATAAGGTTCAGGCATGTGAGGCGGGGACTAGCCGGGTTGCGCGTGCCGATAAACCCCCTCGCCCGACGCTCTAAGCCGCGCGCCTGTCGTCCACCGGCGCAAGCCCAGCGAGGAGCCCGGCCAGCTCGAACACGGTGCTCTGCGGATCAAGCGAGAGATGCCGGGCGCTCGAGGCAAGCTCGGTCGCGTTTTCCCAAAGCGAGAGCGCCTTGGCGAGGTCGGCACCCGAACGCTCCCTGGCCAAGGCAGCGATCAGCGAAGGCGCCCGCGTGAGGAAAGCCTCGTATCGCGCCTGGGCCGATTTGAGCGACAGGCCCTGGGCCAGCGCCGAGCGGCGGGCATTGGTGGGATCCCCTTCCCGCGTCAGGCTTCGCATGGCTTCGTCGAGCGCATGCACGTCGAGTCCGCGAAATGCGATGGCTCGCCCAGGGGCGCCCTGCCCGGTCTCCACCAGGGCCATGATCTCGTCCGCCTCAGCGTCGGGAAGGGCCGATTTCAAAGCCGCCGCCATGACGTCACTTCTCAGCGGCGACAGGCGAAGCACCCGACACCGTGACCTGATCGTCGGCAGCAGACGTTCCGGTGCGTGGCTGACGAGAAGAAAAAGGCTGTTCGGGGGCGGCTCCTCGAGGTTCTTGAGCAAGGCGTTGGCCGCGTTGCGCTCGAGATCGTCGATCGAATCGATGACGACGGCCCGCCAGGGCGACAATGACGGCGTAGTCGAAAACAAACGCTGCAGGCTGCGCACCTGATCGACGGTGATCGAGCGCGCCAGTTCGGTCCCATTTTCCTTGGTCAGTCGCTCGAGACGAATAAAATCCGGATGGCTTCCGGCCGCGATCAGCTTCGCGATCCGATGATCCTCCGGCAACTCGAGCCCCGGTGCGTCGACTGGCGGACCGGCCTGTTCCGCAAGCAGCCTGGCCGCCGCCATGTCGGCGAACAGCGCCTTTCCAATGCCCTGCGGCCCCGCAATCAGCCAGGCATGGTGCAAACGGCCACTGTCGACACCAAAGCGGAACGCGGCGACGGCCGAGTCATGACCATGAAGCCGGGTCAAAGGAGATCCTCGAGCGCTTCGACCAGCCTTTCGGTCACGATTGCCGCCGGTCCGGACGCGTCGACGACCCGGTAGCGCTCCGGTTCTTCCGCCGCCAGCCTGTCGAAAGCGGCTGCGACCGCCGCGTGATAAGGCGCGTCCCGGCCCCCAATCAGATCCGAGCCACCCACGTCACGCTGGGCGGCGCGAAGGGTCGCTTCCGTATCGTCGAGCCGCAAGAGCAAGGTCCGGTCAGGAAGGAAGCCATGACTGCCGATTTCGTGCAATCGGCGAATCGTTTCGAACCCAAGGCCGCCGGCCCCGCCCTGATAGGCGATCGAACTGTCGAGGAAACGGTCGGAGATCACCCATTTGCCCGCTTCGAGCGCCGGTCTGATCGTTCTCGCCACATGGTCCGCCCGCGCTGCGGCGAACAGCAAGGCTTCAGCCTCCGCTGACCAGTCCTGATCGTGCAGGAGCAAGGCCCGGATCGCCTCGGCGCCTGGACTTCCCCCCGGCTCACGGGTTTCGATCACCTCGATCCCGCGACGGCGAAGCTCGTCTGCCAGGGCCTCGAGCTGAGTCGACTTGCCGACGCCTTCGCCGCCCTCCAGCGTGACGAACCGGGCGGTCATCCCATTCCGAGCAGGCTTTTCAGGCCGGCCCAGAGCCGGCCGAAGAAGCCGGCCTCTCCGACCGCCGTCTCGGCGTGGAGCGGCGTGACCTGGGCAGGCATGCCCTCGACCTGCACGTGAAGGTCGGCGATATGCTGCCCTTGCTGGATCGGTGCCTTGATCGGTCCCTGATAGACTATCCGGGCACGGATATTCTGGCCGAGGCCGGAGGGATAGGTAACCGCAACGCTGCGCGGTGCGACGAGACCGACCGTATCGTCGCTGCCGAGCTGAACCCTGGCCTCGCCGATCCTTTCGTTCTGATCGAGCAGGGGCCGGGTCTGCCAGGCCCTGAAGCCCCAATCCATGAACTTGACCGATTCCTCGATGCGCTGGTTCGCACTGTCGAGGCCTGCGACGACCATGACGATCCGGCGCCCATTCTGGTCGGCGGAACCGGTAAAGCCGTAGCCAGCCTCCGCCGTGTGGCCGGTCTTCAAGCCATCGGCGCCCGGGACTCGGCCCAGCAGCGGATTGCGGTTGCCCTGGGTGATGGCCTGGTTGCTCCCCATCGTCCGGCCCCAGGTGAATTCGCGCTGGCCATAATATTCGCGATACAGCTCCGGATAATCGCGGATCGTGCTGGCGGCCAAGGTCGCGAGATCCCGCGCCGTCGTGTAAGTGACGCCGTTATCGGGCCAGCCGACCGGATTTCCCCAGTTGGAACTGGCCAGGCCCATTTCCCTGCCCTCGCGGTTCATCAGTGCCACGAACGCCGCTTCGGTGCCGGAAATGCATTCGGCGAGCACCACGGTGGCGTCATTTCCCGACAAAGTGACGATCCCATGCAGCAGGTTACGGACGCTGACCTGCTCACCGGGCGACAGGAACATGGTGGAGCCAGCTTCAGGGCCGTGCCAACGCTGCCAGGTTTCCGGGCGGACGGTGCACATCCGCTCCGGCTGAAGCTCGCCGCTCTTGATCAGATCGAAGGCGACGTGAGTCGTCATCATCTTCGCCATCGAAGCCGGCGGGATCCGGCGATCCGAGTCCTTGGCGTAAAGGACCGCGCCGGAGGACAGATCGACCATGTAGGCGATCGGGGCCGCCGTTTCGAACGGCGGCGCAGCGGCCGTAGCCGGAATGGAAAGGGCGCTAGCGAAAAGCAGCAGGAACAGAGGTTTACGCGTCATCTCTGTATCAAATTCCTCAAATTTCAGCGTGAGACCGAATCGGCGAGCAGGCCGATCGTCAACGCGTAGAAGTTCGAGCAATTATAGTCGAGGATGGTGCGGTAATTGGTGGTCAGGAGATAGGCCGTCCGCCCGGGACCATCGGGCTCGAGAAGGGAAGCCATCGTTCGGTCCGGAAGGCTGTTGGCGATTCCCCGGGCCCGCCACTCGCCAGCACTGAGCCAGCGGCTGTGCCGGTCGTGCACCCGCGGGCAACGCGGCGATCGCATTCGGTTGGCAACCGCGGACCGATCGAAGCCCGCAGGAACGCGAACCGCGGTGCCCCAGGGCTGGCCGGCGCGCCAGCCGGCGCTTTTGAGATAATTGCCGATCGAGGCGAGCGCATCCAGCTGGCTCCGCCAGATGTCGGCGCGGCCATCGCCGTCACCGTCGACCGCAAGGCGGATATAGACGCTAGGCAGGAACTGTGACTGACCGGTCGCCCCGGCCCAGCTGCCCTTGAGCTGTGAACGCGGAAAGCCGCGGTCCATCATCTTGAGGGTGGCGATGAATTCCTCGCTGAACAGCTGGCGCCGGCGGCCCTCGTAAGCGAGGCTTGCGAGCGAGTTGAGCAGATCGAAATCGCCCATGATCGAGCCGTAGCTCGTTTCCTTGCCCCAGATGGCGATGAGAATTGAGGGCGGAACGCCGTAGCGCCGGCCGATCTCGTCGAGGCGGCCGCGATTCTCGGCATAACGCGCCCTGCCACGGCTGACGATCGCCGAAGTGATGTGGCGAGCGCGATAAGGCTCGAACGGCGGCGTGGCGGTGGACCCTGCTGCTCCGCCCGGTTGCGCCCGATCAAGCTCGATCGTCCGTGACGAAAAGGTCAGCGAAGGAAAAACCCGGTCCAGAGTGGCGCGGGTCACCCCCGCCCTTTCGGCTTCGGCGCGAAGCCTGGGAAGATAGGCCTGGAACCCGTATTCGCTGAGCCCTGTCGACTGCGCTTCGGCGGGCGCCTCGCCGAACGTCGGCACCATCCGTGCCTCGTCAAGGCGAGCCGCGGGTGCCCCTGCAAGCACCGCAACCGCCAATACCCCCGACCACAAACGCATGTTTCACCTCTCCCGCCTACGTCTATATGACACGAGCTTTCCCCAGCATGAAAGCTCGCTCTGCCGTGGCACTTGCACGACGGAGCGTGACGGGGCTAACGCGCCGCAAGCCAACCGGTCGCATGGCCGCGGCAAGAGGATGGGTGGCCGAGTGGTTTAAGGCAGCGGTCTTGAAAACCGCCGTGGGTTCACGCCCACCGTGGGTTCGAATCCCACCCCATCCGCCACCCGACGAAAAG
Source organism: Allosphingosinicella sp. (assembly GCA_035710145.1). GTDB lineage: Bacteria > Pseudomonadota > Alphaproteobacteria > Sphingomonadales > Sphingomonadaceae > Allosphingosinicella. The sequence goes on from DASTDX010000186.1 coordinate 41,428, forward strand.
CGAACAGGTTTCGAGGTCTCGCTGCGCGAAGCCCATGGCTTCCTTCTCGGCGCCCAAGCGGCTAGGCGACGGGCAGTTTCCAATGGGGATGTTTCATGGCTGAATCGACCACCCTGCCCTTCGACTGGGCCGATCCGTTTGCGCTCGATGCGCAGCTCAGCGACGAGGAACGGATGGTCCGCGACACCGCCGAGGGTTACGCCCAGGAAAAACTGCAGCCGCGGGTCACCAAGGCCTATCTCGAAGAGAGCTTCGACCGCGAGATCATGAACGAAATGGGTGCGCTCGGCCTGCTCGGCGCAACCGTCTCGCCGGAATATGGCGGGGCCGGGCTGAATTACGTAAGCTATGGGCTCATCGCTCGGGCCGTGGAACGGGTCGACAGCGGCTATCGCTCCGCCATGTCGGTGCAATCGTCCCTCGTCATGCATCCGATCAATGCCTACGGCACCGAGGAGCAGAAGAGACGATATTTGCCCAGGCTCGCGACCGGCGAATGGGTCGGTTGCTTCGGCCTGACCGAGCCGGATGCAGGCTCTGACCCGGGCTCGATGCGAAGCCGGGCCGAACAGATTGACGGTGGCTATCGTCTCTCCGGGTCCAAGATGTGGATCACCAATTCGCCGATTGCCGACGTCTTCGTCGTCTGGGCCAAGTCGGACGCGCATGGAGGCCGGATCAAGGGCTTCGTTCTCGAAAAAGGCATGAAGGGCCTGAGCGCACCGAAGATCAGGGAGAAGCTTTCGCTCCGGGCGTCCATCACCGGCGAGATCGTCATGGACGGCGTCGAGGTGACGGAAGACAATCTGCTTCCTCATGTCAGCGGCCTGGCCGGGCCGTTCGGCTGTCTCAACCGTGCCCGCTACGGGATCGGCTGGGGCGCAATGGGCGCCGCCGAAGCCTGTTATCACGCGGCCCGCAGCTATACGCTCGAGCGCAAGCAGTTCGGACGTCCCCTCGCTGCGACCCAGCTCGTCCAGCTGAAGCTCGCGAACATGGCGACCGAGATCGCCTTGGGCCTGCAAGCCGCGCTCCGGGTCGGCCGCCGGCTCGACGACGGCGAGCTGATCCCGGAGACGATCAGCCTGATTAAGCGCAACAATGTCGGCAAGGCTCTGGAAATCGCCAGGATTGCGCGCGACATGCACGGCGGCAACGGTATCAGCGCGGAATTCCAGGTGATGCGTCATGCCGCCAATCTGGAAACGGTCAATACCTACGAAGGCACTCATGACGTGCACGCTTTGATCCTGGGCCGCGCGATCACCGGCATCCCCGCCTTCTGATGAATCAAACCGGCATGGATCGACCGCTCCGCAGCCTCAAGGTAGTCGAGCTGGCGCGGATCCTCGCCGGTCCCTGGGCCGGGCAACTGCTTGCCGACCTCGGGGCAGAGGTCGTCAAGGTGGAACGGCCGGGAGGTGGCGACGACACCCGAACGTGGGGGCCGCCTTTCGCCCCCGACGGAAGCGCAGCCTATTTCCACAGCTGCAATCGCGGCAAGACAGCGGTCGCACTGGACTTCGAAAATCCGGAGGATCTCGACCGCGTTCGGGCGCTGGCGACCGACGCCGACGTCCTGATCGAGAATTTCAGGCCTGGGGCTCTCGTCCGTTTCGGCCTGGACTATCACAAACTCCGGTCCATCAATCCCGGCCTGATCTACTGCTCGATTACCGGGTTCGGCCAAAACGGGCCTTATGCCGCGCGTGCCGGCTATGACTTCATCGTCCAGGGCATGGGCGGAATCATGGATCTCACCGGCGATCCATCGGGAGAGCCCCAGAAGATCGGAGTCGCCTTCGCCGACATCTTCACCGGGGTCTATGCCTCGACCGCGATCCTTGCCGCCTTGCGAGGCCGCGATTCGACCGGTGACGGCTGCCATATCGACATGGCCTTGCTCGATACCCAGGTGGCGGTGCTTGCCAACCAGGCCATGAACTATCTCGTCACAGGCGATCCGCCGCATCGGCTCGGCAACGCCCATCCCAATATCGCGCCCTACCAGACCTTCAGGCTCGCCGACGGCCATGTCGTCATCGCGGTCGGCAACGATCGGCAATTCGGCTGCTTCTGCGACCTGATCGGCGGACAGGAACTCGGAACGGATCCGCGGTTCGCGACGAACGCCGAGCGCGTCAGAAACCGTGTTCCGCTCAACGCTGCGCTTGAGCCGCTGCTTGTCCTGCGGCGGCGCGAAGAGCTTCTTGCTGCCCTTGCTTCGGCCGGCGTACCGGCCGGCCCGATCAATGGCCTCGACGAGGTCTTTGCCGATCCGCAGGTGATTTCCCGCGGAATGCAGATCGAGCGAAACGGGATTCCAGGCGTGGCTTCGCCGATCGTGATCGACGGCAAGCGACAGGTGGCGGAGCTTGGCAGTCCGCCGCTGGCCGACGCCCCTCGGTCCTAAAGCGTGGCTTCTTCGGGGCTGTTGGGCGGACGCGTGAACAGGAGGATCGGCTCGCCCCGATAGGTCGCTTCCTGGCGACCGGAGAATCCACAGCGTTCGGCGACCCGGATCGAGGGGAGATTGTCGGGATTGATGATGGCGACGATCTTTTCACCCTTCAGCGTCTCGTCAGCCCAGGCCAGACCGGCCCTGACCGCCTCGGTGCAATAACCCTGACCTTGCGCCTCCGGCGCGAAAATCCAGCCCATTTCGGGCAGGCCGTCGATCGAGGGGGCCATGTCGCGCTTGAAGTCGGCAAAGCCCATGAACCCGATCATGGAACCGCCCTCCAGGCGCTCGACCGCCCAGTAACCGTAACCGAGCAGGGTCCACAAAGAGGGGCCGCACAGCAGCCGCCGCCACGCATCCTCCCGCGATAGCGGCGTCCCGCCGAGATAGCGGGTTACCTGCGGGTCGGCGAGGATCGCAGCCTGCGCCTCCAGGTCACCGGCCCGGTAAGGGCGCAGCCGGAGTCGCGCCGTTTCCAGAACCGGAGTTGGGCGCGCGGGATCGTTCATGAAGTCCGGCCGAGGCCCGTCCCGAGCCTCGCGGCCGTCACTTCTTGCCGAGGGTAAGTCCACCGAAACGCTTGTTGAAGCGGGCGACCTGACCACCCTGATCGAGCATTCGGTTCTGGCCACCCGTCCAGGCGGGGTGGACCTTGGGATCGATGTCGAGCTGCAAAGTGTCGCCTTCCTTGCCCCAGGTCGAGCGGGTCTCGAACACGGTTCCGTCGGTCATCTGAACCTTGATCAGGTGGTAATCGGGGTGGGTATCGGTCTTCATCTCATTGATCTTCCGTCAAAATGGCTGGTTCCGACCAGCCTCTGGGACACGCAGAGGCGCGATCTAGCCTTTGAGGCCCTGATTGACAAGTCCAGGCGCCCCGGCCTAGCCCGCCTGTGTGAAGGTGCCGCCCCTCAAAAGGCGGTGAAAAGGGAAGCCGGTGGAAATCCGGCGCTGTACCCGCAACTGTCAGCGGAGAGCCCCTCCCCTCCAAGTGGGGAGAGCGGCAACGACCCGCGAGCCAGGAGACCTGCCTTCGCCGTCGTCCGTGCCCGGCCGGGACCAGCCGAGGTGCGTGGCGTCCCGTGGCACAGGCCATGGCGGCTCCTCCGAGACGACATCGAAATGTCGTCGGGAGGAAAGAATGATCGCCCTTTTACTATTTGCCTCAGCCCAGATTTCTCCTTCTGTCGGGTCTGGCCTCGAGGATCGCGGCCCGGAAGAGGAGATCTTGATCACGACCTCCTTGCTCCCGGTCCGGTCCGGACAGGCGCCCGCTTCGACGACCGTCTTCGACGAACGAACCCTCGCCGCTCTCGGCTTCACCGCGGCCAGCGACATCGTCAGGCTCGCACCGGGAGTCTCGGTTGCTGCCAGCGGCGCCCGCGGGACGGAAACGGTCGTCCGGATCCGGGGCGCGGAATCCCACCACACTCTGGTTTTCATCGACGGCATCGCCTTCAACGACGCCGCTGCCGCAAACGCCGCCCGCTTCGACACCTTGACCGCAAGCGGGCTGAGCCGGATCGAGCTGATCCGGGGCCCCCAGTCGGCCTTGTGGGGTTCGGAAGCCTTGGGCGGTGTCGTTGCGATGACCAGCCCTGATCCGCTCGGCCGACGTCGGGCAGCGGGTGCGGTCGAAGTGGGAAGCGGCAACGCCCACCGGGCCGAAGGGGAATTTGCCAGTGGCGGAACCCATGCGGGGCTCTCCGCCACTGCAGGCTGGGCCCGAGCCGATGGGATCGACATAATCGGCAACGGCAGCGGCGACCGGGATGGGTACGAGACTCTGACCCTTGGCCTGAAGGGTGC
>DASTDX010000187.1:0-7555 GCA_035710145.1 Allosphingosinicella sp.
TGGTCGACAGCTTCGGGCGTCGAATCACCTACGTGCGGCTGTCGGTCACCGACCGCTGCGACCTGAGATGCCGCTACTGCATGGCGGAAAGCATGCAGTTCCTGCCCAAGAGCGAGATTCTGACGCTGGAAGAGCTGGCGGAACTCGCCGACATCTTCATCTCCCGCGGCGTGACCCGGATCCGCCTCACGGGCGGTGAGCCGCTGGTACGCCGTGACGTGATGAGCCTCGTGTCGGCACTGGGGACGCGGATCGGAGCGGGGCTGGACGAACTCACCCTCTCGACCAACGGGACCCAGCTCGTCCGCTATGCGCAGGCGCTTCGATCGGCAGGGGTCAGACGGATCAACGTCAGCCTCGACAGCCGTCGGCCCGACCGATTCCGGCATATCACGCGCCGCGGCGATCTGTCGCAAGTGCTCGATGGCATAGCCGCAGCCTGGGCCGCGGGTCTTGCGGTCAAGATCAACATGGTCGCGCTGCGCGGAATCAATGACGACGAGATCGAGGACATGTTGCTGTGGTGCGCAGCCGAAGGCTACGATCTCAGCCTGATCGAGACGATGCCGCTCGGCGAAGTCGACCAGGATCGCTCCTCGCATTATCTGCCGCTGAGCGAAGTCAGGGAGCGGCTCGACCGGCAATTCGGGCTGACGCCATCGCTGCGCAGGACAGGCGGCCCGGCGCGTTATTACGATGTCGACGGCCTGCCCGTGCGGCTGGGCCTGATCACGCCCCTTTCCGGCAACTTTTGCGAGGGCTGCAACCGGATCAGGGTAGCGGCGACCGGCACGGTTTATGGCTGCCTCGGCCACGATCAAAAGGTCGAGCTCAGAGACCTGATCCGGGCCGGCGGGCGCGCCCTCGTCGATGAGGCGCTGGACCGGCTACTGGCCGGCAAGCCGAAAGGCCATGATTTCAGGATCGGGGCCGCCATGCCGGCGGTGGCACGACACATGAGCGTCACCGGCGGCTGATACGGATCGGCGACAAATGATCTGGATCAAAACCTTTGCAGCCGGACGTGGCATGAGGTGCGTCGAGACGCTGCGACGCGGCCAAAGCCCCCGCGCTGGAGCCAGTCTCGCCGCCAAGGCCTGAACCCCCTTCGGCGACATTGAGCCCCGGCCCGAACCCCACTCCGGCCGGGGCTTCCCTTGTCGGCAGACCGGCGCGTCGGGGATCGTTCTCCGCTTTTACTTGCAGTCGCAGGCGATCGGGAGCTCCGCCGGCTCCGGAGCGAGGCGCTTGGAGAGCGCGACGGACGTGATGTTGAGCCCCAGGCCCGCCCAGGCGGCGGCTTTCTGGCCATGCGGGTTCGCATAACCGCGACTTGCGGTTGCGATCACCAGGTTATCGCATCCTCTGGCCGTGGCGAGGAGCTCGAGGGCCTGACACAAGGCCGCGCGGGCCGGTGCCGATGGGCTGAGCTCGAAAGTGACCATCGGCTCGACGTGCAGCGCCAGCCCGAGACTCAGGCTTTGCTCCATTCGAAACGCGGCGACGCCATGCGGCCTGCCGTCGCCCGCGAACGCGGCGAGAACGCCACCATCATTGCGGCCAAGCCAGCCGACGAATAATCGCCACTGGGCGGCGCTGGCAGCCGGAGCCGCCATGCGCACCAGTGGAAGCGCTTCGTCGAGCCTGTCCTCCGGTAGATGGATGACCGTGAATTGAGCCATTCGCGCAACGCTCCCAGCAATTCGCCCAGTCTCCGAACTAAGGGACAGTCCTTATTCCGCATTGAGGCAGATCATCTTAGCGCTTGACCCAGATCATCAGTGGGGAAGCACAGAGCATGTTGGCAACCGCCATCCGACCGGCCGCAGAACTGCCTCAAGGGCATCCGTGCTTCGGCTGCGAAGTGAGATCCGCGGCGATGTGCAGGGTCCTCGATTGCGACGATCTCGCCACCATGCGCCGGCTCGGCTGGAACCTGAACCTGCGGTCAGGCCAGCCCTTGTTTCACGAAGGGGACCCGGCGACGCGAGTCTTCACTCTGACGCGCGGAGCGCTCAAGCTCTACAAATTGCTGCCCGACGGTCGGCGCCAGGTGACGGGGTTCATGTTCCCGGGCGACTTTCTTGGTATCTCGGTCGACGACGAGCACGCCTTCACCGCCGAGGCGATGGCGGACAGTCAGTTATGCTGGTTCCCGCGCAACCGGTTCGGCGAGTTCGTCGAGGCTCATGGTGAGCTGGAGCGGGAACTTTACCGGATCGCTGCCCACGAACTGGCCGCGGCCCAGGCGCAGATGGTGTTGCTCGGCCGCAAGACTGCGGTCGAGCGGCTTGCAAGCTTCTTCCTTGTGTTGCTTGCCCGCGCCGAGAAGGGTGCGGGCGCAAAGGTGAGGATGATCGAGCTACCGATGAGCCGGCTCGATATCGCGGACTATCTGGGCCTGACCAAGGAGACGGTCAGCCGGGTGCTTGCCTTGCTGAAGAGCAAAAGGATCATTCGCCTCGATGCCTTGGACCGGGTGGAAGTGATCGATCGGGACGGCCTTGCCGACCAGGCCGAGGGTAACGACGTCAACTGAGGCTCGAACTACAGGCTCCATTCCGCCTGCAGCCAGAACTTGCGTGTGTCGCTCCCGAAACCCGTCGCCCGATAATCGGCATATTTGGCCAGGATCCGGACACGGCCGATCCCGAAGCCCACCGAGGCATTCCATTCCGTTCCATATTCCAGGTTGCCGCCGGCGCTGTCGAACTGGTGAAAGGCAAGCTGGAAGGTGAGCGCGTCGAGGGGGCCCTGGCGTCCGAAATTCCGTCCGATCGAGGCATAAAGATCTTCCAGTCCCGCGGGCGGGGTCGTCAGAAAAAGGTCGGCCCAGCCGTTGAACTTGTGAAGCGTGGCCATCGGCGTTTGAACGGCGCGGCCGTTGTCGCTGCCCAGCCGCTCCCACCCCGCCGCGAGCGTGAAACCCTGGAGGGTGGTGCCACCTTCGAAAGCCCAATAATCGGCTGAGTAATCGAAAGGGTTGGCGCCGAGGTCCGATTGCCGCGCATAGCTTCCCCGAAGCGTGAGCCGAGTCTCGGGTGCAACCCCGATCGATCCGGACAGGATTCCGCCATAGGTCTGGCTGCTGTTGGCAAGGAAGAACGCCTCGTCGTAATCGAGCAGATAGGCGAACAACTTGCCCTGCACCGGCCCCTGCGTCGTCGACAGGCCGGCGAACAGGAAATCGCCGTCGAAATCCGTCCTCGGGCCGGCGTCCTCGCCGAAAATGGTTCGCTGGCTGATCGCATAAGTCAGATCCAGGTTCACGGGGCCGAGCCGGGCTTCACCACGCACCGCGTCGAACGTCTGCTCGTTCTGGCGCCAGCCGACCGGGCCGACCCAGCGCTGATCGTCCAGGCTGATGCGCTGGCGCCCAAGGGTGAGGGCGCCGGCGTCCGATCGGTACTGCAGCTGGAGCCGGTTCAGCTCGACGTTTTCCGGATCCGCGACCACCGCGAATTGCGGTCGCCTCTGGCTCTCTCCCGCAAGCGGGAAGGCAAAGGCATTGTAATCGTCGATCAGGGCAACGGTGGCCTCTCCTTCGGCAAGGAGTGAGAAATGGCCAAGCCGCGCCTCCGCGCCGGCGCGTAGCCGCACGGTCAGGGCGTCGGCGTCGAGCGATCCCTGGTCGACCGTCTCGTAGCGGCCGCGCAAATCCAGAATGGGCTGGATTTCCAGCCGTTCGGAAGCGGCCGCCGGCGGCGCCACCTGGGCCGACGCGGGCGTGACAACGGCGATCGACGCAATCGCTCCGCTTATGAGCCTTCTCATCATCTCGTCGCTTTCATTGCCGTTTCGCGCCAAGTAGCGGGTGGACCGACCGGGGAGATGATCTGCCTCAAATGGACTCGTCAACGCTCGTCTGGCTTGCCCTTCTCATGGGCCTCGCGGCTGCCCTCTATTCGACGGTGGGGCATGGCGGGGCGTCCGCTTATCTGGCGATCATGGCCCTGTTCGCGACCGCGCCAGAGACAATGCGTCCGACCGCTTTGGCATTGAACCTCATCGTCGCCGGAGTCGGCGCCTGGCGTTATGCCCGTGCCGGTCAGATCAACATGCGTCTTCTCACAGCCTTCGTCGTCACGGCCGCGCCCGCCGCCTTCGTCGGCGGCGGCATTTCGGTTCCGTCGGAGATCTACCGCCCGATGGTCGGAGTCCTGTTGTGGGTCGCCGCGATCCGACTGATGTGGCAGCCGACACAGCTTGCGGCGCACACGCCGCGCCAGCCGCCTTTGGTGCTGACCTTGCCCGTCGGCGCCGGTCTCGGCCTGCTGGCAGGACTGACCGGCACGGGCGGGGGCATCTTCCTGTCGCCGTTGATCATCCTCTTCGGTTGGGAGGATGCCCGGCGCACCTCCGGTGTCGCCGCCGGCTTCATCTTCCTCAACTCTCTGGCGGGCCTCGCGGGCAATGTCGCCGCAGTGCGGGCATTGCCCGCCGAACTTCCCTGGCTGATCGGCGCGGTGGCCGCTGGAGCTCTGGTCGGCACCTGGCTCGGCTCGGCCCGCCTGGCCAAACCGCGATTGCTCCAGGGGCTTGGTCTCGTTCTCGTCAGTGCCGGCGCGAAACTGATCTTCTCTTGAGGCCGGCCATCCTCATCCTGGCGGGAGGCCAAGGGCGCCGAATGGGCGGCGACAAGGCGCTGCGTCGGCTCGGTGGCCGCACCTTGCTCGAGCGCGCGGTCGAACGTGCGCTGGGCTGGAGCGACGAGGTCGCCGTCGCCGTGCGCGAGCCGGGTCAGGTCCGCGATCCGGGGGTGCCCTTGCTCGTCGATCCGCCGGGGCTCGAAGGGCCGCTCGGTGGCCTGTCCTCGGCCGTGCGTCTCCAGGGCCCCGTGATTCTCACCATGCCCTGCGACACGCCGTTCCTGCCGGACGATCTGCCGGAGCGGCTGGCCGCTGCCTTGCCGGGCCACGGGGTCGCTTTGGCCGCGAGCGCCGGCTGCGTTCATCCCGTCTGCGGCCTGTGGCGTAGATCGGGTCTCGGCCGAGTGGAGGAATATGCCGCGACCGGGCGTCGCTCGCTGATCGGCTTCGCCGAGCTGATCGGTTATTCGACGGTGGAATGGCCCGAAGATGCCTTTTTCAACGTCAACACTCCGGGCGACCTGGCCGAAGCCGAAGCCCGGCTCCACTCGGAAGATTAGAAAGCGATCGCCTCGATTTCCTCACCCGCCTCGCGCGCAGGATCGTTCGGGCGGCTTCGAAGCAGAAGATCGGCTTCGGCCAGCGCCTTCTGAGCGCTCGAGTCAGGGTTGGACACCAGGGTGGCACGACCATCATCAAGCCGGGCGCGGTGGAAGGTCTCGCGATCGCCGCAGGCGGGCAGTGAGGTCGCAAGAGGAATTCGTCGCCATTCGAGCGACGCTCGCGAACCGGCGAGGCCAGCCACCAGCGGGGCGAGCAGCAGACGCGCCGTCACCATCGCCGACGTTGGATTGCCGGGCAGCCCCATCACCAGCTTTCCGCCGGCTTCGCCGAGCCAGACGGGTTTGCCCGGCTTGATCGCCACTTTCGCGAAGATCAATTTCAGTCCGTGCCGTTCGAACATCGCCTTGGCAAAATCCTTCTCGCCGACGGAAGCGCCGCCGGTCACCACCACAAGGTCGGCCGCGGCGAGCGCCTCGCCCGCCGCTTCCTCCATCACGGCAAGGTCGTCGCCGATGCGGCGAGTGCCCAGGCTCAGGGCGCCATATTGCTCCACGAGGGCGGCGACGCCGAACGAGACGCTCTCGGGGATCGCGCCGGGGCGATGCCGCGCTTCCCCCGGGGCAGCGAGTTCGTCGCCCGTCCCCAGGATTCGAACCCGGGGCCGCCGCCAGACCTCCACGTCGGGCAGATCCGCCCCCGCGGCGGCAATCAGCGCGCGCGGGTCGAGCGGGCGGCCCGCCGGCAACAGCGTCTCACCGGCACGAAAATCGGATCCGCGCCGGCGGATATGATTCGCCTTCCCGGGAGGGTCAGCGATGATCGCCTGATCGCCTTCGCGCGTCACTACCTCCTGGACGACGACCCGGTCGGCGGCATCTGGAACGGGCGCCCCGGTGAAGATGCGTACCGTGGTGCCAGCTTGGAGACGGCCTTCGAAGCCACCGCCGGCGAACGATTCGCCAATCACTCGCAGCCGACCGGGCAGATCGGCGTCGCGAACCGCATAGCCGTCCATCGCCGAGCAATCGGAAGGTGGTGAATCGATCATGGCGACCACGGCTTTTGCCAGTATTCGGCCCGCGGCCTCACCGATCGGGACGCGTTCACTGATCGTTGGTCGGGCGGCCTGCTCCACCAGCCTCGCGGCCTCGTCGAACGAGATCATTCTCGTTCCCAGCTTCCGGACTTGCCGCCTTCCTTCGCCGTCACCCGAACCTCGCCGATCTCCATCGTCCGGTCGATCGCCTTGAGCATGTCGAACAGGGTCAGGCCGGCAATGGATACCGCGGTGAGAGCCTCCATCTCGACGCCGGTTGCGCCGACCGTTCGAACTTCGCTGGCGATCCGGAACCCCGGCAGCTTTTCGTCCATCTCTATCGTCACCACGATTTTGGTGAGCGGAAGCGGATGACAGAGCGGGATCAGGTCGGCGGTACGCTTGGCGCCCATGACTCCGGCAAGCTCGGCAGTCTGTATCACCGATCCCTTCGGAGCCGTTCCCGACTTCACCGAATCAAGCGTTTCGGAACGGCAGATCAGGACGCCCTGCGCGCTGGCGGTGCGGGCATTGGGGGTCTTTTCCGTCACGTCGACCATCCGCGCCCGGCCATCCTCGCCGACATGGCTGAGCTTGCTCATGCGCACACATGCCTCAGTCGCGGCACCTGGCCGGCCAGGGAGCAGGGGCGATAGCGGCTGTCGAGCTCGAGCGAAAGGACAAGGTCCCAGCCATCGCGACAGGCTCCGGTCGAACCCGGCAGGCAGAAAATGAAGGTGTCCTCGATCTGCCCGGCGAAGGCGCGCGACTGCAACGTGGACACGCCGACGGTGCCCAGGCTGGCCTGGTGAAAGACGATCGAGAAGCCGTCCATCTCGCGGCGAAACAGCGGCTTCACGGCTTCGGGAGTCACGTCGCGCGGCGCGAAGCCCGTGCCGCCAGTGCTCAGGATCACGTCGACGTCGGGATCTTCGACCCAGGCGTTGACCTGGCTCCGGATCGCTTCGACTTCGTCGGTGACGATGGCGCTTCCGGCGAGCGCGTGCCCCGCGGCCTGGAGCCGATCGGCAAGCAGCTTTCCCGACGTATCATTCTCACGCGTGCGGGTGTCCGATACGGTAAGGACCGCGATCCTGAGCGGATAGAAGGTCCGGCTTTCATCTATTCCGGGCACATTTCGCTCCACCTCTGCCGAGCAACATGGTCATCATCGCGAGGCTCGATCCAGCGATTTCCGCTGGCCGTGTCCTCGCGTTTCCAGAACAAGGCGTCGGTCTTCAATCTGTCCATCACGTAATCCGCCGCTTCGAACGCCGCCCGACGATGGGCGGAGGCTGCGGCGACGAAGACGATCGGCTCACCCGGCAGCAATGTTCCGAAGCGATGGACGATCCGCAGCCTCGAG
>DASTDX010000188.1:0-21786 GCA_035710145.1 Allosphingosinicella sp.
GGCCGCGATCCTCGCGGTGTCGATCCTTTTCTACGTCCTCGTCTATACGGTCTGGCTGAAGCGAAGGACTCCGCAGAACATCGTCATCGGTGGCGCCGCCGGTGCCTTCCCGCCGCTGATCGGCTGGGCCGCAGTCACCGGCGATGCGACCCTTCTGCCCTTGCTCCTGTTCGCCCTCATCTTCCTTTGGACTCCGCCCCATTTCTGGGCCCTGTCCCTGTTCGTGCGCGGCGATTACGCCAACGCCCGGGTGCCCATGCTTCCGGTCGTCGCCGGCGAGCGGACGACGCGCCAGCATATCCTGCTCTACACCTTGCCGATGGCGGGCGTGGCGGTGGCGCCCTGGCCGCTGGGGCTGACCGGCGCGCTCTACGGTGCCGCCGCGGCCGCGCTCAGTATCGTCTTCCTGCTGCTCGCTTTCCAGGTCCTCGCCAGCCGGACCGTGGACCCGAAGGAAATGAAGGCCGAGAAGAGACTGTTCGGGTTCTCGGTTCTGTATCTTTTCGCGATCTTCGGCGCCCTGGTGGCGGACAAGGTTTTGCTGGCATGAGCGAGGATCCTCTGGCGGACGAAGCCGCACGGCGCCGCAAATCCCGGGCGCTGATGATGGCGCTGGCGCTCGGCGCGTTCGTCGTCCTCCTCTATTTGATCACCATCGTGCGGATCGGATCCCAGTGACGGCGTTGGCTCGAAGGAATGGCCGGACGGCCATGCTGGCCGCATTGCTGGTGGCGGCGATGGTCGGCCTGGCCTTCGCGAGCGTGCCGCTCTACCGGATCTTCTGCCAGGTCACCGGGTTCGGCGGCACGACCCAGATGGCGGTCGGATCGGAAGCGCCGGGGCCGGTCGGCCGGCTGATCAGCGTCCGCTTCGACGCGAACACCTCATCGGCTCTGCCGTGGCGGTTCGAGCCCGTCGATACCCACCGGCGGGTCGCCGTCGGCGCCCGCAACATCGCCAATTATACGGCCCGCAACCTGTCCGATCATGCGGTCACGGGCACAGCGACGTTCAACGTCACCCCGGTCCAGGCAGGGCAGTATTTCACCAAGATCCAGTGTTTCTGCTTCACCGAGCAACGGCTCGAGCCGGGGCAGGAAGTGAGCATGCCCGTGGTCTTTTACGTCGATCCGAAGATCCTCGACGATCCGGACGCGCGCGACATCAGCGAGATCACCTTATCCTACACCTTTTACCCAGTGGACCAGCCGAATAGCGGAAGCTAGAGCACGGCGAGCATAGACAGGGACTGAAGCATGGCTGGAGCCAAAAACCATCAATATCACATCCTGCCGCCCAGCGTCTGGCCGCTGATCGGCTCGATCTCGGCGCTCGCTCTGTTCGGCGGAGCGGTGATGTGGATGCACGACAATCCCTATGGCACCTATGTGATGCTTGCGGGCCTGCTCGGCGTCGTCTTCACGATGTTCAGCTGGTGGGCGGACGTGATCAAGGAAGCGCATGGCGGCGATCACACGCCGATCGTCCAGCTTCACCTGCGCTACGGAATGATCCTGTTCATCGCTTCGGAAGTGATGTTCTTCGTCGCCTGGTTCTGGGCCTGGTTCAACGCCTCGCTGTTCCCGTCCACCGCGGAATCGGTCGGCGGCGTCTGGCCGCCCGAAGGCATGCACGTCCTCGATCCGTTCGGCTGGCCGCTGCTCAACACCATGATCCTGCTCTGCTCGGGAACGACGGTGACCTGGGCGCACCATTCCCTGATCCACGGCGATCGCAAGGGGCTGATCAACGGCCTTTGGGCGACGATCGCCCTCGGCCTCATCTTCACCGGCGTTCAGGCCTATGAATATACCCATGCGCCGTTCGGCTTCGCCGACAATATCTATACGTCCGCTTTCTTCATGGCGACCGGCTTCCACGGCTTCCACGTCATTGTCGGGACGATCTTTCTGATCGTCTGCGTGGCGCGGGCCCACAAGGGCCATTTCACCCCGCGGCAGCATTTCGGCTTCGAGGCGGCGGCCTGGTACTGGCACTTCGTCGACGTCGTCTGGCTGTTCCTGTTCCTGTGCATCTACGTCTGGGGCGGCTGGGGCGCCGAATTCCACTAGGAAAAAGGCAGCCCGGCCCCCACTTTCCGGGCATCATGGAAACGGAACCCACCTCGACCTCGGTCGCGCTTCGCGGCCTTTGCCCCCGCTGCGGAAGCAAGACATTGTTCGGGGGCATCGCCACCTTCGCGCCGAGCTGCCGCGCCTGCGGGCTCGATTTTGCCGGCTTCAACGTCGGTGACGGCCCGGCCGCCTTCCTCATTTTCATCGTCGGCGGGCTGATCACCGGCCTCGCCATCTGGCTCGAGCTCAGCGTCGAGCCGCCTTTCTGGGTCCACATCCTGGTCTGGTTCCCGCTCACCGCCGTGCTCGTCGTCGGCCTGCTTCGAGTCAGCAAGGCGCTGCTTCTCGCGCTCGAATATCGCCACCGGGCCCGAGAAGGTCAGATCAGCCGCGAGCCATGAATCGGCTTCCGCTCCTGCCGACTCTCATCGTCGCCGCCGCCGTTGCGGCGATGATCGGACTGGGCGTCTGGCAGCTTCAGCGCGCCGAGTGGAAAGAGGGGCTGATCGCCGAATACAAGGCGGCCGCCCAGCTGCCGCCGCTCGACCTCGATCCGCTGCTCGAGAGTGGATCCGGGGGAACAGCGACGCTTCCGCCGCTGGCGTTCCGACGCGTGACCGTCACCTGCCAAGCGCGCCAGCTGGCCCCACAGCTTCGCGGCGGCCGAAGCCGCGACGGCGCCGGCGGCTATTCCTATTTTCTTCCGTGCCGGCCGGGGTCCGACGGCCTCGCCGGCAGGCTGTTCGTCAATGCCGGCTGGAGCGCGATGCCGCACGAAGAGCTTCGCCTGTCGGCGCTTGGTCCCACCTCTGGAAGGCTCGGCGCGGTCGAAGGCGATCGGATCGTCCTGACGCGTGCCGAGGCCCCGGAGCCGCTGCTGCCAAGTGCCGAATCCGGCATCGAGAACATCTCCAACAATCACTTCCTCTACGCCCTGCAATGGTTCTTCTTCGCCGCCGCCGCGGCCCTGATCTACGGCCTGGCCCTGCGCCGCCGCGGGCGGGAGACGTTGCCGCCGAAGCCCTGACACCCTAAATCCCGCCCTTCATGATGAAACTCACCACCCTCGCCAACGGGCTGACGGTCGCCACCCGCACGATGCCGGGCGCCGAGACCGCGGCCGTCTCCCTCCACGCCGAGATCGGCTCGCGGCACGAGCCCGCGCGGATCAACGGCATCGCGCATCTGTTCGAGCACATGGTCTTCAAGGGCGCCGGCGATCGCAATGCCCGCGAGATCAGCGAGGCGATCGAGGATGTCGGCGGCGAACTCAACGCCGCAACTGACCGGGATTCGACGGTCTTTACGGCCTCGGTGCTCCCGGAGCATGTCGGCTTGGGCCTCGAGCTTATCGCCGACATGATCGAGCGGCCCCATTTCGCTGCCGCCGACCTCGAGCGCGAGAAGGACGTCGTCCTCCAGGAACTGGGCGAGGCGCGCGACACGCCGAACGACATCATCTTCGACGATCTCCACATGGCGGCCTTTGCCGAACAGCCGTTGGGGCGTTCCGTACTGGGTGACGAAGCGAGCATCGAAGCGATCACGCTTGCCGATCTCCAGGAGTGGCGGGAGACACGTTATCGCGGCGGCAATCTGTGCCTCGTGGCGGCGGGAAAGGTCGATCATGATCACCTCGCCGAGTTGGCCGAGGCGATGCTCGGTTCCCTTCCCGCTGGCGAGATCGATCCGCCCGAGGCCGCTCGGTTCACCGGCGGCAACCGGGTCGGCCGCGGACAGGGTGATCAGGCGCACCTCGCCTTGGGCTTTGCCGCCCCCGCCTTGCTCGACGATCAGGCCTATGCCGCCCGATTGTTTGCCGACATTGCCGGCGGCGGCGCCTCTTCGCGTCTGTTCCAGCAGCTGCGCGAGGAGCGTGGTCTGGCCTATTCGGTATGGGCCTCGTTCCAGCCGTGGCGGGATTGCGGCCTTGTCTCCGTCTACGCGGCGACGGCGCGCACCCAGTCGGCGCCGGCGGCGCAACTGGTCGAGCAGGTGCTTGGCGATACCGCGGCCACGGCGACCGACCGCGAACTGGCCCGGGTAAAGACCCAGGCGAAGGCCGCTTTGCTGATGTGGCTGGAAAGCCCCTGGGGGCAGGCCAATTACCTCGCCCGCCAGGTGGCGACCTATGGCCGTCTGGTCGAGCCTTCCGAGATCGTCGCGAGGATCGACGCGGTCACGCTCGACGAGGTCCGTGCCGCCGGTGTGAACATGCTGAAGGGGCCGCGCGCCCGGGCGACGATCGGCTTTCCCGCCGTCCGCGCGGCCTGATCGCGGCGATGAAGGACGGCCTTCAGACGCTCGTCGCCGAGCCTTGGGCCGATTACGGCCTGATCGATTCCGGCGACGGCCGAAAGCTCGAGCGTTACGGCCGTTTTCGCTTCGTCCGACCCGAGCCTCAGGCGATGTGGGCGCCGGCCTCGGCCGAGTGGCGGGCGGACGGCGAGTTCATCCCGGGCTCGGACGAGGAAGGCGGCGGGCGCTGGCAGTTCGCCGGCCCGGTCCCAAGCGAGGGTTGGGAGCTGACCTGGGCGGAGCTTCGGTTCCGTGCCCAGTGCACGCCGTTCCGCCACCTCGCTTTCTTTCCGGACATGGCGCCGCAATGGGCGTGGATGCGGGAACGGCTCGGGCCCGACAGCGAGGCGCTCAACCTGTTCGGCTATACCGGCGTCGGCACGCTGGCGATGGCGGCGCGCGGCGCCCGTCTGACCCATGTGGACGCCTCGAAGAAGTCGGTCGAGGCGGGCAAGGAGAATGCCCGGATCGCGGGCATGGCCGATCGGCCGATCCGCTGGATGGTCGACGATGCCGCCAAGTTCGCGGCGCGGGAGGTTCGGCGCGGGCGGCGCTATGACGGGATCATTCTCGATCCCCCCAAGTTCGGCCGCGGGCCCAACGGGGAGCTGTGGCGGCTGGAGGAAGGACTGCCCGGCTTGATTGCCGACTGCCGCCGGCTGCTCGATACGGATAGCCGCTTCCTGGTCCTCACTGTCTACGCAGTGCGGATGTCGGCGCTGGCGATCGGCGAGCTTCTCAACCAGGCCCTCGGCGACCTTTCCGGAACGGTCGAATGCGGCGACATGGCGGTTCGGGAGGAAGCCCGCGGCCTTCTATTGCCGACGGCGATCTTCGCCCGCTGGTCGAGGGACTGAGGCTTCAGCTTCAGCTTTTCACCGCGGGTCAGTCGCGCGCGGCCCGGATCGCGCTTCCGGCGACGAACGGTGCACCGGCGACGAGCAGGAGCGAAACCGCGGCCAGCAGCTGGAGCGCGCCGTCGCGGTCGCCGCGCTCCACCAGTCCGGCGCCGAAGATCAGCAACGGGACCGCAAGCGGGAGCATCAGCAGGCCCGCCAGGGCGCCGCTCCGGCGCAGGCCCGCGGTCAAGGCCGCCACCCCTAGGGTCAGAGCGGCAAGCCCCGGAGTGCCGACCAGCAGGCCGAGTTCCACCCGAAGCAAGACGTCGCCCGGCAGCTTCATCAGGGCCGCGCCCGGAAGGGCGGCGAGCATCAGTGGCGGACCGAAGCTCAGCCAGTGGCCTGCGAGCTTGGCGAAAGCGATTCCCTCCTCGCTGAGGCCACGAACCGCAAGCTGATCGAGAACGCCCGCGGCGCGGTCCGGCTCGACCAGCCGGTCGATCGGAAGCAAGGCCGCGAGCAAGGCGGCCATCCACAGGGCGCCGCCGCCGGTCCGCGCGAGCAGAGGCCCGTCCGGGCCGACCGCGAAGGGGAACAAGGTGGCCACAAGGAGGAAGAACAGGAGGGGAAGCAGGAAAGCGCCGCCGGACCAAGCCAGGCGCAATTCGCGAACGATCAGGGTGATCATGCCAAAGCCGCCGTCCGATGGTCGTCGAGGCCGATCGGCTGATGGCTTGCCACTAGGATCGCCCGGCCCGATCGGCGCGCGGCGGCGAGTATCCCGGCGAGGCGGTTGAGGCCGTCGGTATCGAGACCGTTGGCAGGCTCGTCGAGCAGCCACAGGGGCCGGTCGCTGGCGATCAATCGGGCCAAGGCCGCCCGTTTGCGCTGGCCGGTCGACAGCATCCGCACCGGCACGTCGGCGAGATGGGATAGGCCCATGTCGGCCATGCCCCGGGCCGGATCGCCGCCGTCCAGCGAAGCCCAGAAAGCCAGTGCGCGGCCAAGCGGCAGCCGCTCGTCGAGCGCGAGATGCTCGTCCACGAGGGCCGCCGGCGCCCGATCGACCCGCCCGGCCGCGGGCGTGAGCAGGCCGGCGGCGAGCCGGAGGAGGGAGGACTTGCCGACCCCGTTGGGGCCGGTGACCAGAACCGCATCACCGGCCCCGAGCGCGAGATCGAGGCCCTCGAACAGTCTTCGACCACCCCGATCGAGCGTGACCTTTTCCATGGCCAGCAAGTGCGAACTCACTCGGCCGCTTCCTCGATCGCGTGCATCTGCGCGTCGGAAAAGCCGAAATGGTGACCGGCCTCGTGGACGATTACATGGGTGATCAGGGCTTCGAGATCGACGCCCGTCTCCACCCATTCGTCGAGCAGTGGGCGCCGATAGAGATGGATCATCGGTGGCAGCTCTCCCGAGGCGAGGCTGCTCTGCTTGTCGAGCGATCGGCCCTGGTACAGGCCGGTCAGATCGAACGGATCCTCGATCCCCAGCTCGGCGAGCACGTCTTCGTCGGCGAACTCGTCGACGCGAAGGACGACGCCCCGAAGATGATTGCGGAAGATTTCGGGAAGGCCCGCGATCGCCTGCTCAGCGAGCCGCTCGATCTCGACCGCGTCGGGCGCGAAGGTTTGACCGCGGGTCATGGCAGGGACATAGTTCGGGGGCGGCACGGGAGGAAGAGGCGGTGGCGAAACTGACCGACGAAGAACGCGCCGAGGCCTTGGGCGGGCTGCCCGGCTGGACCTATGACGACGCCCGCTCGGGAATCGCCAAAAGCTTTCGTTTCGCCGATTTCGGCGAAGCGTTCGGCTTCATGGCCCGCGTCGCTCTGGCGGCGGAGAAAGCCGATCATCATCCCGACTGGTCGAACAGCTGGAACCGGGTCGACATATTGCTGACCACCCACAGCGAGGGCGGCGTGACCGGCAACGACATCGGCCTCGCCCGACTGATCGACGCGGCGGCGGGAGGTCAAGCGAAGGCCTGATTTCAGGCGTCAACGCTCACCTTGCCCTGACGCGCCGGGCTCTCTAGATGGCTGCCTTCCAGGACATGCGGAGCGGTGGCCGAGTGGTCGAAGGCGCTCGCCTGGAAAGTGAGTATACGGCAAAACCGTATCGAGGGTTCGAATCCCTCCCGCTCCGCCACCCTCTGCTTATGTCCGGCCCGACCCGGTGTATCGGCCCGGGCCGTCGTCAGCCTCAGTTGGGGTTGGCACCCTGGTGCTGCTGGTGGGCATCCGGCTGCGCCGGCGCTGCGTTGGGCTGATGCATGCCGTGACGCCGCATCATCTCCATCATCATCCGGCAACAGCAACACTGGCAATTTTCCTGGTGCTGGCCGGGCTGATGGCCTTGCCCCTGATGCTGCTGGTGTTGAGCGGGCATCTGCCCATGTTGCTGATGTGCAGGCGGCGGGGTCTGCGCGAACGCGGTCCCGGACATCCCGACGACCAGCAAGCCGATGGCTAGAAACTGGCTGCTGAAACGCTTCATGATCTGCCTCCTTGCCCGGAAAGTTTCTGCGCCCGGTTCAGAATCCTACCTATAGGTATTGCTCCGTACCACAGGATCTGGATGCCCGAGGGTTCTCAGGCCGCAAACAGTTCGCCTGCGGAACATTACTTATTGGACCGTTCGCCTTTTTCGGCAATCTGAGGCGACTCGCCTGACCCCGAAGGTGCCCACCCCTCACCGGAACCGACGAGTCGGCTGCCTCACGGCAGCCCGGGAGGCAGCTCCGCCGTCCACCCCGTCGGCGGGGCTCCTCTCGACCGAGGCGCGGTTCACCCGCGCCTTCATAGTTCAGATTCCGCGGCCTGACGCCACGAGCGACGCGCGCAAGACGATCGAGAGCTGGAGGAGGCAAAAATGAAGAACGTTCTTTTGCTGGTTCACGACGACCCCGGCCAGGAAGCCCGGTTTCAGGCCGCGCTCGATCTCACCCGCGCTCTGGGCGGTCACCTCAGCTGCCTGGACGTCACAGCGATGCCGATCGTGAGCGGCGATCTTTATACAGTTTCCGTCGAGAGCGAGCTGATCGCGGACGAGCGGGCGCGGGAAAGCGCCAACCGGAAGGCGCTGGAGCTTCGGCTCGCACGCGAAGACGTGAGCTGGGACTGGATCGACGTGACCGGCACTTTCGCCATTCAGGTGAAGGAAGCCGCGAAGACCGCGGACATCATCGTCCTGAACCGCCGCCTGGATTCGGCACCGTTCCCGGAGATGCGCTCGCTCACGAGCGACGTCGTCATCAGCACCGGCAAGGCCGTCGTGGCTGTTCCGGAAGATTCGAAGGGGTTCCAGGTATCCGGACGGGCGGTGATCGCCTGGAATGGTTCGAAGGAAGCGATGAAGGCCGTTCAAACCGCTATTCCGCTGCTTCAACTGGCCGGCGCCGTCACCATCATCGAGATCGACGATGGTCCGATGGAGATTCCCGCGGAAGACGCGGCGGCTTATCTGTCGAGGCACGGCATATCCGCGCGGATCAATCGCCAGCCCGTCGACGTGCTGCCGGTCACCGACGCGATCCTCGCCGAGGCCAAGTCCAGCGGCGCGGGCTATATCGTCATGGGCGGGTTTGGCCACAATCCACTCATGGAAGCGGTGTTCGGCGGCGTCAGCAGGGACATGCTGACGGACAGTCCGATTCCGACGGTCATGACGCACTGAGCAAGAGGCCGCGCGCGCGAGTCGACAGCGCGGTGAACTCCCTTCGCGGCATTTGAACCGGCCATTTCGTCGCTCGTCTCAGGGCCGGAACGGACTGGCCATTCCTGGCCCGGTCACGATTGCGCGAACGCCGTCGTCCGGCATCCTGTCCCCAGCAGGCGAGTCTTGCACGAGCGTGGAGGGACCGGGATCGATGGGGAACGGCGGGACGGCGGCCCTTCCGCTGCAGCGGGGCGATCGGCCGGAAAATGCGATCGGCGGCAACGAGCTCGCCCGCGGCCTGATGCTGGTTCGGGCCAGCGCGATCAGGATGGCTCGGCTTCAGGTGGCCATCGAAAGGCGGGATCGGCGGCTGGTGCTCAAGACCATGGATGATCTGGTGTCGCTGGACGGGGAAATGCGCGATCTGGTCGAGCGGATTCCGCGGTCCGACTTCGAAATCGACGCTCTGCAGCACGAACTCGACGAACAAAAAGCGGCTTTGGCCCGCGAGAAGCTGGCTCTGGTCGGCGGCGTCAGCCGCAGGGAGCTTCAGAATGACCCCGCGACGCCGGCCGTTGACCCCGCCGAGCCGCCGACGCCATCGACACTGGAAGGAATCGAAGCCGCGACACCCGACCCGATCGTGCGCGAAAATCTGGGCGCCGAGCCGGCGCTCCCGTTAGCCTGGTCACTGGCCGACGAGGTGAAAGGGTCACGTGACTGGATCGCGTCCTTCTGGGCGATCATGATCGTCCTGCTCCTGTTCGCCGCGGTCGCCGGCGCCATCTTGCTGTTCGGGACGGAGGATCCCGCGGCCACCATGCGTGGATTCATTCGACTTCTGGGAGGGTGAAATGGCTGACACCGACGGATTGCTGCGAGCCCAGGCCGTGGAGGCGTATGAGGCCATCCCTTCGCTGGACAAACACGGCGAACTGATCCGGCTGATTCTCGCGGAGGTTTCGCTGCTTACCGAAAAGTATCGGCTCGTACGACGGCACGACGTGCCCCACATAAAAGAGCTTGCCGGACTGCTCGACGTCTTCTGGCAGGAAGTGGAGATGGATCTGGCCGGCACCCGCGACCCTCTGCTCGAAAAGTCCGAGCCCGCGCTGAACTTCGAGGGCGATGCCAGGCACAACCGCGCTCCAGTGCCTTAGAGCGCCGAACTTTCACCTGGAGCGGGCATCTGATTAGCCAACCGGATTCGTCGGGCCTCGTCCGGAGTGCTAGGTAAATCTCCGGATGGGGCGATCGTGGCGTCGGGCCTAAGCTCATCAAGGCAACGGCGAAACCTGTGAGAGAGCGGGGACGCGTTGGCTACGCCTCGCTCGTGAGCCATTGTCGGGAGGTCGAAGATGAAGTCGGTCTTATTGTACGCGAATGACGATTCCGGCCTGGAGTCGCGCCTTCAGGCCGCGCTGGACATGGTCCGCCTGTTCGAAGGTCATCTCACCTGCCTGCAGGTGACGCCGTTCGACGGCTTCATCATGAGCGACCCGTTCGGCGGGATCTATGCGCTTCCAACCGTCCTCGAGCAGGTCCGCAAGGCGGAAGACGAGCATCGCGGCCGGATCGAGGGACGTCTGCGTTCGGAAGGTGTCTCGTGGGACTGGCTTCATCAGGACGGGTCGCCGGCACAGATGGTGACCGATCGCTCGCGGCTTTGCGACCTTATCGTGCTCAGCCTCGCCGGCGAGCGCGGCGGGGCGCAGGGCGATCCCTTGTCACTCGCGGCCGACGTTGCCGTTCATGCGCGCGCGCCCGTGCTCGCGGTCCCGCAGTCTTCCCGCTCGATCAATGCCAGCGGGACGGCACTGGTGGCCTGGAACGGCTCCCCGGAAAGCTGTCACGCGCTCCGGCTGGCGCGGCCGATGCTGGCAAGCGCCGCCACGGTGCATATCGCCACCGTGGTGGACGACCGGACCGAATTTCCGGCCACCGACGGTTGCCAATATCTCGCCCGTCACGGGATCACTGCCGAGCTTCACGAGTGGCCGAAAGGCGATCGAAGCACTTCTGCGGCCCTGCTCGACGCCGCAGGCACCCTTCGGGCGGATTATCTGGTGATGGGCGCTTACGGCCATGCAAGGCTTCGCGAAGCCATTCTGGGCGGGACCACGCGCGACATGCTCGTCGACAGCCGGCTGCCGCTCTTGCTCGCCCACTAGGACCAAGGTTCGGCATTAAGCCGGGACGAGGCTGATCGGCCGATTACCGGTGTTTGTGCTTTCGTTCTCGGTGGGAGGCAAACTCGTCGAGGACCGCCTTCATCCTGGCGATTGCCTCGGCCCGCTGACGGCCGGATTCGATCCGTTTCAGCTCGCGTTTCAGATTGACCGCGAAATCGGCATAATCGTTCTGCCAGTCGCGGCTGAGTGCGTCGCGAAGATCGGTCCGTCCGGTCGCGATCCGACGGGCCGGCGCCCCGGCAGGCAAATCATAATGCTCGCCGATCTCCGGCACGATCACGGACGCGAGTTCCGGCTGAAGGTCGCGTCGAAGGGCCTCCAGGGCGTCAGCCTCGCCATGAGTCAAAAAGAGGCTACCCCGAACAGGCTGCCTTGCCTTCACCCAGTCGATGAGCTCACCGCGGTCGGCATGAGCGGAATAACTGTCGAGGCGTCTGATCTGCGCCCGGACGGCGACGTCACGGCCCGAGATTCGCACCCGGCCGGCGCCTTCGAGGATCGTCCGCCCAAGCGTACCCTGCGCCTGGAAACCGACGAAAAGGACGGTCGATTCGCTTCTCGGCAAGTTGCTACGCAGGTGATGACGGATCCGGCCAGCTTCGCACATCCCGGACGCCGCCAGAATGATCGCTCCGGACATCGAATTCAGCCTGATCGAGGCATCGACGCTTTCGACGTAGTGAAAGGCGGGATGTCGGAAGATCTCGCCGTCGCCCATGTCCTCGAGCTCGCTCGAGTGCTTCCGGAATATTTCGGTCGCCCGGCTAGCGAGCGGTGAATCGATGAACACCTGGCTATGGCGCAGGTCGCCGCTGTTCATCAGGCTGGCGAGATCGAGCAGCAGCTCCTGGGTGCGCTCGAGGGCGAAGACCGGAATAACCAGATTGCCGCCACGGGTGAGGGCCGCCTTGATCTCGGCCTCGAGCAACTTGCGCCGCTGGGCAATGGTCACATCTTCCCGGTCGCGATCGCCGTAGGTGCTTTCGCACAGCACATGGTCGATCCCTTGCGGGCCTTCCGGTTGGAGATGGAAGCTCTTGTTCTGCGGGCCGAGATCGCCGGAAAAAAGGAGCGACGTCCCGCCGGCGTGAACTTCGACGGATGCCGATCCGAGAATGTGTCCCGCATTCCAGAGGCGGGCCTCCACCCCGGGTGCCACTTCCAATATTTCCTCGAGCTCGACCGGCTGAAGCTGGTCGAGCGCGGTCTCGACATCTTCCATGCCGTAAATCGGCTCCACCGGCGGCTCGTCAGCGCGGTCCGCACGGCGGTTGCGGCGCTCCGCATCCTGCTCCTGGATGCGCGCGGCATCGGGCCACATGACCCCGAGGAGGTCGATGGTCGGACGGGTCGCAAAGATCGTCCCCTTGAAACCTTTCCCGACCAGCCGCGGGGTGAGGCCGCTATGGTCGAGATGGGCGTGGGTGAGCACGACCGAGTCCAGCTTGCTCGGGTCGAAGGCGAAAGGCTCGTGGTTGAGCGCTTCCAGCGTCCGCGGACCCTGGAAAAGGCCGCAATCAACAAGGACGTCGCTCCGTCCGCATCGAAGCTGGAAGCAGGAGCCGGTGACGGTCCTGGCGGCGCCGTGGATGATGAGGGTCGGACTGTTCATTCTGTCGGGTTTCCACCAATCAGCGATCTCATCGACACGCAATCCTGTTTATCTGGGCCACCGAGGATGGGATCGGTCGCGGTCAAGAGACGGGGCCGCTGAGTTCGTCACGGAACTTGGGGTGAGCGATGCTGATCAGGGCTTCCGCCCGTTCGCGCAAAGACTTTCCCTTCAGGTCGACCCATCCGTATTCGGTGACGACGATGTGGGTATCGTTGCGGGGGGTCGTGACCGGTCCCTGGAGCTGCGGCACGATCCTCGAGATCGTCCCTTCGCGCGCGGTCGAATGGCAGGCGATGATCGATTTTCCGCCCTCGGATGCGCGGGCGCCGCGGACGAAATCCAGCTGCCCGCCGGAGCCGCTATACTGCCGCCCGAGCATGTGCTCGGAATTGCAGGCGCCGCCGAGATCGACCTGAAGGGTGGCGTTGACGGAAACCACCCGGTCGTTCTTCGAAATGTGGCGGGGGTCGTTCACGACCTGGACCGGCGCGCTGTGCATGGAGGGGTTGTCGTCGATGAAGTCGTAGAAGGCCTTGTCCCCCATTGCGAAGGTGAAGACGCTTCGCCCCCGATAGGTGGTCTTGCGGCGATTCGTGACGGCGCCGCATTCGATGAGTCGAGCAAGCGCGGGCGTCATCAGTTCGGTGTGAATGCCGAGGTCTCGGTGGCCGGTCAGCTTGGCGCAGACGGCATTCGGAAGCGTGCCGATCCCCATCTGGATGCAGGCGCCGTCCTCGATCATTCCGGCGATCATTGTCGCGATCGTCTCGTCTTCGACCGCCGCTTCCGGATAAGCGGCCTCGAACAAAGGCTGCGCATTCTCGACGATCGCGTCGACCTCGGAAATGTGCAGCAGTGACTCGCCGAATACGCGCGGCATGTTCGGGTTGACCTCGACGATCAGGCGCCGCGCGGCCCGGGCGGCCGTGGTTCCGTAATCGTTGCTGGTTCCGAACGTGAACCAGCCGTTGCGATCCATCGGCGACACGGTGGTAACGAAGGCGTCCAGCGCGACCCGCTCCGACAGGAGGCGAGACGATTCACTGAAGGCGGTGGGAACGAACTCGATAGGGACGCGATCGTCCGCCTCGCCGCGCTGGATCAGGGCGCGCTCGATCGGGCTGAGGAACATGCAATGGGGCCGCACGCGATCGAGCAGCTCGTAGCGAAGCAGTGTCGTGCCGGCGTGGACCAGGGAGTGAAAATACCAGGTTCGAAGGTCCTGCAGTCCGCCGGCTTCGACTCGCGCCGCGAGGGCCGTCAGCAAAGCGGGCGGCTCGGCCACGGCCATCCCGATGGCGATATCCGAGTCGCTTGGAATCGCAGCCACGGCCTGGTCGGCCGTCATGAGCTTGGCCTGATATTCAGCGGCAGGTGAGGCCATGGTCATCCTTCCAGAGCGGGTCAGGTCAAGGCTAGCAGGATCGGAATCAGGAGCGCCACCGCGACCGAGGCCAGCGCCACCCCTCCGCCGATCGCGCGCCGCCAGCCCGCCATGAAGACGAACAGGCCAAGCTTGAACAGGGTGTTGAAAAAGGTGGGTCCGGCCAGTGCCAAGGCGGCCACGGGAACTTCCAGCGATCCCGGCGGCAACGCTCCCACCGCGGCGATGGCCGCGTCAATGTCCGCAAGACCGCCGATCGCGATGAGGATCGCGCCGCTGTCCCCGCCCCACAAGGATTGCGCCCAGGCTGATCCGACCGCGAGGATCGCGACGGTCGTTGCAAACAGGAAGGCCAGCCCAAGTCCCGGCGGCTTGATCCGACCGGCAGGCACCTTTCTTGTTTGGGCTCTGCCCAAATAGAGGAGCAGGCCGGACGCCAAGGCCGAAACCAGGAGCCCGGGCAGCACCATTTGCGCGAAAGGCGCGAACGCGAACGGGGCAAGCATCGCCACCAGGAAGAGCGAGCGCCCAAGCATGATCGTCGATGCGATAGCGACTCCGACCTGATGGCCGGGCGCGGTGGCGCCTTCCCGCGCACGACGCGCGGCTTCGACCGTCACGGCCGTCGAGGAGACCAGGGCGCCGACGGCAGCAGTCACCAGCGTGCCCCGCCGTTCGCCGAGCCACCGAACCAGGATGTAGCCGACGAACGAAATCGATCCGGTGATGACCACCACCGTCCAGAGCCGGTAGGGATTGAGCGCCCCGAACGGTCCCATATGGTCGTCCGGAAGCAGCGGCAGCACGATGAAGACGACCAGGACGAGCCGAAGCAGGGCCTTGATATCGGTGTCGCTCGTCGCCTTGATGATGCGATGCAGCGGTTCGCGCGAGGCGAGGAGGATCACTGCGGCCCCCGCTCCGGCGGACGCGATGGCCATGAAACCGATCGTCGCCGTTGCGCCCAGCGCGAGCGCAACGACGCCCGCAAGCGCCGAGGTCGCGCTGACATTGTTGTCGCGGCGGATGTCGGCGGCGTAGCCGACCATAAGCGCCGCGATGGCCCCGCCGACCAGGATGACGGAGAGCGGCCAGCCGCCGCTCCTCGCGATCAGCCCCGCTACGCCACCAAGCAGGCCCAGCAGCGCGAAAGTGCGGATTCCGGCGACTCGTCCGCCTGATTCTTCATCGCGCAGGCTCCAGCCCCGCTCGACGCCGAGAAGGAGGCCCACGGCCAACGCAAGGGCGAGGCCGGGGAGGACGGCGCCTGGCGTTGCTGCGGAGACATAGTCGTTCACCCGGTGCCCCTGAGGCGATTGGACGCCATTCGCATCAGGTAGAGCGACCGACGATCGGTGTGAACCAGGTCGACACGATGATATGGGCGCGACTTTCCCCCATCAGTGTGACAGCAGCACCGGGATCTCGGCCGCCGCGAGCACCGAGCGGGTGGCACCGCCGAGCACGAACTCGCGTAACCGGGAATGACCGTACGCCCCCATGACCAGCAGGTCCGCTCCCGCGTCGGCGCAGTGTCGGAGCAACGCGGACCCGGCATCGAGTCCCTGCGCCGGCAATTCGACCAGGCTGGCGTCTACATCATGCGTGGCAAGGTGGTGACGGATGTCGTTCAACCCGGGGTCCGCGGGCAGCCCTTTCTCGCCGGTGACGGCGACCAGCTCCACGGACTCGGCCTGTCGGCAGAGCGGCAGCGAGTCGCCCAGTGCCCGGGCGGCCGCCCGGCTTCCGTCCCACCCGATCGTGATGGCGGCGAACCGATGGCCGGCTCCACCGCGTTCGGGGAGCAGGAGCACCGGCCTGCCCGATTCGAAAATCAGGCCTTCGGCGATCGGGTTCAGGTCCGGCTGCCCATATTTGGGCAGGATCGTGAGGTCGTAGCGTCTCGCCCGTCGGACAAGTTCTCGCGCCGTTGCCGTCCAGCCGCATTCGATGAGGATCTCGTCGCCGCGTCGTTCGGGGCCGATTTCGGAGGCGAACGTCTCGAGCAAGGCCTTCGCCTGGCAATCGCTTTTCGCGTTCTCGGCCGCGATCGCCTTTTTCGCATCGACCAATGCGTCGGCCAGGAAGTTCGAAACCCTTGGGACATGAACATGGCCGAGCGCGACCGAAAGCCGGGCTTCCCATGCGTCTGCTGCGGAGATCGCCGCGAGGACGGCCCAGCCTGGGGTCGGCTTGGGATAGCTGCTGAGATGAAGCAGCAAGTCTCGCATAAGTATCCCCCAGGCCTCCGTGAAACCGCCGACAGGATGCACACGCTCCCGGTCCGTGCCGATCAGTAAGTCTCCTTAGTCGAGAGGTCGTGCGGTTAAGGGGAAAACCGTAAGGCGCGCTGTCCCGGCTCGCGTGTAATGATGTCGAGAGTGCGGAGCCTGTGCTTCGTGGGGAAGGGACCGACATGTTGCGGCTGGCAAGAAAAATTCTGGCACTTTCGATCCTCGGTTGGGGATCGATGGCCTGGTCTGCCGAGCCGACCCTGGAGTCCGGCTCCGTCATCGCGGCGGCAGAACGGCTGGAGCCCGGGGAATTTCTGTGGGTCCCGGAAATCGCTCCGGAGGGCCCCGTCCTCCTGGTGGTGAGCCTGACGACGCAACGCGCCGTCATCTATCGCAACGGCCTTCCCATCGGCATCACGACCGTCTCGACGGGACGGCCAGGACACCAAACCCCGACCGGCATGTTCACGATCCTCCAGCGCCGGGTCGAACATTACTCAAGTCTCTATAACAATGCGCCCATGCCCTACATGCAGCGCCTGACCTGGGGGGGTGTCGCGCTTCACGGCGGCGAGCTGCCCGGCTATCCGGCGTCCCACGGCTGCATCAGGCTTCCGCACGAATTTGCGCGCTTGCTCTACGGCGTATCCCACCTCGGCATGACCGTGGTCGTGACCGAGGATTCGGCGGTGCCGCGCGTCGCCCCGGTGGAAGCGCTGCTGGGCGGGCGGCGAATCGCCTCAAGCCTCGAAGCGCCGCCGATCTGGCAGCCGGAGGCGGCTGCCGCCGGGCCCGTTTCCATCGTCGTGAGCGCCGCCGACGGCCGGGTCCTCGTCCTTCGCAACGGCATTGTCATTGGTAGCGCCCCGGTGACCATCGACGGAACGATCGACCGAACCACGGCCTACATGCTACGAGCCGGGGTCGGCGCTGAGCGCAGCTGGATCCGAATCTCCGTGCCCGGCCAGGAGACGGACCCTGGATCCGAATTGCGGGGCCGGATTCACGTCGAGGACGGTTTCCGGCAAAATGTCGAGGCCATCCTCGCACCTGGAACGACGGTCGTCGTCACCCAGGATTCGCTTCGGACGGACGGGCCGGCGCAGGCGACGGTGCTTGAAAGCGACGAACGCCCCTGACACACGCGGCACGAGTCCGACGCGTATCTCGGCAGCACGAGTAAGATCAGTCCGCTTTCACTAGGCTATTCGGGTGACTCGCCCATCCCGGCAGCGAAGGCGATCCGGAGCGCATCCGAAAGGCTGTGCACATTCAGCTTCTGCATCAGATTGGCGCGGTGGATCTCGACGGTGCGCGGGCTCAGCCCCAGATCGTAGGCGATGGTCTTGTTCGGATATCCGCGCGCCAGGCCTTCGAGCACTTCGCGTTCGCGGGTCGTCAGCGAACCGATCCGAAGCGCTGCTTCCTGCTCCCGCTCCTGGCTCTGGTCGGCCTTGCGAAGACGCGAAAATCCCTGCTCCAGCGCGGTCAGGAGCACCTTCTTCTCGAACGGCTTTTCGATGAAATCGACGGCGCCCGCCTTCATCGCCCTCACGGCAACGCTGATATCGCCGTGACCCGTCATGACGACCACCGGCAGCGTGACACCCTGGTCACGCAGGGCCTGCTGCACTTCGAGACCGTCCATGCCGGGCATGCGTATGTCGAGCAAAATGCAGCCGGGCTCGATGTCCCTGACATGCTTGAGCAGCTCGACACCGGATTCGAAGGTTCGGACGCGATAACCCGAGGTCTTCAGCATGAAGCCCGCCGAGCGCCGGATGGCCTCCTCGTCGTCCACCAGGTGAACGATCGGCTTGTCCTGATCAGTCATTGAAAGCTTCGGCGTCCGCCAGCGTGAAATGGAAGAGGGTGCCACTGCGGAGGCCGGGCTCGAACCAGATGCGGCCGCCATGCGCTTCGATGATCGTTCGGCAGATCGATAGTCCGATACCCATTCCATGCTCCTTGGACGTCACGAACGGCTGGAAAAGCTGCGCCGCGACCGAATCGCTGATCCCGCTTCCGGTATCGCTGACGGTGACGCGTATCCACCCCTCTCCGTCCCGCTTCGTGGCGATGCCGAGCACGCGTACGCGGCTGCTCGCCATCGCGTCGATCCCGTTTCTGATGAGGTTGACCAGGACCTGCTGAATCTGAATCCGGTCGACCAGGACCGATCTTGCCTCCGGATCCAGATCGACCTGCACTTCTATCTCATGCTCTCGTGACCCGACCAAGGCGAGGGCGTTGGCCTCGTTGATCAGACGGGGCAGGTTCTCGACCCGTCGTTCGGTCCTGCCGTGGGTGATGAAGTCGCGCAGACGGCGGACGATCTGCCCCGCCCGAACCGACTGCTGCGCGGCATCGTCAAGCGCTTCCCGAAGGACGTCCACGGTTTCCGGATCCAAGGGTCCCGCGAGCAGATCGCGCGCGGTTTCGCAATAATTGGCGACTGCCGTCAAAGGCTGGTTGAGCTCGTGGGCCAGAGCCGAAGCGAGCGTGCCCACCTCGCTCACTCGCCCTACATGGGCGAGTTCGGACTGGAGATCCTGAAGCCGAAGTTCGGTCTGCTGTCTTTCCGTCAGGTCGCGCATGAAGCCGGTGAAGATCCGCCGGCCTTCGAGCCAGGCCTCGCCCACGGCCAGTTCGATCGGGAAGGTATAGCCGTTCCGGTGACGGGCGGTCGTCACCCGTCCGATTCCGATTATCTTGCGCTCGCCGGTGGCGAGGTAATTTGCGAGGTAGGAATCATGCCGCTCCCGGTCTGGAGAGGGCATAAGCATGCTCACATTCTCGCCAAGGACTTCGTCTTCGGTGAATCCGAACATCTTCTCTGCGGCCGCGGAGAAGGAAAGGATGTTTCCCCTCTCGTCGATCACGACCATCGCGTCGGGCACCGTCGCAAGGATCGAGCGAAGGTGCGATTCGCTTTGGCGCTCGCCATTGTGGGCGGCGTTCGAAGGTTCGGCGGCGCCGGGATTCATGACGCTCCAATAATCGGGCAAGAACGCAAAAGCAGCCACCTAGACGGGAACGAGCTCGCTGATCCTCGCCACCCGAAAAGGCAGACAGCGACCATCGGGCTGCGTGATCGTGACTTTCTTGCCGAGCGCGAACGCCGTTGCCGCCAGGTGAAAGGCGTCGGGGCTTCGGTCGGTGCCGGAGCCGTCGAAACTCAGCGCCCAGCCGCCCTGCTCCGGAACCAGAAAACCGACGACATCGCGCTCGCTCGGCCAGTAACGCCGTACCGTCGCGTCCCCGGGGGCCTTGCGCAGCTCGCGCGCGTCGATGTGGCCTCTCCGATCGAGCGGCACCCTCAGGAGATAGGCGCGGCTCGCCGAGCCGCGAGGGAATTCGGGGGTTTGGGCAAGCTCCAGGCGCACGTTCGACCACATCGTTCCCAGTTGGCGGATGGGTCGCCCGCGCGGAATACGGGATGGTACTTAAACCTCGCGCCGGCGATGAATTATCCCCGCTGGACCTGCAGCCCCATCGTTCGACGGCGCATGGGGGTGGGGTCAGGCGGCTTTCCTGACTCGCCTCTGCCGGTTGAGGAAATCCGCGACGATTTTTCTGACCTCATCACCGTGCCCGACCAGGAGGTGCCCGCCCTCCTCGAACACCTTGAGTTCGGCATCGTTTATATGTTCCGCCGTGAAACGGGCCCCGGCAAGCGTGCCGAACAGGTCGTCCTCTGCGCTCACGATCAGGGTCGGGCAGAGCACTCTGTGAAGCGGCCACTCGACCATTTCGAAGGCGTCTTCTGCGTCGATGCCGGCGATCCGCCGCGACAGCGGCAGGATGCTGCGCATGAGGGCAGTGATTTTCTCGCGCTCCTCGGGGGCGGCCCGCGCCTCCAGTTCCGGCGGCACACCAAGAAAGCGGACGATTGCCGGCCGAGCGAATCGAATGCCCAGCCAGAAGGCGAAATCGGCCGACGCTTCGATCAGTCGTAGAACCGCCTGGCTCGACCGCGACTTGTCCGGCCCGACGATCTGCCCGGGGGCATAAGCGCGCGGAACCAGGAGGACCATGGACGACACCCGGTTCGGGAAGCGGAGCGCCAGCTCGATCGCGCTGGGAGCACCGGCGGACGCGGCGAGCACGACCACCTTGTCGATGCCAAGCGCATCCAGCAATGCTGCGTGCGCATCGGCCTGGGCCGAGGGCGACAGGTCCGACCCGAGCGGGGTCCGCAGATATCCGAAGCGTGACGGTGCGATGAGGTCAAATCCGGACCCGAGCGTATCGCGTCCGATCATCAGGCCCTGGTCGTAGCCACCCCCGGCGCCGTGGATGACCAGCGCTGGAGCGCCCGCGCCTTCGCGGCCGAACTCGATCGGGCCGCCGGCGGTTTCGATGATAAGGCTGCCTGCCTCCAGCGCCGCGCAAGCCTGCTTCATTTCACGGCGGAAGTTCACATAAGTGGCCGATCCGGCAGCCAGGGCCAACGCCCCGGTACCCCTGACGATGTTCCAGATGCGCATCCGAGCCTCCCGACTGCGATCGAATAACCTGGCGGCGGCGAAGGGCGTCTGTCTGTACGCAATGGTCCCTAGGGCATTCTCGGCGGCGCTCCGGGCAATTGCGTAGGGCGCCGCTTGCTCGCTCGTGCCACGTTAGGAATGTGGGAAAGGAGAGCGACGATGGTGACCCGGATCCTGCTCTGCCTCGGAGTCCTCTCATCCTTGCTCTGGGTCGGCATCGACATTCTCGGCGCGGTGAGCTGGGAAGATTATTCCTATACCTCGCAAACGGTCAGCGAGATGTCGGCTGTGGATGCGCCGACCCGGCAATTGCTGTCTCCCTTTTATATCGCTTATTCGCTCCTCCTGATTGCCTTTGGCGGCGGCGTCTCGTCATCGGCCGGCGGCAGAAATGGACGGCTGGTCGCCGGAGCCCTGCTCGCAACGGTGGGCCTGGTCGGTCTCGTCCAGCCTTTCTTTCCGATGCATATGCGTGGGGTCGAGCCAAGCTTCACGGACATCGGGCATATCGTCCTGGGCGGGGTCAACGTACTCCTGCTGATTGTGGCGATAGGCTTCGGCGCGCGCGAGTTTGGCCGGAAGTTTCGTCTCTTCTCCGTGACGACCATCCTGATCATGCTCGTGTTCGGGGTGTGGACGGCCTTTCTCGCTCCCGCCATCCCCGAGGGACAACCAACGCCTTATCTCGGTCTGATCGAGCGCGTGATCTTCGCAGCCTTCTTGCTGTGGATCGCCAGCTTCGCATTCTTGCTTCTCCGCGCCCACCCGCGAGAGCGATCTACGGGACATTCCGTAGGGACAAGCGCTTGATTCTGGGCGAGTAGCCGCCTGGCTTTTCTCGTCACACCGGAGGATCAAATGCGTTACCAGCGTCTCGAGCCGAACAAGGCGACCACCGACAGCAATGTGGCTGCCGTCTGGCCCTCGTTCGAACAGGCTCTGCTCAATCGTCATGCACTCCCGATCGAATCGGAGAAACTCGACGCGGTCGTCCCCG
>DASTDX010000189.1:0-7885 GCA_035710145.1 Allosphingosinicella sp.
AGACCAGGAGGACCGGGCGCTGCACTTCGTTGCGCGACCAGATGGCATAATCGAATACCAGCCGCGACAGGACCGCGACCACCACCGAGACGATGTCAGACGGAACGCCCGAAACGTCGATAATGGAGATCGGCTTTCCCTTGGCCGGGAGGCGGAAGATCTTGCTGATGAACGAGGCCATCTGGTCGGCGATCAGCATGCCCGAGAACATGAACTGGTAGCGCGGATCCGACTTCAGCTCGTCGATCTTGCTCTTGAGGCGCATGAACGGGGCTGTGTCCGTCGCCTTGTTGAGCAATCCCATTTCATGGGTGATCGCGTTGGTAAGATCCGAAAGCGCATAAGGAATCGGCGAATCGACGGTCAGCTTTGTGAGGCCTTCGGCAGCGCGGTTCTTGGCGCGGGCCTGGAGCAGGCACTTGGCGAGAATATCCATATCGCACTGGCGATCGGCACCGGTCGTGGTGATGAACACCTCGCAATGTTCCTCGAAGTTCATCAGCCAGTAGGGCATGGCGAGATTGTCGACGTTGAACAGCTCGCCACAGCCCTTGAATGCCGCCGAATATTCGCCGTGCGGATCGATCATGACGATATGGCCCTCGGGCGAGAGCTCGCAAATGCGGTGCATGATCAGGGCCGCGGCGGTGGATTTGCCGGTACCGGTGGAGCCCAGGAGCGCGAAGTGCTTGCCGAGCAGGGCATCGATATAAAGCGCGCCGCGAACGTCCTTGGTCGGATACACCGTGCCGATCTCGATATGGGCGTTGCCGTCGGCCGCGAACATCTGCTTCAGATCGTTCCCGGTCACTGGATAGACCTGGCTTCCGGGGATCGGATAGGCCGTGATTCCGCGCTTGAAATTGACCAGCTTGCCGGTCTGCGGATCCTCGTCGCCTTCGCCGAGGAAGTCGATGTCGGCGGCGACGACGCCGGCTTCGGCGTCGGTCACCCTGAGGCCGCGGACGTTGGCGAGAAGCCAGCGACGGCCGGAGTCGATCTTGATCTGACTTCCGACCTGGCCCGACATGGCGACACTGGGGTCGGGATCGTCGATCAGTTCGTTCAGCCGGCGGCTGGAAATTTCGATCAGCGCGCCGCTGCCGGCAATCTCGACAACCTGGCCGAGGGCCTCATGCTGCGACACCAAAGTCCGGCGAGGAGTCGGATTGTGCTCGACGGTCTGGCGCTCGCCGTCCGTTTCCGGGAAATTGTGGTGATTCAGCCCGTCCATTTTGCCCCCGATTGCCTTCATCAGCTCTGGTGAGCCGCCGGCTTAACTGAAACGGGTAAACAAGGCGTTTGCGATCAGGCGTACCTGCGACTGAACACCATGCTGGCGCCCCAGCCCAGTAGAAGCGACAGGGCGACGGCGACGATGCCGTAAGCGAGCGACCAGCGCTCGGCAGCATCGGCGACGAAGCGTTCGAAACCCAGCTTCTCGATATTGATCTCGCGATCGGCACCGGCGATGATCCGCCCGTCTTTGATCAGAAAGGTTTCGGCGGTGTAGGTACCGACCGGGACCCGGGCGGGAATGGCGATCCTGGCCCGGTAGAGAACCCCCTCGCTGATCGCGACCCCGTCGGGATATTCGGCATAGACCTGCTGGCGCCGCCGAAGATCGATCAGCCCTTGCTCGAACCGGCGCATCACCTCCGGCGACGCGCCGCCGCCGGGCGAAAGCTGCAGGTTCTCGAGCCCGAGCTCGTAGATCGCGGCGGTTCGCTCGTCGACGAGGTCGCCAATCGGCCTCGAAGAGGCAAGGGCGTAATAAGCCGGGGCCGAGCGAAACCGGACCCGCTCCACATTCACCCAGATGCCCGCCACCTTCTGCTTTTCGCGGACGACGATCGGCTCGAGAGGTCCCTTGAGAACGACGGCGATGTCGGCCGCTTCATCCGGCGTTCGCCCGCCAGGGTAAAGGATGGCGCCGAACAGCAGCAGCTCCGCCCCCGTGAAACTGTAGCGAATCTCGATATTGTGCTGGGAGACATCCGGCACCAGGCGCGGCTGGGCCTGGCCCAGCAAAAGCGGCGCCAGAAGAGCGAGGGCCAGAGTACGAAGGCCGCTCACAGCATCTGCACCGTGTAGATCTCCTCCGGCTGCCAGCCGAGCTGAAGCGCCATTCGTGCCGCGACGGCGAGGACGACGATCGCGAGGATCATTCGGAGCAGTTCGGGTTTCATCTTCTGTGCGAACCTGGCGCCATATTGAGCGCCGATAACAGAGCCGAGCAGGAGCAGGCCGGCAAGGACGATGTCGACCGATCGGGTGGTGGTCGCATGGACCAGGGTCGTCGCGCCGGTCACGAACAGGATCTGGAGAAGCGAGGTGCCGACCACGACGTGCGCCGACATTCCGAGCAGGTAGATCATCGCCGGCACCATGATGAAACCGCCGCCGATTCCCAGCAAGGCGGTGAGAAGGCCCGAGATGAAGCCGAGCCCGAGCGGCGCCAGCGGCGAGATATAGAGGCCTGAACGGTAGAAGCGCCATCGCATCGGTAAAGCGGCGATCAGCGGATTGTGACGACGCGGCGGCCGATCTGACCCGCGCGCCCTGGGCTTGATGATCTCCAGGGCCGTCGCCGATTCCTTGGCCATGATGAGGCCGATGCTGCCGAGCAGGAGCACGTACAGGATCGAGATGACGGTATCGATCTGGCCACCCTGCTGCAGCAGCCGGAACATGAACCCGCCGACGATCGAGCCCACGACTCCGCCGACGATGATCACCACCCCCATTCTCAGGTCGACACCCCGGCGGCGACGGTGAGCGAGAACGCCGGAAATGCTCGTTCCGGTAATCTGGGTCGTGGCCGACGCCACGGCGACGGCCGGGGGAATACCGTAGAACATGAGGATTGGCGTCGTCAGGAAACCGCCGCCGACGCCGACCATTCCGGTCAGCAGCCCGACCAGCCCGCCGAGGCCGATGATCACCAGAGCGTTTACGGATAATCCCGCGATCGGCAGGTAGATGTCCATCGGGGCGGGAGCCTAGGGTGTGGCTCCACCAGCCGCAATGGCCGTGACGAAGGTAACGGAACGCCGATCCCTTGCGGGTGACCCCCGATCCTCGGTGCATCACCGCTGGCCGGCGACGACCTCCACCTGCGTGTCCGGTCCGGCCGGCGCTGCGGAGTGCGCTTCCCCGCTCTGATGAAGGAAGGCGAAGAAGAGGACGGCGCCCGCCATGAAGCCCTGGCCTACGAGGACGAACGGATTCTGCAGCCTTCTCCGGAAATTCATGTCTCGTTCTTTTCTTCTGTTCTGCGATCGGCCTGGTGTGCCCCGGCCGCCGTCTGTCCGTCGCCATGCACCGGAAAGGCTAAATGGAAGCTGAATCGCCCGTTCATGCAAAGCGGGCGGGATGGGATCCGCGTTCGGTGAAAGAACCGGCGCCGGAAGTGCCGGCGCCGGATGAAAGTCAAAGGTCAGGCGCTCTGTTCGGCTTTCGCCGGCTCCTGATCGCGGTGGGTTTCCGTCGATCGGCTCTCGATAGTCGGAGCGCCGCCGTCGATCTCGATCTTTCGCGGCTTCATCGCCTCCGGCACTTCCCGGATCAGCTCGATCGAGAGCAGGCCGTCGCGCAGCTCGGCGGAGCTGACACGTACGAAATCGGCAAGCTCGAACTTCCGCTCGAAAGCACGGGTGGCGATCCCGACGTGCAGGAAATTGCCGTCGCGATTTCGGTTCTCTGATCGCCGGCCGGTGATCGTCAGCATGTTCTGCTGAGCGACGATGTCGATGTCTTCGCGCTTGAAACCGGCGACGGCGAGCGTGATCCGATAGGTGTCGTCGCTCAATTTCTCGATGTCGAACGGCGGATAATTATCCTGCTCCGCCCGGCTCGCATTTTCCAGATAGTCGAAGAGCCGATCGAAGCCGACGGTGGATCGACGGTACGGTGAAAAATCCAGGCCTCTCATGTCATGTCCTCCTTCGAGCAACATGTCGCGGGGCACGTCCCGAAAGCACGGCCCCGGACGAACGTCCGGAACGCATTTTCATGGTTCCGGCGACCCAGATCTAATTCAGGATTTTACCGGTTCAAGGGGCTCGCCCCCGATCACGGACGCGACCATTCGGGCCAATTCGTCCATGCCGAACGGCTTGCGAAGAACCGGTGACCCCCCGGCCGTCGCGGCCTCCAGCTGATCGCTTTCGGCGAAGCCGGTAACGAAGATGATCGGGAGGCCTGGATGCCGGGACCGAATATGACCGGCGAGCTCGGCGCCGTTCATCCCGGGCATCGCGAAATCCACCAGGATGAGGTCGGGACAAACGGTTGCCAGCGCCTCGAGCGCTTCCGGTCCGCTGGCGAACGCTTTCACCGAATGGCCGAGTTCCTCGAGCAGGTCGCAAAGGAAAGCTCGGACATCCGGATCGTCATCGACGAGGAAGACGGTCCCTCCTTTGCTGCGGGACTGTCGCGATGCCTCACCGACCTCGGCCGCCTCGGCAACCACGCCCCCTGCCGCCGGCAGGAAGACGCACACCGTCGTCCCCTTGCCCTTGTCGCTGTCGATCCGCAGGGTTCCACCCGACTGGCGGGCGATCCCATAGACCTGGGCGAGACCCAGGCCGGTGCCCTTGCCGAGCGGCTTTGTCGAAAAGAAGGGCTCCGTGGCGCGGGCAAGGACGTCCGGTTCCATGCCTTCACCATCGTCCACCACCTTGATGCAGACATAGTCGCCGTCGCCAAGATCGCCTTGGCCTTCGATCCGGCGCATTTCCGTCGAGATCGAAAGCTTGCCACCTTCGGGCATCGCGTCGCGGGCGTTGATCGCCAGGTTGAGGATGGCGTTTTCTAGCTGGTTCTCGTCGCATTGGGCGAGGCCCGCGTCCGCCACGAGATGCGTCGAAACAGAGACGTCCGGCCCGATCGTATGATGAAGGATTTCCCGCATCTGGGTGATGACGCGGTTTACATCGACCGGCGCCATCTGGATCCGCTGGAGCCGCGAAAAGGTCAGCAGCTGAGTCGTCAGCTTGGCGCCTCGCCGGCTCGATTCCAAAGCGGTGTCGGCAATCCGCTTCAGTCTTTCGTCCTGCAGGTTGCGGGTGATGATCTCCAGCCCGCCAATGACTGGGGTGAGCAAATTGTTGAAATCGTGGGCGATCCCGCCGGTGAGCTGCCCGACCGCCTCCATCTTTTGCGCCTGTCGAAGGGCCTGCTCGGCCCGCTCTCGCTCGGCGACTTCTGCCCGAAGCTTTTCAAGCGTGCTCCGAAGCTCCGCAGTCCGCTCCTCGACCCGCCGCTCCAGCGTCTCGTTCATTTCGCGCAGGCCCTGCTCCGCCAGCTTTGCCTCAGTGATGTCGTGGGCGACGCCGATGAAGCCGAGATGCTCGCCGCCCGCACCCCAGCGCGGTTGCGAGATCGAACGAACCCAGCGCCACTCGCCATCGCCGCGGCGATAGCGCCCTTCCAGGACGAAGGGCCTCAGCGACGTCTCGCCAGCGATGGATTCGGCAAGTATTCGCTGCTGATCGTCGGGATGGATGATCGTGCGCCAATCGAAATCGACGGCCTGCTCATAGGTGATGTCGAGAAAGTCGACATAAGCGCGATTGACGAAGCTGCGTTTCCGATCGAGCTGAGTCACCCATATCAGGGCCGGGGCGGAATCGGCGATCAGCCGAAATCGTTCTTCGCTTTCCCGAAGGCTGCGTTCGGTCTGCTCGTCGACGACGGCGGTGATCACTCCGAACAGGCCGACTGGCCGTTCCGATTCATCGATTACCGGGTTGTAGCAGCCGGTAATCCAGTGCGTTTCAAGGGTCTCGCCGCGGAGAAGGCGACGCGGAGCACGCTCGATATAGACCGTCTCGCCCTTCATTGTCCGTTCGACATTCGCTCCGACGATGTCCCAGTTGTGGGCCCAGATCTCGCTGATGGGCCGGCCGAGGCCGCGGTGGCGGTCGCCGAGCATCTCGCCATAGCTGTCATTATGAATGACGATCAGCTCAGGCCCCCAGGCGAGTATCATCGGAACGTTCGATCCGAGCACGATGCTCGCCGCGGCCTTGAGCGTCGGCGGCCAGTCCGCAGCCGGGCCCAGCGGCGTCGAACTCCAGTCGAAGGCGCGTGCGGCCGTCGCCGTCCCGCCGGGAGGGATTGGGAGTGACGGCTCCTGGCCGGTGGGGGGAAATCGAAACGGCATCGATGGCAGTGCCTCGGGAACGCGGGCGCAGCCTAGCGCCGCTTGGCCGGGGAAGGAAGCGACAGCAAAATCAGCTCGTTGCGGCCCCGGCCTGAACCTGGCGGAGTACCCTCAACAGATTTCCGCCCATGATCTTGGCGACATCCTCCTCACTGAGGCCTTCGCGGCGCAGCCGCGCCGTGATGCGCGGGAGCCCGGCGACATCCTGCATGCCGATTACGCCGCCGCCACCGTCCCAGTCCGCGCCGAGCCCGACATGATCGACGCCCATCACCCGGATCGCATGAAGTACGCTTTGCATGAACATGTCGAAGGTGATCGTCGTGGGCGCCTGCCGGGCGTCCAGGGCCGCTTTGTCCGCGAGCAGCTGCTGGCGCTCGGCCGTGGTCAGGCTGTCCCAGCGCTGCTGCCGGCGCTCGATGGCGCTGCGTTCGTCTGAATTGTCGTACGTCCCCAGGAAAAGGGTATTCATGAACATCACGCCGCCGCTTCTCGCCAGTCGCCGAAGGCGATCGTCGCTGGTGTTGCGGGGATGATCGTAAAGCGCGCGCGGACCGTGATGCGAAAGGACGATCGGTACCCGGCTCAACTCGATCATCTGGTCGATCGCCGAATCCGAGGAATGGCTGCCGTCTATCACCATGCCCAGGCGGTTCATCTCCGCGACCCATTGGCGGCCGAGCGGCGACAGGCCGTTCCAGCGCGCCTCCCCGGTCGTGCTGTCGGCCAGCT
Organism: Allosphingosinicella sp.; assembly: GCA_035710145.1. Classification (GTDB taxonomy): domain Bacteria; phylum Pseudomonadota; class Alphaproteobacteria; order Sphingomonadales; family Sphingomonadaceae; genus Allosphingosinicella. The sequence continues at coordinate 6,902 of DASTDX010000189.1, forward strand.
GGTTGGTTCGGCTGTGGACCGGTCCCGCCATCCTCACGCCCAGCCGGTGAAAGGTGCCCAGAAGCGACAGATCCTCGCCCAGCGGCCAGCTATTCTCGATGCTCATGAAGGCGATCTTCTTGCCTTCGGAGTGAAGACGCTCGGCATCCTCGGCGGTCAAAGCGAGGCCCATCCGATCCCGGTTCTCGCCGATCACCCGCCGGATCGCCGTCGCACGAACCAGGGCCGCGTCGCGGGCGGAAGCATAACCCTGCGGCGTCAATTCGCCCTGCGCGGTATAGATGACGAAGAAGCCGCCATCGAGGCCGCCAAGATCCATCCGCGGCAGATCGGTCTGGCTTCCATCCCATTCCTGATGATGGAGCTCGGAGAAGTCCCATTCGCCGCTGTCGAACCGGGACGGGATGTCGAGATGGGTGTCGAGGACCAGCACGCGCTCATGGAGCAGCCGCTGCTGCGCATCGACATCGGGTTGCGCGGAGGCTGGGACGGCAAGCAGGACTGAGAGGGAAGCAACGGTGACGAGACGCATGTGGAGGCTCCGAATGTGGCCCGCCACTTGGGACCACTAAGCGGGGCCGGTCAAGCCGCCGGCGGCGGTTCGGATGCTTCACTCAGCTTGTCGAGATCACGACGCAGGGCTTCGGCCGACCCGGCGGCGACCTGTGCGAGCAGTTCTTCGATCAAGGCGCCGACATTTCCCATTTCATGCCCGCAATCGTTGCAGGCGATCGTCGCCGTCGGCGCCATGTCCGGTGGCAGGCTGTAATTCGCGCTGCCGCACTTGCCGCAATGAATTTCGGCCGAAACGTCCATTAGCTTCTCCCGCGACGTCGGAACGACACCGTGCCAAAATCGATCCTTCGGCGCCCCGCGAATGCTTCACTTCTCGCCGGACTGCGAGTAAATATCTCAGCGGGTTGGGAAAGGGGCACAAGTGAATTCTGTGGATCGTCTGGCACAAAAGCCTCTCTCCGCTTTCTA
>DASTDX010000190.1:0-2473 GCA_035710145.1 Allosphingosinicella sp.
GCGCCTATTTCGTGGACCATGCCGGGGCCCAGATCGACCGCGAGATCGGCGAACGCGTCTTCGAACGGCTGATAAACATGCGGCTGGAGCTCAAGAAAGGCTCGACTGGAGCGCTTGCGGGACTGATGCGCGAGCGCGAGGCGCTCCGCGACTTCTTCGCGTCCGCCACCCTGACGGCCGTCGTCGATCTCCCGTTCATTCTCCTGACCCTGCTGATCGTCGCCATCATCGGCGGTCCGGTCGTCATCATCCCGGCCCTGATGGTCCCGCTCGTCATCCTGATCGGCTGGCTGACCCATCCGGCGATGGACCGGCTTTCGGCGCGGGCGATGGGCGAAGGCCTGCTCAAGCAATCCGTGCTGGTCGAAACGATTGGCGGCCTGGAGACGGTGAAGACCTCCGGTGCGGCGCCTCTGCTTTCGAAGCGCTGGCTCAGAGCGGTGGAACAACATTCCGATTCCTCGCTCCGGCAGCGCCTGATCGCCGCGATCGGGGTCACCTTTGCTACTTCCGCGGGGACCATCTCCTACGCCGGCGTCGTCATCGTCGGAGTCAACCTGATCGCCGAGCAGGAGCTGACGATGGGCGGGCTGATCGCCTGTTCGATCCTGGCCGGCCGGGCCATCGCCCCGCTCGCCCAGATCTCGCAATTGCTGTCGCGGATCACTTCGACCCGGACTGCCTATCGGCAGATCAACGAGATGATGGAAATGCCCCCGGAAGGCCCCGAGGGCGAGCCGCTTCGGCTGAGCCGGCCCGAAGGCCGGATCGAGTTTCGCAACGTCGGCTTCCGTTATCCGGGTGCCGCCGAACGCGCGCTCGACGGCCTGAGCTTCAACATCAACCCGGGGGAGCATGTCGCTTTGCTCGGCCGGGTCGGATCGGGCAAGTCGACCATCGCCCGCCTGGTGCTCGGCCTCTATCCGCCCGAGGAAGGCGTGATCCTCATCGACGGCACCGACATCCGCCAGCTCGATCCCGCCAATCTGCGCCAGCATATCGGCGCGGCGATGCAGGAAAGCGTTCTCCTGACCGGCTCGGTGCGCGAGAACATCGCTCTGGGCCGCGACGGCATCGACGACGAGGAGCTTGTCCGGGCTGCCAATATCTCCGGCACGCACCAGTTCATGGGGCAGATCGCCAACGGCTACGACCTTCGCCTCGCCGATCGCGGCGAAGGCCTCTCCGGCGGGCAGCGCCAGTCGATCGCGATCGCCCGGGCGCTTGCGGGCAAACCGGCGATCGTCATCATGGACGAGCCTTCGAGCGCGATGGACGCCCAGACCGAAGGCGGGTTGATCCAGCGGCTCACGGACGAACTGAAGGGCCGGACCCTGGTCCTCATCACCCACCGCCCGCCTTTGCTTCAGCTCGTCGACCGGATCATCCTGATGGACAAGGGCAAGGTCGTCGCCGACGGACCGCGGGACACGGTGCTCAAGCAGATCATGCGCCCGAAAGCGGCGGCGTAGGGGCCGGCCATGTCCGAAACCCATCTCGAGGACCTGACCGACCGGCTCAAGCCGAGGACCGCTTCGAACCTCTTATTGTGGTTCGTCGTCGGCTTCGTCGTCATCTTCGTCATCTGGGCGGCCTTCGCCGAGCTGGAGCGGACGGTCCGCGGCATGGGCCGAGTGATCCCGAGTTCCCAGCTTCAGGTGGTCTCCAACATGGAAGGCGGAGTCGTGCAGGACATCCTCGTCCGACCCGGCCAGCAGGTCCGATCAGGCGATCCTCTGATCCGGCTCGACCCGACCCAGATGGGCTCCGAGTTCGGCAGCGGCGAGGCCACTTTGGCCGCACTGACGGTCAAGATCGCGCGCCTTCAGGCTGAAATCGAGGGACGAAGCCCGGTCTATCCCACCGCTCCCGATCCGGCCACCGCCGACCAGATTCGGATCGAACAGGCACTTCACGCTTCGCGAATGGCCGATCTTTCCAGCCTGACCTCGGCCGCGGCCGCCCGCGCGGCGCAGGCCGAGCGGTCGGTCGCCGAGGCGCAGGCTGCCTATCAGGCGCGGGTCACCGCGCGTGACTCGCGGACGTCCGAAGCCCGGATCCTGCGGCCTCTGGTCGAGCGCGGGATCGAACCGCGGCTGAGCCTGGTCCAGGCGGAGAGCGCCGCCGCGATCGCCGCGAGCGAGGCTCAGCAGGCAGCCGAATCCATCTCCCGCGCTCGCGCCTCCGTCGCCGAGGCGCGCTCGGCGCTGGCCCAGATCCGCCAGGAATGGCGAGCCCAGGCCGCCAACGAGCTGGCGACGGCCCAGGCGGAGCTTGCCGCCCGCCGCCGCGCGCAGCCGGCTTTGGCCGAACGGGTCGACCGCACCGTCATCCGGGCACCGCTGGCGGGGCGGATCAACCGGGTGCTCGTCACCACCCGGGGCGGCACCGCCCGCCCGGGCGAACCCCTGGTCGAGATCGTCCCGTCGGACGAGAGCCTGCTGGTCGAAGCGCGGGTAAGGCCGGACGACAT
>DASTDX010000191.1:0-3935 GCA_035710145.1 Allosphingosinicella sp.
TGCACGCTGCCACGACCGAAGAAGGTCTCCGGACGCATCTTCATTCCTGGCCTGGGGAATCTGGAGGGGTAGGCGCCCCCCTGCATGAAGTCGTCGACCGATCGGCACATCAGGTCGATTGCCCGATCGACGCGTTCCGCCTGACTGGTGAGGCGCGAACTCATCGCGGTGAACCGTACGCTTGCGAGCACCTGTGGAATGACAAGGATCCGGCCGCGCTCGGCGATCCGGAAGTAAAGGTCGAGATCCTCCCAATAGTCTGCCTCGGAGCGATAGGCACCGGCCTTTTCGAAAGCGTCCCGACGAAACATGATCGCGCTGTGCGGGAACGGCGCGAACGGCGAACGCCGGCCGAGCCGCCACCAGTCGGCGGCCCTCACTCGGCGACCTTTTTCGTCAATGCCGTCACAGAGAACGCCGACCAGATGAACATCCGTCTCCCGGTCCATCAAGGCGAACTGGCGCATCAATCGATCGGGGTGAGACAGGTCGTCGGCATGCATGATCGCCACCAACGGCGCGCGCGTTTCGCGAACGACCCAGTTCGCGCTCCCCGCCAGGCCTGAAGGGCGTTCCCGCCGAATCAGCCTGATTCTCCTGTCTTCGGCGGCCAGGGCGTGAAGCAATTCCGAGCTACCGTCGCTGGAGCCGTCGTCGCCGATGACGAATTCGAAGTCCTCAAGGGTCTGACCGAGGATCGAGCGGACGCTTTCCTCGAGGTAAGGCAGGCCGTTGTGCACCGCCATCGCGACGCTGACTCGCGGCCGGGCAGCATCGCCTGCGCCTTCCGAGATCCTTGTGGCTGCAGCCGGTATGTCTTTCACAATTCCCTGTTCGTCGGCTCGATCGATGGCGGCCGCTGTTCGCGGACCGCTAAGCCCAAGTCAAAGACAAAGTTCGATTTTGCGCCGATCAGGCCCCTTCTCGCTGAAGCTGTTCGAGGAAGCTTCCAGGCGCGCCGGCGCGGTACTTGATGTGCTTGATCCTCTCGTTCCAGACGTGGATGGACACCGTCTCACTGGCGATCAGTCGCTCGAGCGGCTCGCGGGCAATTCGCTGTGCTTCCTGCCATGGCAGAGGATAGAGGACCGCCGGAGGAACCGCGTGATCCAGCAACCCATGTTCCCGAGCGAGATGGGTGAGCGCCTTCGGCCCGGCACTTCCCCAAGGCATTCTGGCAAGACCGCTTCGCCCTTTTCTCCAAAGCCGCCAGCGGGCGGCAAGCCGGTCCCGCCACGGGAGCCAGGGAGGAACAGATCGTTCTTCGAACAGCGCGAGCAATGGTGGCAATATCGGGGAATCCGGTGGCAGCCGAAGAACGCCGGTGGAGATCTGCCCTGGTTCGATTTCCCCGATCAGATAGGGCTGCCGAAGATCCAGTGGCTTGAGCAGATAAGCGTCGCAATCGAGCCACGTGCCGAGTCCCGATCGCTGAAGCTGGTAGCGGAACCGGTTCGAGAAGAGGGATACGCTGCCGCTCCAGTGGCGTATGATGGTCTCCTCCGGCAAGATGTCGGCGGCATCGCGGATTTCGACACCGTCCGGAACCCCCTCTGGCGGGCGGTAGCAATAAAGCGCGAGGGAATGCCCTTGGCGGAGCACCGAACGGAGGCAAGCGCGCTCGACCGCGCCGAGCGACGGCCCGATCCAGAGGGTGACGCATTGTCCGGACAAGTGATTTCCTCAGGCAGCAAGAGACGCCGCGCTGGCCGCATGGCACGCGCAGGTCGGGACACGCAAGCCGCGCCGGGCCCTATTTCGGCGAGGTTTTCCAGCGCCGTCCAATCGCCCCGCCGCTCCTAAAAAACGGCTCATCGCTGCGGCTTTGCGGTCCACCTGACCCCTTCTAGGAGACGAAGCTGGGGTCACTGCCACGGCCGTTAACCCTAAATCCATGAAACTTCTCGGGATCACGCTGCGTTTGGCTCTCAAGTTTGTATTCTTGGAAGGAGCCAATGTAATGGCGACGAATGTGCTCGAGGCCCGCGGCGGCAGCCTGGTCCCACCGGTAGCCCAGCGCGGATATCATATCGTCTATCGCGACCACGAAGCGAATTATTGCCCCGGTTGTGGTCGGACCCACTGGTATATCGGACGAGTGATGGCGGAATGTGCCTTTTGCGGAACGGCCTTGCCGCTCGAGAGCGCCCCGCTCGTGGCCGGCGGCCAGATCGTTCGTACCGTGCGGCGCCTTCCCGTTGAAAGCGACCACGCCTACGCGGCTTGAGGAGAAGCTGCCGCGTTGACGGCAGACACCCGCCCCGCCTGCGCTTGAAGTGCTAACAGGTCAGGAGAGGCGGCCGGCGCCTGTCGGAGCATAGCTTCGGCGGGCGCCTCCACGTTTACCACATCCATTAACCGCAATTTGTCGAAACCGTTCTAGCTCGGGCATGATGTCGATGTCCGGGCCCCTTACATTTGCCGGTTTCGTGGTCGTCACCGTGCTCCTGTTCGTGCCGGAGGGCGAGCCCGCCGGCCCGGCCGCTTCTGTTGCCATGGAGACTGCCGGGACAGCTGCGCCGCCGACATTATTCGGACCCCAGCGATCGACGAATATCGGCAACGGTTATGCGTCGAGCGAGCTGGTGCGAAGTCCTGACGGCCATTTCTACGCCGAGGCGCAGGTCAACGGCGCCAGGGTCCGATTCCTGGTCGACACCGGCGCGAGCTTCGTCGCCCTTACCCCCGCGGACGCCCAGCGGGCTGGAATCGCGCCCAGAAGCGAGCGGGCGAAAGCGTTCGGTGCGGGCGGCGAAATCGAGGTCATGCCGGTCACGATCGATCGGGTGGCGATCGGGCCGCTCACCGCTTCGAACGTCGCCGGTGCAGTGATCGACGAGCTTCCCGTTTCCCTGCTTGGACAGAGCTATCTCAGCCGGGTCGGTAGCGTCAAAATCGAAGGCGACAGGATGGTTCTGCGATAAAGGAAGCCGTCCGCCGAAGGCCTAGCGAGTCACTGGCCTGACCGGCACGTTGACGTTGCACAGGTCTATCCCCCCGGCCGGCCGAATGAAGAAACTGCCGCCGCGATTGGCGCGCCCGGTGACAAATGCCGAAAAGGCGTCGCTCTCGCTGCGCATGACTTCGAAGCGAGGCCGCTCCGAAGCGGGCATGTCGGCGGCGAGACGGATTCGCGCGATCGGGATCGGCCGCTCGTTTCGGTCCTCGGCGTAGAAGCCGAGCTCGCCGGTGCCGCGGGGCCGGGCCGTCAGACTGGCCATCCCTTCGATCACCCGGCCGATCGTCGCGATATTGCGATCGAGATGCCGCGGTGCATGGCCGATGACGGCATAAAGCTCGCCGCCGCGGCCGGTATCCGGGGAAAGATCGCGGCCGACGCCGACCGCGCCATAACAGTGGGCCAGCCAGGCCTCGCCGCGCTCCGGATCGTAAGCCACCGGCCACCCGTCGGCATGACCCACCATCGGCGCATAACTGTCCGGAAACCCGAGCGGGCGGATCGAGAGGCCCCTGATCGGCCGCTCATATTCGGCCGGCGGCGATGCGACGATGCCGGCCGGCATCGGCACTTCGGCCTCGTTATTCCCCCATTGCGCGACGTAATTGTCCTGGACCCGATAGATAGTGGCATCGTTCCACCAGCCGGCGCGGGCGAAAGCGCGGATGTTGGCGACATGAATGGGGGCGAAGGCGGGTGCCAGTTCGATTACCACCCGGCCGCCATCCTCGAGTTCCATAACCAGGAGGTTTTCCGGCTCGATCGCTCGCCAGTCCGAAGCCACGGAATTGGCGATCACCTGGGAAGGCTCGGTCGCGCCTTCCACCGGCGCCGGGCGCCAGAACGTGTAACGGGATGAAGGCTCGGGATTTGCGTCGTCGGCCGCGGTCCGGGCACAGCCGGCAAGAATCAATGCACATGAAGCAAAAGCGGCAAGCTGGCGCATGAAGGCATCCTTTGTTGGTTGCCACGCATC
>DASTDX010000192.1:0-9585 GCA_035710145.1 Allosphingosinicella sp.
GTCTTCCTCACCGAGGCCGCCCAGCATTACGACCAATATTATGGCCAATTGGCCGCTGAACGGCTCGGCCAGGCCTTGCCGGCGCCGGCGATGCCGACTGCCGCGCCCCCTTCCCCGGCCGAACGCCAGGCTTTCCGCAACCGGTCGATCGTCACCGCCGCCCGTTATCTCGGACAGACCGGCAATTGGCGGGACCAGACGGAATTCGTCCGGACCCTCGCCGAGCAGGCTCGGACCGACAACGAAAGACTGCTCACAGTCGAGCTCGGCCGGGAGATCGGCCGTGTCGACCTTGGCGTGCTGGTCGCGCGCAATGCCCGTACCAGCGGGTCGCTCGAATATAAGCGATGGGGATTCCCGGAAGTTCGCGTCCCGCCCACGCAGCAGCGGCACTGGACCCTGGCCCACGCCATCGCCCGCCAGGAAAGCCTGTTCGACCGTGAGGCGCTCAGCCGGGCGGGGGCCCGCGGGCTGATGCAGCTGATGCCGGGAACGGCGCGCGAAGTCGCCGGACGGCTCGGGGTCGGTTACGAGCAATCCCGGCTCACCCGCGATCCCGAATATAACGTGCTCCTGGGTTCTACCTATTTCGCCCGCCTGCTCGGTCAATATGGCGGCAGCTATCCGCTGGCGATTGCCGCCTATAACGCCGGCCCCGGCAACGTGAACCGCTGGCTTCGCGAGAATGGTGATCCGCGGACGTCCGCGGTCAACATGGTCGACTGGATCGAGGAGATCCCGTTCTTCGAGACCCGCAATTATGTCCAGCGGGTGCTGGAGAACGCGGTCGTCTACGATCTGCTCAATCCGAACCGCGCCGGAAGTCCACCACGCAATCGCTTGTCTTATTATCTGGGCGAGGGTCAGCCCAACTGAGCTCGGGCCACGACCCTTCCAGGGCCGCGCCGATCCTGCCGGCAGGCCGACGAAAGGCGTGCCCGGCGCGCATGGTCCTGCCATAAGACCCGCATGAGCGATCGACCCAATTATATCACGCCCGCCGGATATCGCCGGCTGCGTGAAGAATATGAGGCGCTGTACGGGGTAGAGCGTCCGAAGCTGCTCGAGACGATCGCCTGGGCTGCCGCCAATGGCGACCGCTCCGAAAACGCCGATTATCAATATGGCAAGCGGCGGCTCCGCGAAGTCGACCGGCGGATCAATTTTCTCGCCCGCCGAATGAAGGAGGCGAAGGTCACCGATCCCGCCGCCCAGCCCGATACGAGCCGGATATGGTTCGGTGCCACCGTCACCCTGGTCGACCATGAAGATGTCGAGCGTGTTCTGACTCTCGTCGGCGAGGATGAGGCCGACGCCTCAAACGGCCGGATCAGCTGGTATTCACCAATCGCCCGCGCCATCCGTGGCGCTGCGGTGGGGGACCTTCGCAAGGTCGTGCTTCCCGTCGGCGAGCGGGATTATGAGATCATGGCGATCGCCTATCCCCAAGCCAGCTGAGGGCGGAACGGCCGACCGTTTTCGATGATCGCGTCGGCGGCCACGCATTGCGCCGCCGGCCTGGCCGAAGAATATCGGAAAGAATGGCGTCCGGCGGGTAGGACGGCGCGGATTGATTCAGATCATTCTGGGGCGCAGAAACTCCGGCACTGACTCTTCAGGAGGTGCGTCATGGCCACGAATGCCGTTCCGGGCACGCGCCCAGATCGCCTGCGGGTGTGGGATCTTCCGCTTCGCCTCTTTCATTGGCTCCTCGTGGCCGCCGTTGCCCTCGCCTTGCTGTCGGCCGAAGAGGGCAGCCCCCTGAACGATTGGCATATCCTGTCGGGGTGGGTGGCCGGGCTCCTGGTCCTATTCCGACTGGTCTGGGGGATATTCGGCGGCGAGCACAGTCGGTTCGCGAATTTCGTAAAACCGTCGGCGCTTGGCCACCATGTGCGCGAATTGCTGGGCGGTCGGGCTGAGGCGACGGTTGGACACAATGCCCTTGGTGCGCTGAGTGTCCTCCTGCTGCTGGCAATGGTGGTCGCCACCGTGTGGACGGGGGCGGTTCTGGCGGAAGAATTGCACGAGCTGCTGGGCTGGACATTGCTGGCCCTGGTCGTGGTTCACGTGCTTGCGGTGCTCCTGATGTCGCGACTGACGCACGAGAATCTTGTTCGCGCGATGGCTGACGGTACCAAGCCAGCGGATCGTCACCCGGATGCAGTTGATGCCCGAAGCCCCGGTCCGTTCGCTTATCTTGCCGGGGCCGTCGCGATCGGAGCGGGTATTTGGGCCGTCATGAGCTTCGATCCGGAGGCCTTTACGCTTCGGAGCGTCGAATCCTATGAGCACCGGGGCGATGATCGCGAGGTCGGTGGCACGGACACGGATCGCGATCACGACGAGGACTGAGCGTAAGCAAGGCCGCGACCGGACTGATCTTTAGCTTGCTCGCTCGTCCCGCAGGACTCGGGCGAAATGCTCCATTTCAGCAGGGACCGCTGGCGGATCGCCGGGCAGATACTGTTCGAGGGCGTCGGCCACGGCGCTGAGGGTTGCGATTCGAGCCGCCTTCTTGTTGTTGCCGTCGATCGCCGTCCAAGGCGCCCACCGTGTGTCGGTCTGTTCGAACATGCCCTTGATGGCTTTCGTATATTCGGCGCGACGTCCGCGGTTGCGAATGTCTTCCGAGTTCACTTTCCAGCGTTTCCAGGGATGGTCGAGACGAGCCAGCAACCGAGCCGCCTGCTCCGCCTCGGTGACATGAAAGAAGAGCTTGATGATCAAGGTGCCGTCCGCCGCGAGTTGCGACTCGAATTCGTTGATCTCGTCATAGGCGCGCGCCCATTGTGGCTCGGTAGCGAAGCCCTCGACGCGCTCGACCAGCACTCGCCCGTACCAGCTGCGGTCGAAGATCGCGACCTCGCCGGCTTTCGGTAGTCGCTGCCAGAAACGCCAGAGATAGTGGCGCGCTTTCTCTTCTTCCGTCGGCGCAGCGATCGGCCAGACCCGGTAACCCCGAGGGTCGCATTCGGCGGTGAGACGCTGGATCGCTCCCCCCTTGCCGGAGGCATCCCAGCCCTCGACGACGATGACGGCCTTCCGCCGGTGAACGTAGTTGCTCACGAACAGGCGTGAAACGCGTTCCTGCAAATCGGCAAGGGTGTCGCTGTAGCCGCCCTCGAAGGGCACGCCGCTTTCATATTGCCGAAGGTCTATTGCCATTCGGCATGCCTTAGCAGGCGGCTTATTCAGGCGCCACGGCGCGGGCTGGATCCTTCGGCGCTGTCCCGGATGGGGGCACCAGACGAATGTGGAGCTCGCGCAGTTGCTTCGCGGTCACCTCGCCCGGAGCGCCCATCATCAGGTCCTCTGCCCGCTGATTCATCGGAAACAGCACGACTTCGCGCAGATTCGGCTCGTCGGCGAGAAGCATCACGATCCGGTCGATCCCCGGCGCCGAGCCGCCATGCGGGGGCGCTCCGAACTTGAAGGCATTGATCATGCCCGAGAAATTGGTGTCGACATCCTGCTGGCTGTAGCCAGCAATCTCGAACGCCTTGTACATGATATCGGGTCGATGGTTTCGGATCGCCCCCGACGACAGCTCAACACCGTTGCAGACGATGTCGTACTGGAAGGCGAGGATATTGAGGGGGTCTTTCGACTCCAGTGCCTCCAGTCCCCCCTGGGGCATGGAGAAGGGATTGTGGCTGAAGTCGACCTTCTTCGCCTCTTCGTCAAACTCGTACATCGGGAAATCCACGATCCAGCAGAAGTCGAACCGATCGCGATCGATGAGGTCGAGTTGCTCGGCGATACGGGTGCGGGCGGCACCGGCGAGCTTGGCGGCCTGATCAGGCTTCCCGGCAGCAAAGAAGATGCCGTCGTCGGGGCCGATGCCGAGCTCTGCCACCAGCTTCTGAGTCGCGTCCTCGCCATGATTCTTGGCGATCGGCCCGCCGAGTTCGCCGCCCTTCTGGGTGATGTAGCCCAGTCCGGCATGGCCTTCCGAGCGGGCCCAGTCGTTCATGTCGTCGAAGAATTTCCGGCTCATGCTGGCCGTGCCCGGAGCCGGAATGGCGCGGACCACCCCGCCCCCTTCCACGATTCGCGCGAACAGGCCGAAGCCGGAGCCCTTGAAATGGCTGGAGACGTCCGAAATCAGGATCGGATTGCGAAGGTCAGGCTTGTCCGATCCGTATTTGAGCATGGCTTCCCGGTAGGGAATCCGGGGGAACTGCCCGGCCGGCGTCACCTGTTTGCCGTTGGCGAATTCCTCGAAAACGCCGGCGAGAACGGGTTCGATCGCGGCGAACACGTCGTCCTGGGTGACGAAGCTCATCTCGAAGTCGAGCTGATAGAATTCGCCTGGTGAGCGATCGGCGCGGGCATCCTCGTCGCGAAAACAGGGCGCGATCTGAAAGTAACGGTCGAAGCCTGCCACCATGATCAGCTGCTTGAACATCTGCGGCGCCTGGGGGAGGGCGTAGAACTTGCCCGGGTGAACCCGACTCGGCACCAGATAGTCGCGCGCGCCTTCAGGGCTTGAAGCGGTCAGGATCGGAGTCTGGAACTCGATGAAGCCCTGATCGATCATCCGGCGTCGGATCGAGCTGATCACGTTCGAACGCAGGATGATGTTGTTGTGGAGCCGCTCGCGGCGAAGATCGAGGTAGCGGTACCGGAGCCTGATCTCTTCAGGATACTCCTGGTCGCCGAACACCGGCAGGGGCAGTTCCTGGGCATGCGACTGCACTTCCACGCGGTCGGCATGAAGCTCGATCTGCCCGGTGGCGAGATTCGCATTCACGGCGTCGGAAGCGCGACGCACGATCTCCCCTTCGACGGTGACGACCGATTCGACCCGCAGGCCTTCGAGCAGCTTGAACGCCTCGTCCGCTACATCGCTGACGATCTGGGTGATCCCGTAATGGTCGCGCAGGTCGACGAACAGCAGATTGCCATGATCGCGCTTGCGATGAACCCAGCCAGAGAGCTTGACCCTCTCGCCGACATGGCTTTCGCGGAGCTCTCCGCAGCTATGGGTGCGATAGGCGTGCATCGTGGATCGCTTTCAAGGCATAAAGTTGGGGAAAGAATATAAAGCGAGCGCTTCGCGTCAGCGAACCCGCTTTGTCAAGCAGGCATGCCTTCAGGGACCTGGATCATTTCAGGCGCTTTCACCCTCATCGATCAGGCTCTATGAGGGCCGCCAAATGCATATCCACCCACTGATCACCGACACCGAGTCTCTCGAAAAGCTCTGCGAACGCCTCGCCCGATCCGACTTCGTCGCGGTCGACACCGAGTTCATGCGCGAGAACACCTATTGGCCGGACGTCTGTCTGTTCCAGGTTGCCAATGGCGAAGAGGCCGCGGCCATCGACCCCAAGGCGGAAGGCATCGATCTCACGCCCTTGCTCAACCTGCTCGTCAACAACGAGCATGTGCTGAAGGTCTTTCACGCCGGCGGTCAGGACATCGAAATCGTCTTCAACCTGTCCGGCGGGACCCCTCATCCATTGTTCGACACCCAGATCGCGGCGATGGCGCTCGGATTGGGCGAGCAGGTCGGCTACCAGAATCTGGTGGAAGCGCTTCTCGGTCGGAGCCTCGACAAAGGGGCTCGCTTCACCGACTGGGCCCGTCGTCCCCTCGATCGCCGTCAGATCGACTATGCGATCGGTGACGTCACCCACCTTTCCGAGCTTTTCCCGAAAATGCTCGATCGGCTTCGCCGGACCAATCGCGGCAACTGGCTGGACCAGGAGATGGAGCGGATCTCCGATCCGGCGAATTACATCAACGATCCGGCCCTCGCCTGGAAGAAGGTCAAGATCCAGAGCCGCAAGGCAGACGTCCTCGGCCGCCTCAAAGCGCTCGCGGCCTGGAGGGAGCTGGAGGCCCGCTCCAAGAATCTTCCGCGCGGTCGAATCATGAAGGACGAGACGCTCGCAGACATCGCGCTGCACCCGCCTTCCGATCAGGAAGCGCTCGGCAAGGTGCGCGGTCTTTCGCCGGCTTGGCGGGCCAATGATATCGGGGCCCGGATGATGGAGGCGCTGGCCAATGCCGATCCGCTCTCGCCCTCGGAAATGCCGCCGCGCGACGAACGCGGGCCGGGCCTCGGCCGCGAAGGATCGTTGGTCGCCGATCTGCTCAAGTTGCTGCTCAAGATCCGCGCTCGTGAAAGCAATGTCGCGCCCAGGCTGGTGGCAAAGTCCGAAGAGCTGGAAATGCTGGCAGCCGGTCGCCGGGAGGGACTTGCGATCCTGGAGGGATGGCGGTTCGAAGAGTTCGGCCGCGACGCGCTCGACCTGGTGGAGGGACGATTGGCGTTCGCGATTCGCGACGGCAAGCTCGCCATGACCCGGACCGAATCGGAGGTTGCCCCATGAGAAAATTCAGTCTGATCCTGCTCGGCCTGGCCGGTGCCTGCGCGACCGTGCCCGATGAAAGCCGGGGGGCCTGCAACGCGGACGGGCTCGAGAATCTGATCGGGCGTCAGGCCACAACCGAGCTTGGCGCGGAAGCGATGCGAAGGTCCGGTGCAACCCGGTTGCGCTGGATTCAGCCCGGCGATGTCGTCACGATGGATTATAGCGAGAGCCGGTTGAACATCCACTTGGACAGCCGCAACCGGGTCGAACGCCTGATCTGCGGTTAGAGCGCCTCCCCTTCCTGCTCACGCCGGCCGCTGGCCCGATAGAGCAAACCGGCTTCGTCGAGCGCACGTTTTGCAAGCGGTATCGTCATCCTTTTGTGGTGCGACAGGGTGACCCGGTCGAGGATATCGACCACCGACTGTATCGCCACGTAGGACCGTTCGATCCGCGGCACCAGATAATCGCCGAGTTCGTTCGGCGCTGCGATTCCGCGGTCGCCAAGAAGCTTGACGATCAATTGGCTGATGAGGACGTCGTCTGGACGGCCGATCTCGATGGCGGGCGTTGCGGCGAGCCGGGAGCGCAGATCCGGCAGCTTGACCTCCCAGCGCGGCGGCGGCGCGTCCGCGACGATGATCAGCGGCTTTCGACGGGACTGGGCTTCGTTCCAGGCGTGGAACAGGGCCTCTTCCTCATGATCTTCGGCATTGTCGAAGAGCCGCCCGTCCGTCTTGCGGACGAAGATCCGACCGAGCAGGCTTCGGCCGGACTTGCGGGGACCGGTGATGATCGTCGCCATGACTGGCCAAAGGGCCCAACGCCGCAGATGATCGAAGGCCGCCCGGTTGCACTCGGAAAGGAGAAAATCCTCCTCCCTGTCCGCCACCGGCCAGTTGAACGGCAGCGCAATCTGATTCACAGGGCCTCACCCATGTCCGCCCCCGTTCAGCGCGAGATCCTCAGGCTGTTGCCGCCAGTGACTTCCACTCTCCAGCCCTGCGCCTGGAGTGCCGCAGCCAGCGAGGAAGCGTCGCCCACATAGGTTACCCTCATGATCGAAGTGCCGCCGAGGGCGAGGCTCGTAGTGATCGCCGAAGTGACTCCGTTGACTCGGCTCGCGGCAATCTCTGCGTTCTGAACCGAAGCCGCGTCAGGCGTTTCCACCTGGATGTTGAAGGCAAGGGCGGAGGAGCCTGTCGGTGCAGGGCGCGAAGCTTCGACCGGCGGCAGTTCCTCGATCAGCTCCTCCTCGACCGGCGGAAGCTCCGGCGCAATGATCACCAGGCTCGGGTCGGGGCGAAGAAGCCCTGCTTCCAGCGCCCGGACGAACAAGCCGTCGAGCCGACGGACACCTTCTTCCAGCATGCGGGGAACGCTCGCGCCGTTGGGCACTCTCAACGCAAAACGCCCGATCGGAGTCGCGTCCGGGCCGAAGCGGGCGGTAAAGATCCCGATCGCCGGCCCCCCGGGGTAAGCGCGCCGCAGATCCACCTCGGGAACGAGGATGTCGGCGGCGCCATATTGATCGAGGATCATTCGCCACCAGCCGCGACCGCGCCGACGCGTCTGCCCCAGGTTCAGAAGCAGGGGATCGATCCCGGACCCGGAAGTGCGGACATAATCGATCGGGCTGTTCGCGGTCCGGAACTGAGCCCAGGCGCGCTGCCATTCGTTTCGGAACTCGAAACTGTAACCGGTCGATCCAGTGCGCATGACCGGGATGACGAGCAACGGCGCGGATCGCCGGGCGAGGCCGGGAACGCCCAGCATCTCTCCGGTCCGGGCCCGGTCGAACAGGACCCCTAACCTGGCAATGTAGCGCCGCGGGCTGATCTGCTCCTGCTCGATGACGATTCCGGCCACGATCGAATTCAGCACCGATTCCGAAAGATTTGGTGCCTGCGAGATCGGCCGGTTGTTGGTCCGGGCCCAAAGCATCTTCCAGCCCTGGGACTGGGCTCGACGCCAGCCTTCGAGCCGCGCCTTCTCAGCGCTCTCGGCGCTGACGTCGACCTCGACCCCCAGAACCTCGAAATTGGTGGTGCTGTCGATCGGCGGAATGCCGCGGTCGGCGCCGTCCAGCTGCGCGTAGAGGATGCCCGCCCCCACGAATGAGAGGATGGCGACAACGGGAATCAGGGCGACGGTCGGACGGAAACGGCTCACGCGCGCCTTTTGGCGAGTTGGCCGTGGAAATCCAAGCGCGTTGTGGCTAGTCCGCGGGAGTGAGCGAGCAGGACAGTTACACCTACGCCGGCGCCGGCGTCGACATTCAAGCAGGTAACGCTTTGGTGAAGGCCATCGCGCCACTGGCCCGGGCAACCGCTCGGCCGGGCGCCGACGCCGCCTTGGGCGGGTTTGGTGGCTTCTTCGACCTGAAGGCCGCCGGCTATCGCGATCCTCTGCTCGTCGCCGCGAATGACGGAGTCGGCACCAAGCTGAAGCTGGCGATCGAATCGGACCGCCATGATGGCGTCGGCATCGATCTGGTCGCGATGTGTGCCAACGATCTCATCGTACAGGGAGCCGAACCGCTTTTCTTTCTCGATTATTTCGCAACTGGGAAACTGGAGCCGAAGGTCGCCGAGCGAGTGATCGCCTCGATCGCCGAGGGCTGCCGCAAGGCCGGCTGTGCCCTGATCGGAGGGGAAACGGCGGAAATGCCCGGAATGTATGCTCCCGGCGATTATGACCTGGCGGGCTTTTGCGTTGGCGCCGTGGAACGCGGCGAGGCGCTTACCGGCGACATGGTACAGGCCGGGGACGTCATCCTCGGACTTGCCTCGACCGGGGTCCATTCCAACGGATTCTCGCTGGTTCGAAGGCTTGCCGCGGACAAGGGATGGAAACTGGATCGTCCAGCCTTGTTCGACCAGAACCGGCTGCTGATCGAGATCCTGCTCGAGCCGACCCGGATCTACGTGAAATCCTTGCTCCCCGTCGTTCGACAGGGCCTGGTCCGAGCGCTAGCCCATATCACCGGCGGGGGCCTGCTCGAGAACATTCCGCGGGTGCTTCCCCGAGAACTTCACGCCGTTGTCGATGCCGATAACTGGCCGCAGCCCAGATTGATGGCTTTTCTCCAGGCCCAGGGAAACATCGAGCCTGAGGAATTTGCGCGGACGTTCAACTGCGGCATCGGCATGGCCCTCATTGTCCCGGAAGATAATGTAAAGATCGTCCTGGAAGCACTTGAGTCTTCAGGTGAAATAGCCTGGGAGATTGGTCGGATCGAAGGCGGCGAGCGGGGCTG
>DASTDX010000193.1:0-5079 GCA_035710145.1 Allosphingosinicella sp.
TTCCCCGAAGCCAAAGTCGTGGGCGCATTCAAGAACGTCTATTGGGCCGTGTTCGACGATCCGCTCTTCGCGGGCCTGCGGAGCGACGTGCTCGTCACCGGAGACGACCCGGCGGCCAAACAGGCCTTCTTCGAGCTGAGCGACGGCACGCCTTTCCGCTATCTCGACGCCGGCCCATTGATCAACGCGCGCGCGATCGAGCGAATGACAATGATCACCGGGGCGCTCGGGCGCCGGCTCGGCTCTTATCCTCGGATGAACTGGCGCCTGATGGGCTGATCGATGCGGGAAGGATGCTTGCCCGGATCCTGCTACTCCGGTCGAGACCTTTCTCGGCCTGCCGGGACGCTTGCCGTTCCGCGGACGCCGCTCGACGCGCGTTCCGTTCGTCTGACCAGGACTGACGTGAGGCGGGGGTCAAGTGCATGCTTTCCACCCGTTCCGGATGTTCCGCGGATGGCCGCTTTCGACGCCCCCGGCCGTCCCTGCCCCTGGCGGCTCAGGTCTCGCGCCCGGTTTTGAAGTTTATTTGCAGTGCGCGACCGTGGTGACAAAGCGCTCGCCGCTCACGTCGCGGAGATCATATGTGAACGATCCTCCACGGCGGATGACCTGTGACGTGTCTCCCGCGCACAAGCCATTGGTTACCGCATCCCGGAACAGCCCGATATTCTCGGCTCCCCAATCCCCATCAACGATCCCCGTATAGACAATTTCGAGCCCGCGAAGCTGCACCTCTGTAATCGTGAGGACGCCGTCACGCAGCGGAAGGCCCGCGCGATAATCCCGTGTTTCTTGGGTGAGCTGTTGGGCAAGCTGCCGCTGATCGTCGGTCCATTCAGTCGCCTGACTGGCCAGTGCCAAGGTCGCGAGAAACATTATCGGCCCCATGTTTCGCCTCCCCCGCGGCATTGCATCGAGCGAATCGCCGCAGTTTTACGCATATCATTTCGCCTCGAAATGTCGGAAGTCGGAAATCTGATCAGACGCAGGAGCAACTTCTCGTTGCGATTGGAGACCGGAACAAGTTGGCTGCCGCCGGAAACTTCGACGGTACGAATCTGCACTTGCAAGAGGCAGCGGCTGGAGCGGGTAGCGGGAATCGAACCCGCGTCACAAGCTTGGAAGGCTAGTGCTCTACCATTGAGCTATACCCGCGTCTCAGGCGCTTAGCTGTGCTGGGGATGGTCGATTTTCAACCCGTCCTGCAGCCGGTGCCGTGATCCGCTCGCTCACTGCCACCACCGCCGCTTCATCGTCAACATGGATACGGCGTACTGGGCCCACATTTTCCGGGATGGCTGGGGAGCTTGCCGGAGGCGCTGCTCCGGCGCCGGGCCGACATGAACGCTTCAGCGAGCCGCGGTCGAGGGCTCGGCAGCCGCCAGCGGGCTCGAAGCTTCGGCCGCCGCGATGTGACCGATCGTGCCGACGAAGCTGTCCGGGTTGAGCGAGATCGAATCGATCCCCTGGGCGACCAGGAAAGCGGCGAAGTCGGGGTGGTTGCTGGGTGCCTGGCCGCAGATTCCGATCTTGGTCTTCGACTTGCGGGCCTTGGCGATCACTTCGGCGATCATCCGCTTCACGGCCTCGTCCCGTTCATCGAACAGGCTCGCAAGGATGTCGGAGTCGCGGTCCACGCCCAAGACGAGCTGGGTGAGGTCGTTCGATCCGATCGAGAAGCCGTCGAAGCGCCGGGCGAACTCTTCGGCGAGAATGACGTTCGAGGGAATCTCGCACATCATGTAGATCTGGAGACCGGCTTCGCCGCGCTTCAGACCATTTTCCGCCATCACTGCGATCACGCGGTCCGCCTCCGCCGGCGTTCGGCAGAACGGGACCATGACGACGAGATTGTCGAAGCCGAGTGTTTCGCGCGCCTGCCTGATGGCCCGGCATTCCAGAGCGAAGCCCTCGCGATAGCGATCATCATAGTAACGCGACGCGCCGCGGAACCCCAGCATCGGGTTCTCCTCCTTCGGCTCGAAGGCGCTGCCCCCGATCAGATGCGCATATTCGTTGGTCTTGAAGTCGCTCAGCCGGAGGATCGCCGGAAAAGGGAAATAGGGCGCGGCAAGCTTGGCGATGCCGCGCGCCAATTGCTCGACGAAATAATCTGCGGGCTTGTCGTAGCCCGCGGTTAGTTCCTTGATCTTCGCCTGGTCCTCCGCGCCGACGCGCTCGGGATGTACCAGCGCCATCGGGTGCACCTTGATCAGCGCGTTGATGATGAATTCCATCCGCGCCAGCCCGACTCCCTTTGCCGGCAGCCGCCAATATTGAAAGGCGGCCGAAGGGTTGGCGATGTTCACCATCACCTCGGTGTGGGTTTCCGGCAGCGATTGGAGGTCCACGTCCTCGCGCTCGAACGGGAGAATGCCGTCATAGACGACGCCTTCTTCGCCGTCGGCACAGGAGAGAGTCACGGCCTGCCCGTCACCGAGAACCTCGGTGCCGTTGCCAGTACCGACGATCGCGGGCACGCCGAGCTCACGGCTGACGATCGCGGCATGGCTGGTCGAGCCGCCATGGTCGGTCACGATCCCACCGGCCCGTTTCATGATCGGCACCCAGTCGGGGTCGGTCATTTCGGTGACGAGGATGGCGCCGTCCCTGAAACGCTCGATGTCGGCGGTATCCCGGATCAGGCAGACCGTTGCGGCCGCCACCGCGCTGCCGATGGCCGAGCCGCTGACGAGCGGCTGGGATTTCTTCTTGAGCCGGTAGACGCTGAAGCGCCCGGCGGCCTGGCCCGACTGGACGGTCTCCGGCCGGGCCTGAACGATGAACAAGTCCTGGGTTTCACCGTCCTTGGCCCATTCTAGATCCATCGGCTTGCCGTAATGGTCCTCGACGGCGACCGCCCAGCGCGCCAGCTTGAGGATCTCGTGCTCCGCCAGCACCGGAGCGCCCCGCTCCTTGGGGCTGGTCTCGACGATTCGGGTGCGGCGGCTTCCGCCTTCGGCGTACACCATCTTCACCGCCTTGCCGCCTGCGCGCAGCTCGATGATCGGACGAAGCTTGGGATCGCGCAGCAGAGGCTTGAAGACGGCGTATTTGTCGGGATCGACCATCCCTTGGACGACGGTCTCCCCCAGGCCCCAGGCCGCGCTGATCACGACGGCATTGGGAAAACCGGTTTCGGTATCGATCGAGAACATGACGCCCGAGCCGGCGAGATCGGAACGCACCATCCTCTGGACTCCGATCGAGAGCGCCACCTCGAGGTGATCGAAACCCTTGGCTTCGCGGTAGCTGATCGCGCGATCGGTGAAGAGCGAGGCATAACATCGGCGGCAGGCGTCGAGCAGCGTCCGTTCGCCGCGGACGTTGAGGAAGGTCTCCTGCTGGCCGGCGAAGCTTGCATCCGGCAGATCCTCGGCCGTGGCACTGCTTCGAACGGCAACGGAGAGATCCTTGCGGCCCGCTCTGGCGCAAAGCTCCCGATAGGCGCCTCTGATCGCCTCGCCCGTCGCCGCCGGGAACTCGGCCTCCAGGAACAGGGAACGGATCGCTCTTCCGGTCACCTGGAGCGAAGAATCGCCCTGGTGGAATTGGTCAAGGCAATTGCGGATCGCCGGCTCGAGGCCGTTGCAGTTCACGAAGTCGCGGAAGGCCGCTGCCGTCGTCGCGAACCCGTCGGGTACCGACACCCCCGCATCCGCAAGGGCACTGATCATCTCGCCAAGCGAGGCGTTCTTCCCGCCGACGACGGCAATGTCGACGATTCCGATTTGGCTGAACGGGAGAACGTTGGGGGTGGCCACGCAGCTGTCCTTTCGAGCTGCTAGCCTCAATGGGCCGGTGGGGGTCGCGAGTCTGTCGGGGATTTTACCTAGGCCCGGGGCGACTTATCAGGCAGCCGGCCGCCGCCGCTGCCGGACTGGGCACGATGGTCCCTTGCGGGCGACCCCTTTTCGGCCGGAGACGATCCCCCTAAGGAGTGCGCAACCTGCGGAGCGACCATGGCCGAACCTCTCCCGCGCATCCGCGCCCGATCGGCGCTGCGCCACTTTCTCGACAGCGAAGCCGCTGGCGGGCTGCTGCTCATGGGCGCGGCCGCCTTGGCGCTGATCGTCGCCAATAGCGGGCTTGCCGAGGCTTACGGCCACTTTCTTCATGCCGAGATCGGCCCCGAGCTGACCCCGAAACTCGGCCCGATGACCGTCCATTTGTGGATCAACGACGGCTTGATGGCCGTCTTCTTCCTCCTGGTCGGTCTCGAGATAAAGCGCGAATTCCTCGATGGCCGGCTTGCGACCTGGGAACGGCGGCGGCTGCCGGTCATCGCCGCCGCCGTCGGCATGGGCCTTCCGGCCTTCTTCTACCTCGGGCTCACCGCCGGCGTGCCCGGCCTGGCGAGCGGCTGGGCGATCCCGGCCGCGACCGACATCGCCTTCGCGATCGGGGTCCTGGCCCTGCTCGGGAAACGCGCGCCGACCTCGTTGAAGCTGTTCCTGACGACCGTCGCGATCGCCGACGATCTCGGCGCCGTGGCCATCATCGCTTTGGCATACACGGAATCGCTGAACACGCTCGCTTTGGGCGCGGCCGGCTTCATCCTCTTGATCATGTACGCGCTGGGCAAGAGCAATGTGCGCCAGCTCTGGATCTACGCGATCCTGGCCGTCGCTTTATGGTATGCGGTCCTGCTCTCCGGGGTCCACGCGACGGTCGCCGGCGTGCTCGCCGCCGCCACTATCCCGATCGTCCACACGCCCGGCGCCCCGGATTCGGCCGAATCGCCGCTTCACCGGCTCGAGCACGCGATCGCGCCCTGGGTAGCTTTCTTCATCGTTCCCCTGTTCGGCTTCGCCAATGCCGGCGTCTCGCTTCAGGGTATGGGGCTGGCCGAGATTTTCGCGCCGCTTCCGCTCGGAATCGCGGCCGGCCTGTTCTTCGGCAAACAGTTCGGGATATTCGGCGCGGTCTGGCTGTCGGTTCGCTTCGGCCTGGCTGGGAGGCTCCGCGGCGCCACCTGGGTCCAGGTTTATGGTGTCTCGATGTTGTGCGGAATCGGCTTCACCATGAGCCTGTTCATCGGCGCTTTGGCCTTTCCGGGCCAGCCGGCGTTGGTCG
>DASTDX010000194.1:0-3120 GCA_035710145.1 Allosphingosinicella sp.
GCTGCCGTGCGGCGGGCACAATGCGGCGAGCGCGAGGCTGTTCGCGGCCGTCCCGGTCGCGATCCACAGGGCTTCGACCTCGCGCTCGAACAGCTCGGAAAACGCCGTGTTCAGCCGCTTGCTCAGCGCGTCGCCGTTATAAGCGGTGTCGATGTGGTTGGCCGCGGCGATCGCAGCCATCACTTCCGGACAGGCTGCCGCCGCATTGTCTGAGAAAAATCGCATTCAGGGCCCTTGGGAGCCGAAGAACGACCCGTCAACCGGCTTGTCCGGCCCCTGATCCGGGGTGGGGGATTCCCGCGCCGGTGTTTACCAATTCTTGGCCTTCGGCTCCTAGGATGGCGGCCGCCACAGGGGAAAAAGACATTATGGGCGTCGAAAACTTCGTGAACTCGACCGTCGGCATCGGCAATCGGTCGACGAAGCGGGCGCGCGTTTTGCTCACCGCGAAAATCGTCGCTGGTTCCGAAGAGATCGACGCCCGCGTTCGCGATTTGTCTCGCAAGGGCACCCTCCTCGAATGCGGTGAAAAGTTCGAGGTCGGAACCGAAGTGACGTTCAAGCGCGGTTCGACGACCGTTCCGGCGCGCGTGGCCTGGACCGGGGGGGGCCGGGTTGGCCTGGAGTTTCTCTCCATGATCGAAGAGCAAGAGTTGTTCGTCCGACTGAAACCCGCCGGTGATGCCGATGGCAAGAGCTTGCCGGGCAACCAAATCTACGAAAAATTGTCGCAGCGCGACCTGAAGCGCGCCGAAGCCTGGGGCGCGTCGGTCGGACTCGACATCAGCAGCCGGAACTTCTGATCCGCGATCGTGATCCGGGGGGGCCAAGCACCCCCGAAAAACGTCCTTGCCAACGAAAAACGGGCTGAAATCATTTATTTCGGCGGCAAAGCGACAAGATTCGGAAATCCAGTTCGCCTATGATACGACCTCGAACCGAGGGGAGGCGACGGCATGGAATCTGACCACCGTTATTATACCCGCCGAGCGGCCGAGGAGCAGCGCCGGGCGCGCCATGCGCTCACCGACGAAGCGCGCGAACGCCATCACGAACTGGCGAGCCTGTTCGCCAGCAAGGCGAATCAGCAGCTCATTCAGGAACGACAGCTAGCGAACGGCTGAACGCCGCGGGCTCCCACGCCCGTCTACATCGACCCGCCGATCTGGAATTTTCGAACTATCGCGGCTCGCGTCGGACTCGTTGCGAGCAGCTGCCGCGTGGCGACGTGAATCGTCGCGGAAAAGCGATGGTGCTGCCGGTGAGGATTGAACTCACGACCTCAGCCTTACCAAGGATGCGCTCTACCACTGAGCTACGGCAGCACGTCGCTTTGTCCGGGAC
The DNA here is from genome assembly GCA_035710145.1 of Allosphingosinicella sp. GTDB lineage: Bacteria > Pseudomonadota > Alphaproteobacteria > Sphingomonadales > Sphingomonadaceae > Allosphingosinicella. The sequence goes on from DASTDX010000194.1 coordinate 1,345, forward strand.
GCGGCGCTATGGCCGCGCAGCCGACATAATGTCAAGGCGGGTTGCCGCAACCCCCTCAAGCCATTGCGAGCGTTGAGTCCTGGCCGTATTCCGCCGGCATGACCACGACCGATGATCAGCGCGCGAAGCGGCTCGCCGAGGCGCTTCGGGAGAATCTTCGGCGGCGCAAGGCGCAGGCGCGCGAGGCCGCGGATTTGGCGCGCGCTCGGCAGACACCCCTGGACGAGGACGCTGCGGACAAGCCCTAGGCCGCCATTTCATCAATCCAGGCACGATCCCGGATGACGGCGCGTCAAAGGGGCCGGCATTGCTCACGCAGCCAGGCGAGGACGTCGCCGTCCAGCTTCGCACCGACTACCTCGAGAACCCTGGCATGATAATCGTCGACCCAGGCCCTTTCGGCCGCCGTCAATAGACCGATGTCGATCAACGCCCGGTCGATCGGCGCGAAGGTGAGTGTTTCGAAGCCCAACATGGACTTTTCGGCGCCGTCGATCTCGCGAGGCTCGACCAGGACCAGATTTTCGATCCGGATCCCATATTCGCCGGTCTTGTAATAACCGGGCTCGTTGGACAGGAACATGCCGGCCTTGAGCGGCTCGTCGCCGCCGGACTGGCTCGATCCGGCGGGCGAGATACGCTGCGGCCCTTCATGAACCGCCAGGAAGCTGCCGACCCCGTGGCCGGTGCCGTGGGCATAATCCAGCCCGACCTCCCACAGATACTGGCGGGCGAAGCTGTCGAGCTGGCTACCCCTCGTGCCCTGAGGGAAGACCGCCCGGGCAATCGCGACATGACCTTTCAGGACCCGGGTGAAGCGGTCGCGCATTTCCTGCGTCGGCGTGCCGATCGCGACGGTCCGGGTGACGTCGGTGGTGCCGTCCGGATACTGGCCGCCGCTATCGACGAGATAGAGCGAATCCATTTCGAGCGGCCGGTTCGTCTCCTCGGTGACGCGGTAATGGACGATGGCGCCATTGGGACCGGCGCCGGAGATGGTGTCGAAGCTGAGATCGCGAAGGTCGCCGCCCTCCTGGCGAAACTGCTGAAGCCTCGCCGCGGCCGTGAGTTCGTCGATATCGCCCTTCGGCGCCTCTAGCGAAAGCCAGTGGAGGAATCGCACGAGCGCCGCCCCGTCGCGGGCCTGGGCGGCGCGATGGCCTTCGATTTCCACCGGGTTCTTGATCGCCTTGGGCAGGACCGAAGGATCCCGCTTGGCGACTATCTTCGCTCCCGCGCCTTCCAGGGCCTCGAAGATCGCCGCGACGGACCGTTCCGGATCGACCACGACCTTGCCTCCGGCCAGAGCCGCCAGCTTCGGCTCGAACTCGGTCCGCTCGTGGACCCGGACGCCGTTGCCGAGATGCTTGCGCACATCGTCGCCGATCTTCTCGGAGGCCACGAACATGTCGGCAGTGCCGTCGGCGTGGACGATCGCAAAGGACAAGGCGACCGGGGTGTGATCGACGTCCTGGCCGCGGACGTTGAACGTCCAGGCGATCGAATCGAGCGCGGCCAGGACAGCCGCATCCGCGTCTTGTTCCTTCAGCCAGTCGGCCATTTCCTGGCGCTTGGCAGCCGAGGACTTGCCGGCGAATTGGTCCGGGTGGACGATCAGCCGAGCGCGGGACGGTTCCGGCCGGTCCGACCAGACCGCGTCGATCGGATTGCGCCCAACAGCGACCAGTTCGGCGCCCTTCTGGCCCAGGGCTTCGCGCGCCTTCGTCACCCAATCCTTGGTATGAAGCCACGGATCGTAGCCGATCCGGCCGCCAT
>DASTDX010000195.1:0-11790 GCA_035710145.1 Allosphingosinicella sp.
CGGACCGGGAGAACCTCGGCCTGCTCGATTTCCAGGACGCTTTGGCCGGCCATGCCGCCTACGATCTTGTCTCCTTGTTGCAGGACGCCCGTCGGGATGTGGCGCCTTCCCTAGAGGAAGCGATGATCGAGCGTTATTCCAGGGCCGCCGGTGTGGCCGATCATGCCCGTTTCCGAGCCCATTACGAAATTCTCGGCGCCCAGCGGAATACGAAGATCCTGGGGATATTCACCCGGCTGTGGAAGCGGGACGGCAAGCCCCATTACCTTCCTTTGCAGCCGCGCGTGTGGGGCTATGTCGAGCGGAATCTGGCCCATCCGGCACTCGCGCCGGTGAGGAAGTGGTTCGACGAATTCGTGCCCGCGGAAAAACGTGGCGCTGCCTGGGCTCGGGACGCGGCGGCATGAGCCGCCCGAAAAGGGTACTCGCCATTCGTCCCGATCCGGGTTCGAGTGTCCCGGAAGTCGCGATGGTGATGGCCGCGGGACTCGGTAAAAGGATGCGGCCACTGACGGCTACAAGGCCGAAGCCGCTCGTCCAGGTTGCGGGGCGTGCGCTGATCGATCACGCGCTCGACAGGCTGGCCGCCGCCGGCGTGAGAAAGGCTGTGGTCAACGTTCATTACCTCGCTGACGCCGTCGAGGCCCACCTTGCAAGCCGCGACGGGCCACTCGAGACGATCGTGTCGGACGAGCGCGAACAGCTGCTCGAGACCGGCGGGGGCCTAAAGCGGGCCCTTCCATTGATCGATGCCGATCCGTTTCTGGCCGTCAATTCGGACAATCTGTGGATCGACGGCCCGGTCGATACCTTGCGTCTTCTGGCCTCCGGCTGGGACGATTCGAAGATGGACGCACTATTGCTTCTCGTCCCGCTCGCTTCTGCCCACTGCCATCTTGGCCGGGGTGACTTTCATATGAAATCGGATGGGCGGCTGAGCCGGCGAAGGCCCCGAGGCGTAGCGCCCTTCGTGTATACGGGCATCCAGATGCTGTCGAAGCGGCTGTTCGCCGGGGAAACGCCGGAAGGGCCCTTTTCGACCAACATATTGTGGGACCGGGCGATCGAGGCGGGACGATGTTACGGCGCCGTCCACCAGGGTCTTTGGTTCGACATTGGCCAGCCGCAGAACATCCGGAAATCGGAAGACTTTCTGAGCAACGTCTGAGCGCTCGACTTCATTTGCCGATAATCTAGTCTGCGGCTGTGACTCCGAACGTTTACACCATCCCTCCGCACCGCGCCTTCGCCGACGCGCTGGCCGCTGGCTTGCTCGCCCTCCACGGCAAGGAGAAAACGGGCCTCGCGCGCGGTGTGGTCCTGGTCCCGAATCAGCGCGCGGCCCGGGCCGTTCAGGACGCTTTCGTTCGTCGCGCCGGCGGCGGATTGCTCCTGCCGCGGCTGGTACCGATCGGCGACGCCGAGCTGGACGAGCGGCTGAACGGCGCTCTCGACCCGCTCGATGCCGATGTGCCGATACCCGCGGCTATCGATCCCGCAGAGCGGCTGATGCTGCTCGCTCGGATTGTGCAGGAGCAAAGCGACGTCGACGCCCCTGAGGCCTTGCGCCTTGCAGCCGACCTCGCCCGGACCCTTGACCAGCTTCTTGTCGAGGAGGTGGAGCCTACTCGGCTCAACAAATTCGTGGCGGATCTGCCTGACCTGTCGATCCACTGGCAGCGATCGCTCGACAAGCTTCGGCTGATCCTGGATCAGTGGCCGGCCATCCTCGTATCCCGCGGCGCGATCGATCTTGCCGATCGTCGCAATCGCCTTCTGAGCGCACTCGCGCGTCGATGGCAGAAGCGGCCACCCGAGGGTTTCGTCTGTGCGGCCGGGATCAACCTCACCGCTCCCGCCGTGGCCTGTCTGCTGGGCACGGTCTCGAGACTCGCCAACGGAATGGTCGTCCTGCCGGCGCTCGACCTGCATCTGCCCGACGCGCAGTGGCAGGCGCTCGGGGCCGCGCGTGACGATCATGAGACCAGTCGACGCCGGCCGATCGAGACCCATCCTCAATTCCATCTGAAGCTCCTGCTCGACCGCATGAGCGTGGCGCGCGGGGAAGTGCGCTTATGGCGATGGGGCGGAGGGCGGGACTCGCCGGCGGTTCGAAGCCGGGCCATTGCTCACGCCATGGCGCCTGCACAGTTCACTGACCTGTGGCAGACACTTCCGCCCCGCCAGCGACGCCTCTCCGGAGTCCGGGCACTCGAACTCGCGGACCCCGCCGAGGAAGCCCAGGCGATCGCTCTGGCGCTGCGAGAGGCCCTCGAAGAACCCGGACGGACCGCCGCGCTGGTGACCCCAGACCGTAATCTTGCCCGCCGGGTTTCGGCGCATCTGATGCGGTGGGGAATCGAGGCGGATGACAGTGCCGGCCGCCCTTTGTCCCAGACCGCTCCGGGCACTTTGATACTCGCGATTGCGGCCGCGGCCGCGGAGCGTTTCGCCCCGGTGCCCTTGCTGGCCTTGCTCAAGCATCCCCTGGTCATGGCCGGAGAGAATCGGCTCGCGTGGCTTGACGGGGTTCGGCTGCTTGACCTGAGCCTTCGCGGACCGCGACCGCCGGCGGGACTGAAGGGCGTCGAGGCGTATCTGGCTGATCGAAGCGGCCGCGATGCACGAATCCGCGCGCAGGCCGCGGCATGGTGGACGAAGGCATCGGCACTGCTTCGCCCGATCGAGGCCGCCTTCGAAGGCGTAGCGGATCTTCAGAGCCTGCTTGCGAACATCCGTGAGGCCTGCATGCGACTGGCCGGCGACGGGATGTGGTCAGGCCCGGCTGGACGATCCGCAGGCGAATGGTTCGAAGCGCAGGAGGAAGCCGCCCGGGAAGGTCCCCGTTTGATGAGCCAGGCCGGACTCCCGGAACTGCTCGAACAGTTGATGGCAAAGCAGGCCGTTCGTCCGCCTTACGGCCAGCATCCGCGGATCTTTATCTGGGGTCTGATCGAGGCGAGACTGCAGCAGGCGGATCTGATGATCCTTGGTGGCCTCAACGAAGGTGTGTGGCCGGCCCTGCCGGCCCCCGATCCGTGGCTCGCTCCACGGTTGCGCTCGGATCTTGGACTGCCTTCCCTCGAACGGCGGATTGGCCTTTCTGCCCACGATTTCGCCTGTGCGCTCGGCGCCCCGCGGGTGTTGGTGACCCGTGCTCGCCGTGATTCCCGGGCAGAGGCGATCGCCTCGCGCTTCTGGCTCCGATTGGAGGCGCTGACGGGCGGTCTCAGCCGGGCGCCACAACTTCGAAAATGGGCCCGCGACATCGACAGGCCTGCCGGCCCCGCGCGACCCGCTTCACGCCCTGCGCCCGCGCCGGCGGCGGCCGAGCGCCCACGGAACATTTCGGTCACCGAAGTCGATCGCCTGAAAGCTGACCCTTTTGCCTTTTACGCGCGCAAGATGCTGCGTCTGGCAGCATTGGACCAGGTCGACGCCGATCCAAGCCCGGCCTGGAGAGGCACTGCGGTCCACTCGGTGCTCGAAGCCTGGATGAAGGAGGATGATTGCGATCCCTCGAAGCTTCGCCCGCGCGCCGAGGCTCTGCTTGCCGGAAGCTCGGCGCATCCGCTGATGCGGGCCTTGTGGCAGCCGCGATTGATCGAGGCGATCGACTTCATTGCCGCCGAGGTGGAGCGTAACCGACTGGCTGGCCGGCTGCCGTTGAAGGCGGAAGCCTGGGGGACGACCGAGATTGCGGGAGTCAGCCTGGGCGGCAAGGCCGACCGGATCGACCGCTTCGATGACGGCCGCCTGGCGATCGTCGACTACAAGACAGGGAGCCCGCCCTCGGCAAAAGCGGTCGCGGACGGTTACTCTCTCCAGCTTGGCCTGCTTGGACTGATCGCGGAGCGCCATGGCTTTGACGGGATCGAGGGCGAAGCCGCCTGTTTCGAATATTGGTCATTGGCGCGCAAAGCCGGGAAGCTGGGTTTCGTCGGCAGTCCCGTAGGCGGCCGAAACGGTCTGGACGCCGCAGAATTCACTAACCTTGCCGAGCGCAACTTCGTGGCGGCGGCCGAAAAATGGCTCACTGGAGACGAACCATTCACCGCGAAGCTCCACCCCGAATATGCGCCTTATGCCGAATTCGACCAGCTGATGCGCCTGGACGAATGGTATGGTCGGGAAGGCTAGCTGGCCGGCTAGCCTGCGCTGCCGAATAACCGACTGAGGAACAAGGTCTCGACTTCCCGCCGAAGGTCGTTGTTCGGCTTTTTCTGGAAACCGTGACCCTCGTCGGCGAAAAGGACGTACCAGGTCTCGATACCGTTCGATCTCAGCTCGCGCACGATCTGGTCCGACTCCGACTGTGGAACCCGCGGATCGTTGGCGCCCTGCATCACTAGCATCGGCCTGGTGATTCGAGCCACATTGTTCAGCGGGGAAATCCGTTCGAACACCCGTCGCATCTCAGGCAGACGTTCGTCACCATATTCAGCCCTCCGATTGTCGCGCCGATAGGCCTCGGTATTCTGAAGGAAGCTGGTCCAGTTGCTGATTCCGTACCGTTCGACCCCGCCGACCAGCCGGTCACTGAAATGAACCATCGATGCCAGTGACATGTAGCCGCCATAGGATTGCCCATAGACGGCCACGCGTGACGCATCGAGGTTGGGCTGCGTCGCGATCCAGTCGAGAAGAGCCCCGATGTCGCGAACGCTGTCCTCGCGGCGCTCGGCATTGTCGAGGTTGAGGTAGCGGGTGCCATAGCCTTCGCTGCCGCGGACATTCGGAAGGATGATCGTCGCGCCGAGCATTTCGGCGAAATACTGAGCGCCCGGATTCCAGAGCGGGCGCGTCTGCGATTCCGGACCTCCGTGAATGTCGATGATGACCGGCGTGCGTGCATTGGCCGGCACATTCCTGGGACGGTAGACGAAAGCAGGGACGGAAAGGCCGTCGAAACTTTCGAAACGGATCAGCTCCGGCTCCGCCAGCTGCGTCGGTTGCAGGTCGCCCAGCTCCGACATCGTCCAGCGCTCGACGCCGCCATCACCGGCAAGATTGAAGGTGAAGACGTCACCGGCATAAGTGGCGGTGGAGAGGCCGATGGCGAGCTTGTCGCCGGTCGGGGAGAATTCCAGGCCGGTCAGGACCCCGCGATCGAGCGAGTTCGGCTGCGGCAGCGCTCGGCGGGTCACGAAGTCCTGCACGACGACTCTGGAATAACCCTCCTCATTGAACGCAAAGGCCAACAGCCGACCATCGTCCGAAAGGTCGTAATCCTCGACTTCCCAGCGCGACTGCGGGCTGATCGCCCGGCTGCGACCGCTCTCCAGGTCAAACTCCATGAGTCGGCGAACGTCGCTTCCGACATCGGTCATGGCGATGATCGATCGATCGTCTCGGGCGAAGCGAGGCTCGTCGTATCGCGCCCGCGATCGCGCCGACCACGGAAGCTCGCGCGCTTGCCCCGATTCCAGGTCGAGGATCAGGAGTCGGTTCTCTCGATTGGAGAGATTTCGACTTACCAGGACGCGCCGGCCGTCGGCAGAAACATCGGTCGGCCCGACCGCGCCGGTGCCCTGCCAGACCACCCGGCGGCTCGCCGGGTCGTTCGGATCGGCGGCTAGAATGGCGTAATCCGGGGATCCCCTGGTTGCCCGTGACCACAAGACGAGCCTGCCGTCCTTGCTCACGACGGCGGACTGGTTGCGCGTTCCCGGTTCGGTCAACTGCCGCGTCTCTCCGCCGCCCAGGTTTCGGACATAAAGCTGGAACCACTCGTCACCACCCGTGTCGCGGCTGTAGAGAAAGCGGTTGTCGCCGGGGATCGCTTGTGCGTTCGCGACCGGTTCCTCGTGAAACGTGATCTGAGTTCGGTCCCCTCCTGGTGCGGCGACGCGGTGAACCTGGGAGGTCGCCCCGAAGCGGGTAGTGATCAGCATCGTCCCGTCGGCAAGCCAGTCCTGGAACCTTGCTTCCCGGTAGTTCTGGTAGCGTTGAACGGCGACCCTGACGTCGGCCGGGATTTCGGGCACGTTTTCGACACGCGCCGAGCCGATTTGCCGGGTCTGGACCTGGACAGGGGTGGTGGGCTGGCCTGGCGCCGAGACCGCAACGGCAAGCAGGAGGGCAGGGAGCGCGGAACGAAGGATCACGGGAACCTCATCGAAGACAGGGGTTTGCGTTTCGATGGCCTTGTCCGCGCCGTCAAGTGACTGCGGTTCAGGCCAGCGCCCGCCAGATGCCGTAGGCGCTCGTGATAATCAGGACGATCCCGACCATGATCAGGAGCCCGTCCGCGGGGATTTTCTTGGCGACATAGCCACCGAGTGGCGCCGCCGCTATTCCGCCAATGAGCAGGCCCACCGTCGCGCGCGTAAACTCTTCCAGCCCCAAGGCGGCGATGAAGGTCGCCGCGATGGTCACGGTGATGAAGAATTCCGCGGTGGTGACGGTGCCGATCACTTTGCGCGGATTGGCACCCTGGATGAGGAGGTTGCTGGTCACGATCGGCCCCCAGCCGCCGCCCCCGGCAGCATCGAGAAAGCCCCCGGCGAAACCGAGCGGCGCGATCACCCGCGGGCGCTTCTCGACATGGCGATGGGTGAAACCGCGCCAGAGCAGATAAAGTCCGATTCCGGCCAGGTAGATAAGGACCAAAGGCCGGGCGATCGATTCCTCAAGAACTCGGGCGAGTATGTAGGCGCCCAGAATGCCACCGATCATACCGGGGATGACGATCCTCACGAACAGCCACCAGTCGACATTCCTGTGGAGGCTATGGCTGATCCCCGACACGGCGGTCGTGAAGCTCTCCGCGGTGTGGGTGGTGGCGGAAGCCGCCGCCGGCGGCACGCCAAGGCTGAGCAAAAGCGTGGTCGAGATGACTCCGAACGCCATTCCGAGCGCCCCGTCGACCAATTGGGCGGCAAAACCGATCAAGATGAAGGGGAGCAGCTCGAAAAAACCGAATGCGTTAAGATCGAACAACGGCCCGTTCCTCCCGCAACAGTGACGACCTTATGCTTCCCGTCCGTCACATAGCGGTGCGTCGGGCCGGTGCAAATGGCAGACCGGTGACGGGAATTCCGGCTGGCGACCGGACCCCGTTAGGAAAACGTAAACTCGCGCATCGGACAATGCCGGTAGCGCCCCGTTGCGCGATCCTGTTCGAGGTGTTGCGAGTCGTGGAAACGATCTTCTCGCTTTTCAATGAGATACCCGGAAGCGACGATCCGCCGGGTCTGGCTCGCGACGGCGCCTTCCTGCAGGAGGGATCTCTGGTCCTGGGAACCGTTCGCGAGGTTTGCTCGATCCGGAAGATCAGCGGTGTCGGGGCAATTCTTCATGCCGATCTGCCGGTTGCGTCCGGCGAAAGGCTGGAACTCGAACTGATGAGCGGGGACCATATCGACGGCGTCGTCGAATGGCGTCGAGGCTCCGATGTCGGACTGCGCTTCGACCAGCCGATCGATATCTTCTCGCTGCTTGCCCGCAACCTCGTCAGCCAGCCGGGCGAGCGGCGGCGGATGCCGCGCGTGGAACTGCTTTGCCCGGCATTGCTGGAGACGCCGTCGCGCACCGAGCTGGTGACCACAAGGGACGTCGCGCAGGGCGGCGTGAAGTTGGACACGCCGGTTCCGCTAGCCGTCGATGAAAAGGTCATGATCACCCTTGAAGGGTTCCGGCCGCTGGAAGGCGAGGTCCGATGGGTTGAAGGCGGCCTGGCGGGCATCGCGTTCAGCCGCGAGCTTGGTTGGCAGGAGATGATGCCGTGGCTGAAGCAGCGGCGTCAGGCCGCCTTCTCCCAGCCCGCGCGCGACGCCGAAACATCGGCGCCGGCCTTCGACCCGACACCGACGGTCTTACAGGCCGGATCGCCCGAAACTGCCGCCGCCGATACGGTCCAACTCAACCTCGCCGCCCGCGTGCGCGAAGGAACACGACGCTGGAAGATCGAGGTATCCAGTATCACCACTCGGACGGTGGAGTTCGAATCCTTCGTCCCATTGCGCATCGGTACGTCGCTTTGGGTCGTCCTTCCGGGACTCGAAGGCTGGCCGGCCCGAATCGTTGACATCGATGGCTACCGCTTCACCTGCGAGTTCACTCAGCCGCTTCACCCTGCAGTGCTCGAACGGATCCTCACCCACTCCGCAAGCTGATCCAATCGGCTGGCCAGCTTCGGCCTGACGATGGACAAAGGCTTGTCTTCGATGCAGAAACCGCCCGTATTTGCTCGAAAAAGAGAGGCAAGGATGCTCGTCCAGGTCAACGATCCTACCCGAACCCCCAAAGTTGATCAGCCGATGCCGGCAATGGAGGAATTTCCTCCATTTCGCGCGCCTCACGCCCATGTCGACAATTTCCTCGCGGATGATCTGGCCCGGGAAATGCGGGCGGCGATCGACCGGCATTTTGCTGAGCCGTACAAGCAGACCGCCGAGCACCAGATCTGGAATTATTGGTACGTCCCGGAGATGTATACCTTCCTCAGGACCTCGGCGGACCGGGTCATGGGAGCCGCGCTCCTGCAGCGATTCCACGCGGCCCTGACCGCCTGGGCCTGGCAGAGGCTCGGGCTGGGCCACGTGACCTATCCCTATCTGAGCCTGTACGTCGATGGCTGCTCGCAATCGATCCATAACGACGCCACGAACGGGCGCTTCGGTTATGTCTATTCGCTGACCTGGGACCAGCGCGAAACGCGTGGCGGCGAGACCATCGTCTACCATGAAGGCGATCTCTACCGGTCCAACCTGACGACGATGACTGGCGGGAAGGGCGGCCTCTACGAGATGATCGATTCCCGCTTCAATCGGCTCGCCATCTTCGACGACCGAATGCCGCATGGCGTCAACCGGATCGAGGGGTCGATGAACCCGGTCCATGGAAGGCTCGTCCTGCACGGCCATATCAGCGAATCCGCACCCGGCATTCGGGGACCGCTCGAGCCCGACGTCGTCGGTCCGATCGTCGAAGAGGCGGCCAACGTTGCGCTGAACCGTTTCGAAATGAATTGCGATCCGCACGGCCCGGTGACGGTGAAGCTGCTCATCCGTGCAGACGGCAGTGTGGAGCAAGCCCGGCTGCTGCTCGACCGCCTCGCCTTTCCGGACGGGGCGAGCACAGATGGTATGGCCGACGCCGTCGTCGAGGAAGCGAGGAAGCTATGTTTTCCGGCGGCGTCGGCGCCGTCCGAGGCGATCGTGCCGATCATGGTCGGCGGACCGCTGCCATGGATGAAGCGCTAGCTTTCCGCTGAGCCGGGATTGCGCGGCTTTTCCGGCATGCTCACGGCCTGGTTGCTGCTCTTGCGTGAGCGATTGGCGTAGAGAAGGGCGGCGACCAATGCCGCCGAACCGATGCCGATTGCCGCGCCCGTGACGATATTGCGGGTACGGGTCCCTTCCGGTGTCGGCTTCGCCTTGGCTTCCGGCGGGATCGAGTCCGGCTTGCCGACAGGATCGCCGACCGGTGCTTCTTCGGGATAGGAAGGGGGTTTGGACATTCACTCCTCGCTGGCTGTCTTCGAACCGTCCCTAGAGACTGATCGGCCCGGGTGGAAGTATTCAGAATGGCGATCGACGGTGATCAGACTGTCTGGAAGCCTGTCTCCGGTATCGCCGGCTTGTGGCGCAAGGCCTTGTCGATCGCCCGGCTGACCGATGCCGCGTCGAACGGCTTGCGGAGCATCTCGAACTCGTCGCCCGATCCGCCCAGGATCTCGTCGCTGTAGCCGCTTGCCAAGACCACCGGAATCGCCGGAAAACGCTTTCGAACCGCGTGCGCAAGCTCGATGCCGCTCATCCCAGGCATCACGACATCGGTCAGAAGCAGGTCGATCGGGTGGCTGTCGATGAGGGCCAGAGCGCAATCACCGGATTCAGCCGTGATGACATTGTGCTGGAGTTCACCAAGGAGATGTTCGGCGAAAGCGAGGACATGCTTGTTGTCTTCGACCAGGAGAACGTTGAGGCCTGTTCGGCTCGCCGGCACGATCGCGTCCTCGGCGCTCGCAGCGAAGGGTTTGGTCGATCGGGGCAGCAGGATCCGGATCGTCGTGCCCTGGCTGGCCTTCGACTCGATCTCGGCGCGGCCTCCGGATTGGGCTGCGAATCCATGAATTTGCGACAGACCAAGCCCCGTGCCTTTCCCGACGGGCTTGGTCGTGAAGAACGGCTCGAAGGCTCGGCGTACCACCTCGGGCGGCATTCCCTCACCGGTATCCGTCAAGGCGATGCAGACGGAATCCCCCACATCCGACGGGTGATTCCGAGTCGAGATCGTAAGACGTCCACCCTCCGGCATCGCGTCGCGCGCGTTGAAAGCGGCGTTGAGCAGAGCGGTTTCGAGCTGCGTTGCGTCTACCTCGGTCGGCCAGAGATCCGGCGCCAGGTCCAGCTCCACCACAATTTTGCTGTCCAGTGTCCGAGACAGAACTTCACCAAGCGCATCAAGCCGGACATTGACATCGATGACTTCGGGTCGAAGCGCCTGGCGGCGGCTGAACGCCAGCAGCTGGCTCGTCAGGTCCGCGGCCCGATCGGCGGTCTCAATGATCGCCTGGAGATATCGTTGACGCTTTTCGTCGCTGAGGCCGTCGCGTCTCAGAAGATCGGCCGAGCCTCGGATCACCGTCATCAAATTGTTGAAATCATGAGCGATACCACCGGTGAGCTCGCCGAGCGCCTGAAGCTTTTGCGACTGGGCCAGGGCGGCCCGGGCCTCCTCCAGCTCGAGATTGGCCTTCCGCCGTTCACTGATGTCGCGCGTGACCTTGGCAAAGCCGATCAATTTGCCATGGTCGTCATGGATCGGATCGAGCACGACACTGGCCCAGAAACGGCTTCCGTCCTTGCGAACCCGCCACGCCTCCTTCTCGTATTTACCCTCGCGCATCGCGGTTTCGAGCGCACGCTCCGGCTCGCCCCGGGCCCGGTCCTCTTGGGTATAGAAGCGGGAGAAATGCTGACCGACAATCTCGCTCTCGGTGTAGCCCTTGATCTTGGCAGCGCCGGTATTCCAGTTGGTCACCCGGCCGTCAGTGTCGAGCATGTAGATGGCGTAATCCTGGACGCCCTGAACCAGCATCCGGAATCGCTGCTCGCTTTCATAGAGCTGGCGCTCTGCTTCTTTTTTGTCGCCGATGTCCCGGGTGATCTTGGCAAAACCGAGCAGCCGTCCCTGTTCGTCACGGATCGGGTCGATGACGGCATTCGCCCAGAAGCGCTTACCATCCTTCCTTACGCGCCAGCCTTCGGCCTCGAACTTTCCATCTCGAGCCGCGATCTCCAAGGCTTTCCATGGCAATCGATTGGCCAGGTCCTCATCGGTGAAAAAGCGGGAGTAATGCTGACCGATGATTTCGTCGGCCTCGTAGCCCTTGAAGCGGCGTGCGCCCGGGTTCCAGGTCGCGACATTCCCTTCCTGATCGAGCATGTAGATCGCATAATCGGTGACGGCGTTGACCAGCACCTCGAAGCGCCGGTCACTCGTTTCCTTCTGGAATTCAATGCCGTCGGTCATTCAGCCTTCACGCTGTAAAGGCCCCCCTGTTCGAGGGGCTTAGGCAGACATGCATGGCATCGCAAGCCGTTTGAACCCGCGAGGAGGGATAGGGCTTATGCGCCAAAAAGAGTAACATGGCTGAATGAAGTCCGGCTTCGCCTTGTTCGACACGAACATCGGCCTTTGCGGCCTCGCCTGGTCCGGTTCAGTTCTTCGCGGTGTGCAGCTCCCCGAAGTCAGTTTGGCCAAGGCTCTGGGCGAGTTGAAGCGGCGGTTTCCAGATCTCGATGAAGCAGAGCCGCCACCGTGGGTCGTGGATTCGATCGA
>DASTDX010000196.1:0-2873 GCA_035710145.1 Allosphingosinicella sp.
CAGGTCGATCCGTTCGAGGAATTTTTCCGGCGCTTCGGCGGCCAGGCTCCCCAGGGCCAGGGCCAGGAAGGCGGCCAGGAATCGCCGCCGACCCGTGAGGCCGGGTCCCTCGGTTCCGGCTTCATCATCTCGCCCGACGGCTACATCGTCACTAACAATCACCTGATCCAGGGGGTCAACGGCACCGGCACGGTCGACAGCGTCACCATCACCCTGGCCGACCGCCGCGAATTTCCGGCGCGGATTATCGGGCGCGATTCGACGTCGGACCTTGCCTTGCTGAAAATCGAGGGCACCAACCTGCCATTCGTCAATTTCGGGGATTCGACCCGCGCTCGCGTTGGCGACTGGGTCGTCGCGATCGGCAACCCCTATGGCCTGGGCGGGACGGTGACCGCCGGAATCATCTCCGCCCTGCACCGCGGCATCACCGGCGGCGGCGCCTATGACCGCTACATCCAGACCGATGCCAGCATCAACATGGGCAATTCGGGCGGCCCGATGTTCGACATGGCCGGCAATGTCATCGGCATCAATTCGGCGCTCATTTCCCCGACCGGCGCAAGCGTCGGCATCGGCCTCGCCATCCCAGCCGAAGCGGCCAAGCCGGTGATCGATTCGCTACGCCGCGGCCAGCGGCCGTCGCGCGGGTACCTGGGCGTTTCGCTTCAGCCGCTCGATGAGAATATCGCCGAAAGCCTCGGCTTGCCCAAGGATCGCGGCGAACTGGTGCGTTCGGTCGTTCCGGGGCAGGCCGCCGCCAAGGCCGGGATCCAGCAGGGCGACGTGATCGTGAAGGTCGCGGGTCGCGAGGTTACCCCCGAAGAAACGCTAAGCTACATCGTCGCCAACACTACCGTCGGCACGCGCGTACCGGTCGAGTTCATCCGCGACGGTCGCCGCCAGACGGTCCAGGTCCAGGTCGGCCAGCGCCCGACCGATGAGGAACTGGCGCGTCAGGGTGGCGGGGCGGACGATGAAGGTGAGGCCATGGCCGAAGAGGCGCCGGTAGCGCCTGGGACCGCATTGGGCCTGTCGATGCAGCCGCTCAATCCGCAAATTATCCGCGCGCTCAACTTGCCCGCCGATGTCCGCGGCGTGGTCATCACGTCGATCGACCCGAGCAGCGATGCAGCCTCGAAGGGAATTCGGCGCGGCGACGTGATCATTTCGGTCAACCGTCAGGCCGTGACGACGCCGGCGCAAGTATTGGCGGCGGTCGACACCGCGCGTCGCGCCGGACGGAGCAGCGTGCTCCTGCTGATCAAGCGCGGCCAGACCCCCGAAGCGTTCGTCGGGGTCGAAATCGCAAGCGGCTAATCGCCGTCTTGTTGCCGACACTCCTTCGGCCTAGGCTCCGGCGCCGAACGCCGAAGGAGTGACGCGACCCGATGGCCAGTAACCCTGCGACCAGCATCTTCATCGGTGCCGGCCCTGGCGGCGCCAGGCCGCAACAGCTTGAATTGAAACGCGCCAATCGTCACGGGCTGATCGCCGGCGCGACCGGCACCGGCAAGACGGTCACGCTGCAGGGAATCGTCGAAGGACTTTCGGCCGCAGGGGTCCCCACCTTCGTCGCGGACGTGAAAGGCGACATTGCCGGCCTCGCCATGCCTGGCGCCGCGACTGCCAGGCCGCATGAAGCCTTCGCCGCCCGCGCTGCCGAGATCGGCTATTCGGACTGGGCCTACGAGGGCTTTCCCGTGCAATTCTGGGACCTGTTCGGCGAGCAGGGCCATCCGGTCCGAACCACCGTCAGCGAATTGGGCCCGTTATTGCTGTCCCGCCTGATGAGCCTCAACGAGGTGCAGGAAGGCGTCCTGACCATTGCCTTCCACGTCGCGGACAAGGAGGGGCTGATGCTCCTCGACCTCGACGACCTGCAGGCGATGCTGGTCAACATCGGAGAACGGGCCGACGAACTGACCCTTGAATATGGCAATGTGTCGAAGATGAGCGTCGGAGCGATCCAGCGCTCGCTTCTGCAGCTTCGCGCCCAGGGCGGCGATCATTTCTTCGGCGAGCCCGCTCTCGACCTGGAAGATTTCCTGAAGCTCGACGAAAACGGCAAGGGCGTGGTCAACATCCTTGCGGCCGACAAGCTAATGTCGAGTCCCCGCCTCTACTCGACTTTTCTCCTGTGGCTTCTCAGCGAGCTGTTCGAGCTGCTTCCCGAGATCGGCGATCCCGACAAACCCAAGCTAGCCTTCTTCTTCGACGAGGCGCACCTGCTGTTCGACGATGCGCCGCCAGCCTTGCTCGAGAAGGTCGAACAGGTCGTGCGGCTGATCCGCTCGAAGGGCGTCGGCGTCTATTTCATCACGCAGAACCCGATCGACATCCCCGACAAGGTGGCAGGTCAGCTCGGCAACCGGGTGCAGCATGCGCTTCGCGCTTTCACCCCGCGCGACCAGGCGGCGGTCAAGTCGGCTGCGGAGACCTTCCGGCAGAATCCTGAAATCGACGTTGCAACCGCGATCACCGAGATGAAGGTCGGCGAAGCGCTGGTGTCTTTGCTGTTGCCCGACGGCGCGCCGTCGCCGGTCGAGCGGACCCTGATCAAGCCGCCATGCTCGCGCGTCGGATCGCTTACCGCGCAGGAGCGGGCGTTCATGATCCAGACCGACGTGATTGGCGCCAAATATGACACGTTGCTCGACCGCGATAGCGCGGAGGAAATACTGAAGGCCAAGGGTGAGGAGGCCGCCGCCGCTGCTGCCGCCGCCAAGGCCGAGACCGAGGCGCAAAAGGCAGCTGCCGAGGCCGCGCGCCAGCAGGCCATCGCCGACAAGGAGGCGGCCCGACAGCGCACCGCTGCCGAGAAGGAAGCCCAGCGCAAGCAGCGCGAGACCGAACGACTGGAAGCCCAGCGC
>DASTDX010000197.1:0-9702 GCA_035710145.1 Allosphingosinicella sp.
CCACGCATCGTGCGCCGGAAGCGGAGCCGCGATCAAGACCAGGAAAAAAGGGCCGGTTCTCACCGGCCCTTTTCGCAAGTCACCAGATCCGGACGCGCTGTTCCGGAGGAAGATAGAGCGCGTCGCCAGGCTGAACATTGAAGGCCCGGTACCAGGCGTCCATGTTCCTGACGACGCCATTGACCCGGAACTGGTCGGGGCTGTGGGGATCGGTCAGGATGCCCTGGCGGATCAGGTCTTCGCGCTCCTTGCTCCGCCACACCTGCGCCCAGGACAGGAAGAATCTCTGGTCGCCGGTCAGGCCGTCGATCACCGGAGGCTCTCCGTGCTGTGCGACGTGCCGGCGATAGGCCGCATAGGCCATTTCGAGACCGCCGAGATCGCCGATATTCTCGCCCATCGTCAGCTGGGGATTGACGTTCAGACCCGGAAGCGGGGCGTAGGAGGCATATTGCCCGCCAAGCCTTTGGGCGCGCTCCTGGAAACGCTCACCCGACGCCGCAGACCACCAGTCGCGGAGCCGCCCGGAGCCGTCGA
The DNA here is from genome assembly GCA_035710145.1 of Allosphingosinicella sp. GTDB lineage: Bacteria > Pseudomonadota > Alphaproteobacteria > Sphingomonadales > Sphingomonadaceae > Allosphingosinicella. Next base: position 538 of record DASTDX010000197.1, read on the forward strand.
AACGACGGCCCTGGTCGTCGAAGCCATGGCCGATCTCGTGGCCGATCACGCCGCCGATCGCGCCGTAATTGACGGCCGGGTCGGCATTGGGATCGAAGAAGGGCGGCTGAAGAATACCCGCCGGGAAGGTGATCTGGTTCAAGAGCCCGTTGTACGAAGCGTTGATGGTCTGGGCGTTCATGCCCCAAAGGGCCCGATCCACCGGATTGGGCAGACGCGCCAGCTGCAGCCCCCATTGAAACTCCGCCGATCTTACCGCGTTGCCGAGCGGATCACTCCGATCGACCCGGAAGTTGCTGTAATCGATCCACCGGACCGGATGACCGATGCGCGGCTCGAAGGCCTCGAGCTTGACCAGTGCCTCGCGGCGGGTCTCGTCATCCATCCACTCGAGGCTCTGAAGCCGCTCGGCGAAAGCGGCCCGAAGATTGCCCACCAGGTCGTCCATCTGGCGCCGGCTTTCCGCCGGGAAGTGCCGCTCGACGTAGATCTGGCCGACCGCCTCGCCCAAATTCCCGTTGAGCAGACCGATGGCCCGCTTCCAGCGCTCGCGCTGCTGCTGCTGGCCGCCCAGAGTGCGGCCGTAGAAATTGAACTGCGCCTCGTCGAACGCGCGTGGAAGATGCTGGGCGTAACTTCGGATGAAGTGGAAGGTCATATAGTCCTTCCAGGTGTCCAGTGGCACATGCTCGATGAGCTGGCCGATACCGGCGATCGCGCTCGGCGCGGTGGCGATGACGGTGTCCACGCTTCCGAGCCCGCGGCGCTCGAGATAGTTCACCCAATCGAACTGCGGCGCGAGCTCGTTGAGCTGGGTGCGGTTCATCGGATTGTAGATGGCTTGCGGGTTGCGGAGGCGTTCGGGCGCCCAGTGGACCTCGGCGATTCGCCGTTCGAGCGCGATGATCGCGTCGGCCTTGGCCTCGCCATTCTCAAGGCCGGCAAGCCGGTGCACGTTGACGATGAAATCGCGATAGGCGGACCGATAACGATCATATTCAGCGCCTTCGCGAAGATAATAATCGCGATTGGGCATGCCGAGCCCACCTTGGCCGGCGGCGGCGACATAACGGGTTGGATCGGTGAAATTGGGCAGGATACCAAGCCCGACCGGGGCCATATATCCCGGGGTGGCGAACAGGCTGACGAGCTCGCTGCGGTTGCTGACCGCATTGATCCGCTCAAGATATGGCAGAAGCGGCGCGGTGCCGCGGGCCTCTATCGCGGAGTCGTCCATCCATGCGGCGTAGAAGTCACCGACCCGCCGTTGCGCAGGGTCGCTCGAGGCGGCGGCCTCGGTGACGATCGCCCGCAGCTGCAGCTCGATCTCCTCGCTGAGCTCGGTCCACAGACTCCAGGCCGAGCGATCGGCCGGGATTTCCGTGTTTCGGAGCCAGGTGCCGGAAGCGAACTGAAAGAAATTGTCACCGGGTTTGACGGCCAGGTCGCGGCCGCCGAGATCGACGCCCCAGGGACCATATTTGGCCTTGGCGGCGACGCCAGCGGCTGCCTGCTGTTGCTGGGCGGGCTGCGCGACGATCGGCGCGGCACCGGCCAGCAGGATTGCGGACAGAAAAGCGAAACGGGTCATCTTCATGTGAAACAGCCTCCCCAGGCGGCGCAAGGATGACGCCGCTCCCAGATTCGAACCCCGGGCCTTCCTCCGCAGGAAAGCGCTTGCTCGCAAGCTTTTTTCGGCGAAGCCCTTGATCGGTCTGACGGAAGTCAGGTTCAGCGGTGCCCGCGGCTCGCCGGGCGCTTCGGGATGGACGTCGGTCGAGCGCCTGGCGCTTCAGATCAGGAAGGAGCGACCTTGATAGCTTAGCGCCGCATTTCCCTGATCGCGTCACCGGCGACCATGAACAACCGGGTCGGATCGCCCGCGGCGATCACCAGCGGCCGTCCCGAGAAGAGCGAGAGAAAGACGTGGATCTCGGTCGGCAACGGATCGAGCAGATGGGTCACCGCGATCGGCCCGGCCTGGGTCCCGGGGGCGACCTCCCCAACATCGACATTGAGGCAGCCCCGGCTGAACCCGCGCGTCTCGGTAACATTACCATCGGCGGCGACGGTCGACCGGAAATGACCGCCGAGCGGAAGTCGGCTGCGCGATGCGGGAGCGCTGAGCCGGTAGACATCGATCGGGCCGTCGGCCGCTGCCGGCGGAATGGCGATGACGTTGAACGGCTGATCGGTGCAGGCGCGATGCTCGTCGGACTCGGACCCGGACCGGGCCCTGGCCATCCGTTCCGCCAGACCCGCCAGTCGCGGCCGATCGCCGGTGAGAAATGTCTCCCGGGAGACGGCCCGGCCGCCCAGGACTCGGGCGCGATAGACGGCCACTGGCCCGCCGTCACTGTCACTGTAGAAAGTCACCAACATGGCATTGCCTTCGGGCTCGGCGATCCATCCGGATATGCCGGCCGCGGCCGGATCGGCGACCCGGCTGAGCATGTCCTGGGTTGCGAGCATTCCAGCGCGGGCGATGGCGAAGATCTGGCGGCCGCGCGCCGCAGCGCGCGCCATTTCCGCCCGCTGCTCCGAATCGAGCGGCGGCAGCGTCCCAGTGGCCGGCGCAGGCGCCGATGACACTTGCGCGGCAGCGGTTTCAGCCTGGGGGACGGCCCCGGTCGCCGCCTGCGGCTCGGCAGCGGCCTGCGCCTCTGAAGTCCTCTGGTCGCTGAGCTGGTTCACGGTGCCCGAAAGGTCCGAAAGGCCGAAGTCGGAGCCCGCTGCCTTTTCGGGCGGACTGGAGGGCGCATTCTGCGCGGCGGCAGAAACGGCGATCGCGACGGCGGCGACGCCGGTCAGAAATGTGGCAAAACGCATGTTTACAGGATTCCCTTGGTCAGATGGCTCGGGGATGAACCGGCATGATGAAGTGACGGCGATGGCCGCTCAAAGTGCGATGGCGACCGTCTTGAGCTCGGTATAGGCCTCCACTCCGTAGCGGGCCGACTCGCGGCCGAAACCGGATTGCTTGAAACCGCCGAACGGCAGCGCGACATCGGCCGCCGAGGGACAATTGCCCCAGACCATTCCAGCCTTAAGCTTCGCTGCCAGCCGGTGCATGGACGAGATGTCGCGAGTCCAGATCGAGGCGGCGAGGCCGTAGGTCGTGTCGTTGGCCTGCCGGGCGACCTGATCGAGATCGTCATAGCGGGTCGCGGTGAGGACCGGCCCGAAAATCTCTTCGCGGACGACCTTCATGTTCGGATCGACGTCGACGAGGATGGTCGGATTGACGAAATATCCTTCCCCGGCCGGCGAGTCGCCGCCGCAGATAATCGAAGCCCCCTCCTTGCGCCCCGAATCGATATAACCGAGCACGCGTTCCTGCTGTTCGGTCGAGACGAGCGGGCCCATCATCGTGTCGGCCGCGAGGCTTGGCCCCACCTTCCATTGCGCAGCATTGGCTGCGACCGCCTCGATCAGGCTGTCGAAGATGTCGCGATGCGCGAACAGGCGCGAACCGGCGATGCAGACCTGGCCCGAATTGGAGAAAATCGAACGTGCGGCTCCGGATGCCGTCTTCTCGATGTCGACATCCGGCAGAACGATGACCGGCGACTTTCCGCCAAGCTCCAGGGTCACTCGCTTGAGCGTGTCGGTGGCGTTGCGGTTGATGATCTTGCCGACTTCAGTCGAACCGGTGAATGCGACCTTGTCGACGTCCGGGTGGCGGACCATCCGATCGCCGGCCGTCTCCCCGTGCCCGGTGATGATGTTGACGACGCCGGCGGGGAATCCTGCCTCGGCGATGAGATCGGCAAGGCGAAGCGCCGTCAGTGGAGTCTGCTCCGCGGGCTTCAGAACGATCGTGCAGCCGGCGGCGAGCGCCGGGGCGATCTTCTGCACCGCCATCATCAGCGGGAAATTCCATGGCACGATCTGGGCGCAGACGCCGATCGGCTCGCGGCGGACATAAGCATGAACGGTGCCGGTCGGCATCGAAGCAGGCTCGACATGCTCGCCGGAAAGCTTGGTCGCCCAGCCGGCCATGTAGCGCAGGGTCAGGACGGATCTCGGCAGATCATATCCCTGGGAAGCCGCCCGCGGCTTGCCGTTGTCGATCGATTCCAGTTCCGCCATTTCCGGAATCGCGGCCTCGAGCAAATCGGCCAGCCGCTCGATGAGCCTTTCGCGTCGGTAAGGCGCAAGGCCGCTCCATCGGCCATCGTCGAAGGCGCGCCGAGCCGCCGCGACGGCACGGTCGACGTCCTCGTCCGACGCATCGACCACCTGAACGATCTCCCGCCCGGTCGAGGGATCATGGACCGCAATCCGTTTGCCGTGACTCGATTCGACCCATTCGCCATCGATGAAGAGCTTGGGCTCGCGTTGCAGGAAGGCCTGGACAGCTTCACCATAAGCGGGCTGGGCACTGACCCTGGACATTTCGTTCATCGACTGGTTCTCCTCGCTCGGCCCTATAGGCCTTGACGGGCAAGCGTGTAACCCACCGCCTGGCAGGGACTGCCGACGATCTAGACGAGGAGCTTGCGCGCCCGTTCTATCCGGACCGCTTCATCGTCGTCCCGTGGCGGCACCTTCAGACCACGCTGAACCGCCGGGCGGGCCTCGATGGCCGCCATCCAGCGCTGCAGATTGTCGAGTCCGTCGATGTCGACACCGGGCCAATGGTGGATTCGGGCCCAGGCAAAATTGGCGATGTCGGCGATCGAATATTCGCCGGCCAGATATTCATGTTCGGCGAGCCGGCCGTCGAGGACCTCGAGCAGCCGGCGGCTTTCCCGCAAGTAACGGTCGATTGCGGGCTGGATGCGCTCAGGGAAATATTTCGCGAAGACGTTGGCCTGGCCCATCATCGGGCCAAGCCCGCCCATCTGGAACATCAGCCACTGGACCACCCGGCTCCGGCCCTTGGCGTCGGCCGGAAGCAGTCGGCCTTCGCGCTCGGCCAGATAAAGCATGATCGCCCCGCTTTCGAAAACGGCGAAGTCGCCATTGTCGCGGTCGACGATCACGGGGATCCGGCCATTGGGATTGAGATTCAGGAACCAGGGCTGCTTTTGATCGCCGGCGGAAAGGTCGAGCGCGTGGAGCGCATAAGGCAGGTCCAGCTCTTCCAGAGTGATCGAGACCTTGTGCCCGTTGGGCGTGGCGGCTGTGTAGAGATCGATCACCGGGCTGCTCCTTCGCGCTTCGGCTGCGAAGTAGGACCCGATGACGTCGAGTCAATCGGTGGAGGGTGGTTGGCGGCCGATCGTCGGATCAGCCGACCGTCAACTCGCAGCCGAAATTCAGGCCGAGACGGCCTTCGCGACTCCAGCGTACGAAGGCATAAAGCGGACTGCAGCCATCGAACCGGATCATGACGCTTTCACCAAGGCGCGGGACGATGTCGCTTTCGATCATCGTGCCCCGGCTCGAGATGTTGATCACCGGCACCCGAAGATTCTGCGTGCGGAAACACAAGGTCGCATATTCGACCAGGCCCTCATGCCGTCCTTCAGATCTCTGTTCGACAAAAGCCCGTGGCGGCATCGCCACCGCTGCCTGGCCATAATCAATCGCACGCGTCGCCATAATGCCTCCCCTGACTTAGGCGAGTGCAACATGGCAGAGAAGCCTTACCGAATTCCTATCGCGAACCCACGAGAATCGCGGGCTCAATTCTCCCAGAAATAAGGCTGGCGCTGGCGCGTGCCGGTGACGATCTCGTTGAGCGTCTCGGCCTCGTAAAGCCGGCCGTTCAGCATGACCCGGTCGATCTTTTCCGAGTTGCGGATATCCTGGGTCGGATCGGCGTCGAGGATGACCAGATCGGCCAGCTTGCCGCGCTCGATCGAGCCGAGATCGTTGAAGCCGTATACCTGGGCCGGAGTGACCGTGGCAGCGCGAAGCGCCTCCAATGGGGTCATCCCGCCGCGAACCAGGGACCACATTTCCCAATGGGCGCCGAGGCCCTGCTGCTGACCGTGAGCGCCGATGCTGACCGGTACACCGGCCCTGGAAAGCGCCAGAGATTCACGCGCATTGACGATGTCGACAAACTGCTCTGGCGGCCCGGTCTCGACGCGGACGCGATCGGCCAGAGCATCGGCCGGCGCGTGACGGGTCAGCAACGGGTGGTTCCAGACCTGGGTCGCCTGGGACCAGTAGGGATCGCCGGCAAGACCGCCATAGGTGACGACGACCGTGGGCGTATAGCCCACGTTGGTCTGGCTGAAGAAGCTTCGGACGTCCTCGTAGAGCCGCTCCTGGGGGATATTGTGCTCCAGGGTCGTGTTGCCGTCCTGGATGATCGTTATGTCCATCCCGTAGATCGAACCGCCCTCGGCGACGACGGCGATATTCTCCGCTCTGGCCGCATGGGCGACCTGCTGACGCTGGTCGCGCCGAGGCTGATTGTAGTTCTTGATCGAATGGGCGCCCTGGTTCCGAAGCCGGCGGACGTGGCTGAGGGCGTCCTCGTAGGAATCGATCAAGGCATAAGCGCCAGGAGCCCTTGCGCCGTAGACGATCTCACCTGACGAGTAGGTGCGCGGCGCAAGGATCAGGCCGGCCCGCTGATATTCGCCGGAGGGGAATACCTCGGTCGAAGTACTCGAGGGATCGTGAGTCGTGGTCACGCCGAAGGCGAGATGCGCCATGGCCGACCAGTTCTGCTGCGGGATCAGATCGTCCGTCCCGTAGGGCCCATGCGCGTGACCGTCGATCAACCCCGGAACGATCGTCTTTCCGCTCACGTCGACCTGCTGGGCGGCGGCAGGAATGTCGACCTCGCCGCGACGGCCGACGGCAGCGATCCGGTTGCCATCGATAAGGACGATTCCGTCGTCGATGATGCCGCCATCCTGCGATGCCATGGTGACGATCCGGGCGCCGACCAGCGCCACCTGGCCCTGAGGCCGGTCAGCCGGCCTCGAGACGGCCAGCGAAAGCCCATCGCGCGGCGGCGTGTAGGTACCACCGGGCGCGGGCCGGATAAGATTTCCTGTTTCAGCGGTATAAAGCGTGGGGCCGAGGCTCCACGCCAAAGTCCGGCCGCCCTGTGCCCAATGATAATATTGGCCGCCGTCGCGGGTCGCCCGAGTGACCGGAAGCGGTCCCCCACGCATCGCCAGGTTGAGGGTCTGGGCACCGGCAAGAAACGGGACCACGTGGACGTTGTAATTCTCGCGAAAGGCCAGGCTTCGCCCGTCCGGCGACACGGCGTAGGATTCGATCAGGTCACCCTGGGCATGAACCCGCCGATCCCGGCCATTGAGGTCGGTGCTGATCAGCTTGCGCTTCTGCTCCTCCGTCACCTCCATGAAGATTCGGTCCGCGGCGGCACCGAAATGCGGGTTGCCGCCGCTGCCCACCACCCGGGTCGCGCTGCCGCCGGCCGCAGGTACCCGGTAGACCCCCGGATTTTCGGACCAGGTATCGTCGGTCAGGAAGCCGCCGCCGCCGCGTTCGAAGACGATCAGGCTGCCGTCCGGCGAAAATTGAGGGCGGCGATAATGACCCGGCACGTCGGTGACGGTGCGCAGATTGCTCCCATCAGGCGAGACGATCCGGATTTCGCCGAGCCTTTGATCGTTCCACGAAACGAAGGCGATCCGGCTGCCATCGCGCGACCAGGCCGGAAAGAGCTGGAAATCGGAATCCTGGGGCGTCAGCAGCCTTGGTGATCCGCCTGCCATGTCCTTGATGAACAGGCGCCCGAACGCCTCGAAGACGACCTGCCTTCCATCCGGCGAAACGCTGGCGAAACGCGGCACTCGCGACGTGACGGTATCGGACCAGGCGGACACTTCGGGACGAGCGGCATCGACGACGAGCCGGGTGTCGCTCACCTGGAAGGGAATCTCCGCGGCGTTGCTGCCATCGACGTTCACCCGGCGGATCTTGCCGCCCGCCCAGAACAGGATCGTGTTGCTGTCGGGGGTCCAGTCCATGTTGGGGTACAGGCCCTGGACGGCCCAGGTCTCCTGGAGGTCCTGGTCGAGCGCCTCGTAAAGCTGACGCTCCGCGCCCGAGCGCAAGTCCTTCACGAAGAGCCGGCTCCGGCCGCCTTCACGATGGACGAAGGCGAGCCAGCGCCCGTCCGGCGACGGGGAGGGTCGGACCGCGCCGCCGGGGCCGCCGGCAACCTGCGAACGCTCGCCCGTCGCCATGTCGTAGCTCTCGACCGCGAACACCTGTTCGTTGGAATCCTGGGCATATTCGAACACCGCCCCCGGCGTCGTGTTGCGCGTGAAATAAAGAAGCCGGCCGTCGGGCGAGAATATCGGCTCGCCGAGCTCCTTCTGGTGTTGGGGGTTGGGCCTGGTGACGAGTGCGACGCCGTTGCCGGTGCCGCTGACGTGGTACAGCCAGATCTCGCCGGTCCCGGCCGAACGCTGGGTCGTGAAATGCTTGCGGGCGGCAATATATTGGCCGTCCGGGCTCCAGGTCGGATTGTTCAGCAGCTCGAACGTCTCGCGGGTGACGGCCCGCGGTTCGCTGCCGTCATTGTTCATCACCCAGATATTGTCGCCGCCGCCACGGTCGGAAGTGAAGGCGATGAGCCGGCCGTCGGGCGAAAAGCGAGGCTGCTGATCGTAGGCCAGGCCCGACGTGATCCGGGTCGCCCGGCCGCCGGCGATCGGCATCGTGTAGAGGTCGCCAAGCAGGTCGAACGCGATCGTCCGGCCGTCCGGGCTGACGTCCAGGTTCATCCAGGTGCCCTCGTCGACATTGATCGGGATCGATCGCGTGCGGATCCCCGGCGGGTTGCTCACGTCCCATTTCGGCCTCTCGGCATTGCTCCCGCCCCGCTGGGTCTGAGCGATCGCGGCGGTGGAGGCGAGCAGAAGGGAAAGGACGGCGAGACTGCGAATCATGGAAAACCCCCGGGGTGCAGGAAGCGGTCGGAATGGCGGTAACGGTGCACGATTCGCCAGAGGCGGACAAGGTGCGGCGATTACGCGAGGTCCTGCCTTTTCGACGAAAGACGCAACCGCTTCGTCGGAGGGGGCGATCAGTCCTCGAAAGCCGACTTCAGCTCGTCGAGCCAGAGCGTGGCGGTGCCGTCGCTCGGCGCCCGCCAGTCGCCTCGCGGACTGAGGGCGCCGCCGGCCGAAACCTTGGGAGAGTTGGGAATCGCGCTGCGCTTGAACTGGCTGATCTGGAAGAAGCGGAACAGGAACACCTCGAGCCATTTGACGATCG
>DASTDX010000198.1:0-3914 GCA_035710145.1 Allosphingosinicella sp.
GCCGCCTTGCCCCTGGGAGACGTCCTCAGCGTGACCGGCAAGCGCGCCAAGACCCGGATCGTGCCTCTGCTCGGGCCGGTCAGGGAAGCGATCGAGGATTATGTCCGGCTCTGTCCCTATGCGCCGTCCAAGGATCAGCCCTTGTTCCGAGGCGCCCGGGGTGGACCGCTCCGGGGCGAGATCGTCCGCCGCTCGGTCCGCAAGGCGCGGCGCGTGCTCGGTCTGTCCGAGCGGACCACGCCGCACGCGCTCCGGCACAGCTTCGCTACCCATCTGCTCGGCAGTGGCGCCGACCTTCGCTCCCTGCAGGAACTGCTCGGTCATGCCAGCCTGTCCTCGACCCAGATCTATACCGCGGTCGATGCGGCCCATTTGATGGACGTGTACCGCCACGCCCATCCGCGCGCCTAGGAGCCGCTCCCCGCTGAACGCTTCGCGATGCGCCGGTTCCACGTGACCTGCCGCCAGACATAACCAAGGACGATGAGAGCGATGATCCCGGACGAGACCGGTCCGACGATGTCTTCGACCTGGCCGAACTGCATGCCGAGGCCATAACCGGCGAGGGCGAGCGCGCTGCTCCAGACGGCGGTGCCGAAGGCCGACCAGAGGAAGAAGCTGGCGAGGTGCATTCGAAGGAAGCCGGCCGGCACCGAGATCATCGTCCGGGCCGTCGGCAGCATCCGGGCGAAGAACACGACCCAGGCGCCATGGCTGCCGAACAGTTTCTCGATCTTCTCGACATCGTACCAGTCGAGCGCAAGCCAGCGGCCTCGGCGATCGATGAAGCGCTTGAGCCGGTCGACGCCGACCCCCCGCGCGACAAGGTACCAGAACAGGTTACCGACCATCGCTCCGGCGGTACCGCTGGCGATGACGCCGCCCAGGGTCATCGGCCCATTGGCGGCGCGAAGCCCGGCGACCGGCATGATGACCTCGGACGGCACCGGCGGAAACACGGTTTCGAGCAGCATCAGGAGGAAGACGCCGACATAACCGGTGCTGTCGATCAGCCGGATGACCCAGTCCGCCATGTCAGCTTTGCGGCCCGTTCAACGCAGCTTCGATTCGATCGCGTCCCAGATCATGGCGGGCGTGTCGGTGCCGTTGAATTTGTCGATGGCGACGATACCCGTCGGGGAGGTGACGTTGATCTCGGTGAGCCATTGCCCGCCGATAACGTCGATGCCCACGAAAAGGAGCCCGCGGGCTTTCAGTTCCGGGCCGATCGCGGCGCAGATCTCGCGCTCGCGCTCGGTGAGCTCCGTCTTGGCCGCCTTGCCCCCCACCGCGAGGTTGGAGCGAATCTCGCCTTCACCCGGAATGCGGTTGACCGCGCCGGCGACCTCCCCGTCGACGAAAACGATTCTCTTGTCGCCCTCGGCCACCCCCGGAAGGAAGGCCTGAACCATGTGCGGCTCGCGATAGGCGGTGTTGAAGACCTCGATCAGGGAGGCGAGGTTGGCGCCGTCGCGGCCGACCTTGAACACCGCCTTGCCGCCATTCCCGTGGAGCGGCTTGACGACGATCTGGCCATGCTCCGCGAGGAAGGTCCGCGCCTCGTCGAGCGAGCGGGTGACCAATGTCGGGGGCATGAAGCGGGCATAGTCCAGCACCCACACCTTTTCCGGTGCGTTTCGGACCGAGGCGGGGTCGTTGACGACCAGGGTCTCGCTCTGGATCCGCTCCAGCAGATGGGTGGCGGTGATGTAGCCGAGGTCGAACGGCGGATCCTGGCGCATCAGGACGACGTCGATGTCGCTGCCGAGGTCCAGCCTGACGTCGTCGCCGAACCTGTGATGGTCCCCCTCGACGCGCTGGACCGTGACCGGCCGCGCCTGGGTCCACAATCGGCCGTCGGCGTAATTCAGGTCCTCGGGGGCGTAATGGAAGAGCGCGTGGCCGCGCGCCTGCGCCCCGAGCATGATCGCGAAGGTGGAATCCCCTTCAATGTTGATCCGCTCCAGCGGATCCATCTGCACGGCAATCCTGAGACCCATATCTTCCCTCTCGCCGCTCCTTAGGGTGCGGTCTCATCGCGGGCAATCGGCTGATCGGCGCCGTGCCGCTTCTCAACCCTGCGTGATGTTCGTGAAATGGCGGGGAAGCCGACGCGGGACGACATAGACGGCATCGATCCGAATCTCGTCGTCGGGCCGCGCGAACCGGGGCATAAGCGCTTCGGCGGCGGCGACGACTCGGCGCAGCCGCCACTCGTCGAGGGACTGGGCCGCGAGTTCGGCCGTCTTGCGCGCCTTGACCTCCACGAAGGCCACGACCCGGCCGCGGCGGGCGACGAGATCGACTTCGCCGACCGGGGTCCGGACTCGCCGGGCAACGATCCGCCATCCCTTGAGGCGAAGCCAGAAGGCGGCGATCGCTTCGGCGCGACGCCCGCCTTGCTCGGCCAGACGGCGCGTCACTTGAGCTTCTGCGCCCGCTCGTAGACGAGCCGCCGCGGCAACCCGAGCTTGCTGGCGACATCGGCCGCGGCCCGGGACGGAGAAGCGTTCGCCAAGGCTTCGCGCAGTGCCGTGTCGATATCTGACTCACCGGCCGCGGCCGCCTCAGCGGCGGGGGCGACGACGATGACGATCTCGCCTTTGGGCGGAGTGCCCGCGTAGCGATCGGCAAGCTCGCCGAGGCGGCCGCCGATGGTTTCCTCGAACCGCTTGCTGATTTCCCGGACGACGGCCGCGTCGCGATCGCCAAGACCTTCGCGCAAGGCAGCCAGGGTCGCTCCGAGACGCGGGCCGCTTTCGTAGAAGATCAGGGTTCCATCGAAGGCACCGGCGCCGGCGATCGCCCTGGACCGGGCTCCGGCCTTGCCCGGAAGGAAGCCGAAGAAGGCGAAACGGTCGGTCGGAAGGCCGGCCAGGGTAAGGGCCGAGATCAGTGCGCTGGGCCCCGGAATGGTCGTGACCGGGATCCCGGCGGCACGAGCGTCGCGAACCAGCTTGTAACCGGGATCGGAGATGAGCGGCGTGCCGGCGTCCGATACCAAAGCGACGGCCTTCACCCGCATCTCGTCGATCAGGCCGGGACGGACCCGGTCGGCATTATGATCGTGATAGGGGATCATCGGACGCCTGGCGCCGATATGATGGAGCAGCTTCGCGGTGACCCGGCTGTCCTCGACGGCGATGAGATCGGCCCCGGCCAAGGTGGCGGCGGCGCGCGGGCTCAGATCGGAGAGATTGCCGATCGGGGTCGCAACGATATAGAGGCCGGGATCGAGTTTTCCGTCCATGGAGGAGCCTCATGGCATCGCTGTCGCTCCCGCCGCAAGCCGATCGCGTCCCTGGCAGCCTGTCGAAGCTGTTCAGGCTCGCAGGTCTCGCGTTGCTGAGCGTCGCGATATCCGGCTGTATCCCGCGCTCACGTCCGGTCCAGCCGCCGCCGATTGAGCCACAGCAGCAGGAAGCGCCAGAGCCGGCGGCTCAGCCTTCGCGCCTCCCGGCCGACGAGACCCGCAACCGGGTCGCAGTGCTCGTGCCCTTGAGCGGAGAGAATGCCGCGCTCGGCCAGTCGATCCTCAACGCGGCCAATCTCGCCTTGCTCGACACTGGCGGCGAAAGGATCCGGATCACCGCCTACGACACTGCTGCCGGCGGCGCCGCGGCTGCGAACGAGGCGCTTGCCGACGGCAACGGACTGATCCTCGGTCCCTTGCTCGCCGAGCACGTGCGCTCGGCCGCGCCGATCGCGCGAAGGGGTAACGTCCCGGTCATCGCTTTCTCGAACGACGTCAGCGTCGCCGGCGACGGGGTCTCCGTCATGGGCTTTACCCCGGGACAGGCGATCGCGCGGGTGGTCAGCTTCGCCCGCTCGCGCGGCTCGCAACGATTCGGCGCCCTTGTGCCCGTCGGCAATTACGGCCAGCGCTCGAGCCAGGCGATGATCGCCGCGGTCGA
>DASTDX010000199.1:0-5426 GCA_035710145.1 Allosphingosinicella sp.
CAGGTCAGGCAGGCACCCGAGCCCTCGGCGCGCGGCCGGCCCGGCTGCTCGACGATCTGGTGGGCGCGGTGATCGAACCAGCCATGAAGCATGTAGCGGGTCGGGAAAGCGACCGGCCGGATCCCGAACGCGGACGATCCGGGCGGCGGCGCTTCGATATTGTGGCAATCGAAACAGGCCCCGCCGCGCGAGAAGACGCCGCGGATCGCCCGATCGGCGCGCGCGCTGGCCCCGGCCCGCGCCCGGGCGCGCTGCACCGCCTCGCGGATCTGGGTGACCGTGCCGGGCCGGTCTCGGTCGGCGGCGCTCAGCTCGGCCGGCCTCTGCGGCCCGCCCTGGCGGTAGAAGGCGCGAAGATCGGCAACCACCTGTTGCGGCGAACCGTGACGCAGGGTTCGGATCGTCCCGTCGATCCGATCGAAGGCGAGGCTGTGGCACATGGCGCAGTCCTCCTCCATCTGGACCGGCTGAAAGCGGGTCCCGTCAGGCGTCGGGACGTGGCAGTCGGCGCACTCCAGTTGCTGGCCGAAGCCGTGGGTCGGCGCCAGCCGCCGTGCCATCTGCGCGGCCCCGCCGGTCGGCGAAAGGTGAAGGGCGTGCGGGAATTTGAGGTTGCTCATCTCCTGCGGCCGCCGGTTCATCGGCACCCTTTGCATGCGCGGAGTCTCGCCGTCCCAGCGGATCAGGACGGAGGGCTGGAATTCGGGATGGTCGCGGCCGAAGTCCGAGGCGCTGGCCAGGCGGGTGTCGGGCAGGCGGCTTCGAATGTCGGTGTGGCAATCGGCACAGAAACGCTGAGGAGTCGGCGGGATCTCCTGCGGCCCTTCATGTTCGGTATGGCAATCGACGCAGCGGCCCGGGGTCAGCCCGAACGTCTCCTGGACATTGAGCTGGAACCGATCCCAGCGGCCCAGATCGGGCCGGGCGCGGGCAAGCCGGGCATGATCGCCATGATCGTCGATCCCGGTGTGACAGGCCTTGCAGGCCTGATCGCGGACCGAGACGAACGGCTCGACATGGCAGGCCTGGCAGTCCTGCACCAGCGAGGCATGGCCTTCGCTGAGGCTGCCGCTGAGCCACATCCGGTCGGCATGGAAAGCGCGGGCATAAGCGGCCTGATCGCGTTCGCGCTGATAGAAGGACCAGATCGGCCAGGCCAGGAAGACCGCGAGGATGGCGCCGACGAGCAGCCACGCCATGGGTCTTTTGCCCGGCATCGCCGAAGCCAGAGTGAAACGGCGTACGTCCGCCCGCTCGATCTCCTCCTCGCCGACCCCGGCGCGGGTGACGGTGACGGCGACCTCCGCATTGTCCGCGGCGGTCGGCATGAATTCGAGGACGTGGCTGGCGATCCGGATCGAGCCGCCACCGGCAAGCTCGATCGCGCTGCTGGACGTCTTCGACCCGTTGAGCTCGACATAGAGCCCGGGTTCGGCCTTGACCGTCAGATGCGAAGGCGACACACGCTCGATCGTGGCGTGATGAAGCGCGACCGCAAGGTCGGTGAGGTGAACGTCGCTGGCCGGATCGCGCCCGAGCGTGAGCCGATCGCCCTCGACCCGGGAGGTGCGGACGATCTCCCGTCCCTCGGCGCTGTGCGAGACCTGGCGGAGTAGGAAAGCCATGCCGGGTTTCGGTCCCTTTCCTACCAGTAGAAGAAGACGCTGACGATGTGGGCGGCCAATGCGGCGATCAGCGCAAAGGTCAGAGGCACGTGCACGTAGAGCCAGACCTCGAGCAAGGCGCGGATCCGCAGGTGCCGGCGAAGCCGGACCAAAGCGGAATCCTTGCGCTCGAGCAATTCGACGACCTGATCGATCACTTTCGCTTCTTCGGCGGTGGCGCTGGCGCGGCGGGCGCGCATCTGCGCCAGCGCGGCCGCATTGCCGCAGTCGCGGTAACGGCCGGAGATCCGGCGGACGAACCCGCCGCGGAACGGATCCTCGGTCAGCGAGCGCCGGACGATGTCGGTATCTGCGGTCCCGAGCGGCTGAGCGACGGTCTGAAGCTGGCGATCGATCTGCTGCACCGCCTCGAGCATTTGCGGTCGGGTCATCGCGGCGCGGGTGTCGCTCAGCTCATCGGGAAGCGTGCCGTAAACGACGATCCCGTAGATGCCCGACAGGATCACCAGCATCATCAGGGTGTAGGCCAAAGTGTGGACGTTCCAGCCGAACTGAAAGCCGGTGTGGAGGGTCGCGATGACGATCAGCGACAGACCGAGATAGACATGGGCGGAGGTCCAGGACTTGAGCGACCATCGCCCCGGGGTCATGGCCCGCTTGCGAAGGCCCAACATGGTGAGCCACAGGATCAGCAAAGCGCCGATCGTTCCAAGCGTGTAGCCGAGCCAGCTGCCGCCGTTATGGCGCGGCTGAACGTCCGCCATCAGGTAAACGACCAAAGCGATGAGCGACAGGAAGGTGGCGATCTTGAGCCAGCGCCACGAGCGGTAGCGAAGGAAGCCCTCGTGGCTCCCCGCTTCCAGCCGAGTCCGCTCCACCCCCCTGCTCGCCATGTTGGTGGCTTGCCCCCCTCCGAACGTCACGCCGGCTGATCGCCGGGATGACGCGCGAATACTCTAACCCGCCAATCTCGTTACGGACAAGAACTCTTCGGGGGCGACCCGGATTGCGGCTCCGGTCGGGCAGGCGCGCACGCAGGCCGGGCCGCCGTCGATCCCGGAGCACATGTCGCACTTGATCGCCTTCTTGGGGGTCTCCGGGTCCATCCGGCTCTTGCTCCACTCCTTCGAAGGCTCTCCGGGCCCGGGGCCGGTGCCGAAGAAGAGCCAGTTCAGAAGGCCGGGCTTCTTCGGCGGCACCTTGTCCATCCGGATAACGCCATAAGGGCAGTTGCGCTGGCAATTGCCGCAGCCGATGCAGGTGTCGTTGATGAAGACCTCGCCGTCCGGCCCCCGGTGAATGGCGTTGGGCGGACAATCAGCCATGCAATGCGGGTGCTCGCAATGGCGGCATGACGTCGGCACGTGAAGATGGGCGTAGGTCTTGCCCGCCTCGCGGTTCAGCCGCGAAAGGCCCTCATGGCTGTCGGCGCAGGCCTTCTCGCAATTGTCGCAGCCGACGCAGAGTTTCTCGTCGATCAGGAGCACGTCCGTGGCTTCGCCGATGCCGTTTTCGACGAGGAAGCTCGCGACGGACGAATAGAGATCGACGGCCCCGCCGAAGCTGTGCTTCTGCGCCTCGATATAATCGTTGGTCTGCTTGCGCCCCGTCATGTCCTGCTTGAACCGGGCCAGCAGCTGCGGCTTCGCCGCAAGCAATTTGCGGAAGGCGTCGCCGTTGAGCTTGATGACCTCCGACTTGATCGCCGCCCGGACCGTGGCGGTCCGGCGGCCACCGTCGATCAACGCCATCTCGCCGACATAGGAGCCGGCGGGAAGATAAGAGAGGAAGACCGGCTTGCCGCCGATATTCTTCTCGACGACCATCGACCCCTGGCGGATGACGTAGATGTCATAGCCTTCCGCGCCTTCCTCGATGATCGACTGGCCGGCCTTGACCGACATGATCTCGGCGCTGTCGATCACCTCGGCGAGATCATCGGAGGTGAGCCCGGATCCGAACATCTGGAGCAGCTGGCGCTCGGTGGAGATGCGGGTGATCGCGCGCTTGGCGGCGGGGACGACCGACATCAGCTTCAGCGCCGCGAGCCGCGACATTTCCACGACGATCGAATCCTCGGCGGCGCGGATGGTGGCGCCGCGCCGGCGGCCGGAGATCAGGCCGACCTCGCCGAAGATCGTGCCGGCGGCGATCGGCACGACGCGGGAGCTGTCCCTCGGATCGATCTCGACCAGGACCGATCCCGACGCGATCGCGAACAGGGACGATCCGGAATCGTTGCGTTCGAACACGACGTCGTCGGCGCGGTAATAATGGACCTGGCTGTCGAGCATGAACTCGCGCATCTGCAGCGGCGAGACGCCCTCGAAGATGGCGATGTTGGAGCGGAGGAATTCGAGCCAGTATTCGACGCTCTGCTTGCCGGGGAGCGACGCCAATTTGGCCTCCAGGATCGGCTCGTCGGCCGGCTTGAGGCTGGTATTGCCGTTGATGAACTCGACCACGTCGTGGCCCTGGTTCATGCAGTGCTTGATCAGGGGATAGCCGGCCAGGGCGCCGATGACGAAAATCCCCGGGACGGTCGATTCGAAGGTCGGCGAAAGCTTCGGGAAGGCGACCCGATCGGCGCTCGAGAACTGGACTCCGGTGCCGGCCTTGACGGCCTTCACCATCTTGCCCGGATTGCGCGGATCCTCCTTCTCTTCGAACTCGGCGCAGCAGCCCTCGACGAAGGCGCGCGGCGGCGCCGAGCCCATCCGGGCGATGACCCGGTTGCACGGCACCTTCAGTTCGCCGTCGCGCGTGTCGAAGGTGATCCAGCCCTTGTCGATGCGGCTCGCGGTCGTCTCGCGAAGGATCGTCATCCGGCCGGCCGCCTCGGCGGCGACCAGGGCCTTGACGTTGGCGTCCTTGGCGGTGGCGAACTCGGCCGAACGATTGACGATCGTGACCGTGTTGCGCTGCTCGGGATCGGCGGCGAGGCCGAGCGCATTTTCGATGCCCGCGTCGCCAGCGCCGATGACCGTGATATGCTCGTCGACATATTCGCCGGGATCGTCGAGCTGATACTGGACGACGGCGCCCTCCTCGACCGGACAGCGGACGAGATTGGGATTGCCCTGGGTCCCGATGGCGAGGATCACCGCCTCCGCCTTGATCTCGTCGCCCTTCTTGGTCTTCAGCGTGAAATCGCCCTTGGCGCCGGTGATCGAGGCGATCTCGGCGTTCAGCATCACGTTGACCTTGTGATCGGCCGCCTGCTTGTCCCACGTGCCGAGGACCGTTTCCCGCTTCCCGGCGTCGAAATCCATGTCGGAACGGAGCACGAGCTGGCTGGGCGTCGCCATCACGTGCTTGCCCTTCTGATATTTGTAGATGGTGTCGGACAGATGGTCCGTCTTCTCGAGCAAGACGTGGCTGAGACCGAGCTGGGCCGCGCGCGCGGAGGCGCTCAGGCCGGCGGGCCCCGATCCGACGATGGCGATCTTGAAAGCGGCAGACACGTCACGATCCCCCCATCCCCTGGGCGGCGACCTTATATTCGAATTTCGGCCCCCGCCCCGGCTGCACGCGCAGCCGCGAGCGACTCAGTCTAGGCCGTGCAGGGAATTGCCGCAATGGCCATCATGACGTGAATTTCGTGGGCAACCCAAGGGCTTAGGCAGGAACGGCCAAGGCCAGGACGGGCGTTCGCTGCCCCCGCCCGGATTGGCCCTTCACTCGACCCCGCACTTGACCGCGCGAAGATTGCCGGAAAGATCATGGCCATGACAGAAACCGTCGTCGCCAGCCGCCGCCCTTCCACCGCAACCCTGGCCCTGATCGGCGCCGCCCTGCTCG
>DASTDX010000200.1:0-2408 GCA_035710145.1 Allosphingosinicella sp.
GAAAGGTCGAAGCGGCGCTTCGGGAGCGGACCGAGGCGCTCGAGGAAGCCGATCGGCTCAAGACGGCCTTCGTGTCCAACATGAGCTACGAACTGCGCACCCCGCTCACATCGATCGGTGGCTTCGCCGAAATGCTGTCCCGCGGTTATGCGGGCGAACTCGCTCCGACAGCGGCGGACTATGTGGCTGCGATCCTCGAGAGCGTGGCGCGACTGAGCGCCCTGATCGACAATGTTCTGGATCTTACGCAGAGCGACATGGGCAGCCTCCTGCTCGCAGAAGACGAGCTCGATCTCGCGGAGCTGTGCCAGGAAGCGGCCGAGAGCGTTCGGGAACTGGCTACCCGGAAGGGGATCGATCTCGCGCTCGAAATCGATCGGTCGATGGGCGCCGTCACCGGCGATCGCCGACGGCTCGGGCAGGCTTTATCCAATCTGCTGCGCAATAGCCTGCTTTATACCGATTCAGGAGGCCGGGTCCTTCTCCACGGCGAAGGGGATCGTAACGAGGCTCGAATTATCGTCTCGGATAATGGGCGCGGTATCGATCCTGCCGATCAGCCCCGCGTTTTCGATCGTTTCCATCGCACCGCCGAAGGTCGGCTGGCGGAGGAACCGGCGGTCGGGCTTGGCCTGCCGCTGGCGAAGCAGTTCGTCGAAGCCCATGGCGGGACCGTCGTCCTGGAGTCGCGACTGGGGGAGGGGACCACGGTCACTCTCACCTTTCCGCGCACCGCTGGTCAGCGGGCCGTCTATCCCACCCAGCGCGCGGCACAATGACGGCGACAAGGCTGGCGAACGCCGCGGCGACCGAGGCCTTTGGCTTTGCCCTTGCCGAAAGGATCAGGCCGGGTGATGTGATCGCGTTGTTCGGACCGCTCGGTGCCGGCAAGACGACGTTGGCGCGCGGCATTCTCAAGGGTCTCGGTCATCACGGTGAAGTCGCCAGCCCCACCTTCCCGATCGTTCTGCCTTATGATCCTCCGGACACCCGATTGCCGGTCTGGCACGTCGATCTTTACCGGATCGAGGACGCCTCGGAGCTGGAAGAGCTCGGCCTCGACGATGCGCGATCGGAGGTCGCACTTTTGATCGAGTGGCCTGAGCGGCTGCCCAATCTGTGGCAGGAGGCACTCCGACTGACGCTTGCGCCGCATTCGGATGGCAGCCGCGCCTTGACAGCCTCGGTGCCCGCGGCTTGGGGGAGCAGATGGCCAACCCGATGATTCCACCCGCCGAAGCGCCGGCTTTCCTCGCCGCGCATGGCTGGGACGGCGCCGAAATCCGACCGCTTGCCGGCGATGCCAGCTTTCGCCGTTATTTCCGGGTCCATCGTCACGGCAAGACCGCGGTATTGATGGATGCGCCGCCGGAGCAGGAGGATGTCGGCCCATTCCTGAAAGTTGCCGGGCATCTGCTCGATAGGGGATTCTCGCCGCCTCGGCCGCTCGCCATCGATCGGGGGCTTGGCCTGCTTCTGCTCGAGGATTTCGGCGACGACCGCGTCGGCCCATTGCTCCAACGCGAGCCGGCTCGGGAACGGGAAATCTATGATGTGGCCGTTGACATCCTCGCGCGGCTCGCTTCGGAGCCCGCGCCTTCGGATCTGTCGCCGTATGACGAGGAGGCCATGATCCGGGAGGTGAGTCTCTTCACCGAATATTATTGCCCCGCAGTCGGCCTGCAGGTGGATGATCAGGCGTTCCTGTCGGCCTGGCGTCAGGTCTGGGCCGATATTCTCGACATCGTCGCTCAGGCGCCCGTGCTCGTCCTTCGCGATTATCATGCCGACAATCTGATGGTCTTGCCGGACCGGGAGAACCTCGGCCTGCTCGATTTCCAGGACGCTTTGGCCGGCCATGCCGCCTACGATCTCGTCTCCTTGCTGCAGGACGCCCGTCGGGATGTGGCGCCTTCCCTCGAGGAAGCGATGATCGAGCGTTATTCCAGGGCCGCCAGGGTGGCCGATCAGGCCCGATTCCGCGCCCATTACGAAATTCTCGGTGCCCAGCGGAATACCAAGATCCTTGGGATATTCACCCGGCTGTGGAAGCGCGACGGCAAGCCGCATTACCTTCCGTTGCAGCCGCGCGTGTGGGGCTATGTCGAGCGGAATCTCGCCCATCCAGCTTTGGCACCGGTGAGGACGTGGTTCGACGAATTCGTGCCCGCGGAAAAACGTGGTGCTGCCTGGGCTCGGGACGCGGCGGCATGAGCCGCCCGAAAAGAGTGCTCGCCCTTCGTCCCGATCCGGGTTCGAGCGTCCCGGAAGTGGCGATGGTGATGGCCGCAGGTCTTGGCAAACGAATGCGGCCACTGACGGCGACCAGGCCGAAGCCGCTCGTCCAGGTTGCGGGGCGTGCGCTGATCGATCACGCGCTCGACAGGCTGGCCGCCGCCGGCGTGAGA
>DASTDX010000201.1:0-25772 GCA_035710145.1 Allosphingosinicella sp.
AATCCGTCGCTGCGCCTGCGGGTGAGATGCCGGTCGTGCTCGGCCCCGGCTGGTGCGGCGTGCTGCTCCACGAGGCGGTCGGCCACGGGCTTGAAGGCGACTTCAACCGCAAAGGCACTTCGGCGTTCAGCGGCAGGATCGGCGAACGCGTCGCTGCTCCCGGCGTGACGGTGATCGACGAGGGCGCCATCGGTGAACGGCGCGGGTCGCTGACCATCGACGATGAAGGCACGCCGACGGGCCGAACGGTGCTGATCGAGGACGGCATCCTCAAAGGTTATCTCCAGGATCGACTGAACGCCCGGCTGATGGGTATGGCGCCGACCGGCAATGGCCGCCGCGAGAGCTTCGCCCATGCGCCCATGCCGCGCATGACCAACACCTTCATGCTTGCCGGCCAGGACGACCCCGCCGAGCTGATCACGCGAGTGAAGGACGGTATCTACGCCAAGAGCTTCGGCGGCGGGCAGGTCGACATCACCAGCGGCAAGTTCGTCTTCTCCTGCACCGAGGCCTACCGGATCGAAGGCGGCAAGCTTGGCGCGCCGATCAAGGGCGCGACCCTGATCGGCGACGGACCCAGCGTGCTGACCCGGGTCAAGGGCATCGGCAACGACATGGCGCTTGACGAAGGCGTCGGCGTCTGCGGCAAGGGCGGCCAATCGGTGCCGGCCGGGGTTGGACAGCCCACGCTTCTGATCGACGGCCTGACCGTGGGCGGCACGGCGGCGTGAGCGAAGGCGAGACGAAGCTCCCCGAGTGGGCCGAGGAGGTCCTGACCTTCTGGTTCGCCCATGGCTGGGACGACTGGTGGAAGGGATCGGAGCTCTTCGATTCCGAGATCAGGGAGAAGTTCGCGCTGAGCTGGGCGCGGCAGATCCGGCGCCAGGTGAACGACTTCCTCGGCTCGCCGCGCGAGGCGCTCGCGGCCGTGATCCTGTTCGACCAGTTTCCACGCAACATGTTCCGCGGCCATGCCGACCAGTTCGCCACCGATCACATGGCGCTGGCGATCGCGAAAGAGGCGATCGCACGGGGCTATGACGATGGCATGTCCAGGGATCGCAGAGGCTTTCTCTACATGCCGTTCCAGCACAGCGAGGAACCGAAGGATCAGGTCCAGTCGCTGCTCCTGTTCACCGCTCTGGGGGACGCCGAACAGCTTCGCTACGCTCGCCTGCACCATGACGTCATCGAGCGGTTCGGCCGCTTCCCGCACCGGAACGCGGCACTCGGACGCAAGCCCACCGCGATGGAGCAGGCGGCGGGCGACGTCGTGCCGTGGTGAACTGAAATGGCATTGGTCGAAGCCGCCCGCTTTGGCGACAGCTTCGAGGCCGGGCTGGCAAAGGCCCGCCTCGAGGACGAGGGCATCATGAGCTTCCTGTTCGGCCTCGACACCAACCCGATCTTCGCCGGTGGTCTGTTCAACATCCAGCTGATGGTCGACGAGGACGATTTCGCCGCCGCCCGGGCGATCCTCAGCCGCCCAGGTGAGGACGGATCGGGCTGAGGTCGTAGCCGGCCGCGGCGGCCTGCCCGAGCAATGTTGCGCCGTCTGCGCCACCACTGAAGCGCGCCAGCGCCCAGAGAAAAGCCGAGCGGGTGCCGGAACGACAGAAAAACAGGACCGGGCCAGGCGCGGCTTCGATCACCTTCGCGGCGTCGGCGACCATGTTCGGCGATACGCCGCCAGCGACCGGGATGTGGAAATAGCCCATCCCCGCGGCTTCGGCCGCCGCCCGGATCACGATGCCGTCCGGCTGGCCCGGTTCCTCGCCGTCGGGACGGTTGTTGACGATCGCCACAATGCCTTCGGCGGCCGCCGTCGCCACGTCGTCGGGGCCGATCTGGCCAGCGACCAGCACCTTTTCGTCGAGGCGCCTGAAATGGCTCATGCTTCCCACTTCGCGATCAGGTCGACGAAGGCCGCGCCGTAGCGCTCGAGCTTGGCTTCGCCGACCCCGCTCACCCGCGCCAGAGCGTGCAGGCTCGCCGGCTTCGACGTCGCCATCTCGCGAAGCGTACTGTCATGGAAGATGACGTAAGGTGGAACGCCGGCTTCGGCCGCGAGCTCGCGGCGGCGGGCGCGGAGCGCCTCGAACAGGGGATCGTGATCATATTCCTCGCGGCTCCGGCGCGGACGGCGGGCCCGCTTGGGCGGGACCACGATTTCCAGTTTCGTCTCTCCCTTGAGGATCGGTTTCGCGCCCGGGCCGAACGACAGGCCGCCAAAATCGTCGGAGCGCAAAGCATCGCGGGCGAGCAGAGCGCGGGCCACCGGCTTGACCAGGGCCTGCTCTTCCTCGTCGGCGATCCCGAACACGCTCAGCCGGTGATGGCCGAAATTGCGGACCTTGTCCGTCTCCCGCCCGGCGAGAACGTCGGCGAGATGCCCGATCCCGAACCGCATCTCCGTTCGAAAGGCGGCGGACAGCAATTTCTGCGCCGCCGTGGTCGCGTCGATTGCCTTCGGGGGACTGAGGCAATTGTCGCAATTGCCGCAGCGTTCGGGCGGATCCTCGCCGAAATGCCGAAGCAGGATCGCCCGGCGGCAGCCGGCGCTTTCGACCAGGCTCGCAAGCGCGTTCAGGCGTTCGCGCTCCCCCGGGCGGCGCGCTTCTTCCACTTCCGTCTCGATCCGTCGCCGGGCCCGGGCGAAATCCTCGGCGCCCCAGAACAGCCAGGCTTCGGCCGGTTCGCCGTCGCGGCCGGCTCGGCCGGTCTCCTGATAGAAGGCCTCGATCGACTTGGGGATCCCGGCATGGGCGACGAAACGGACGTCCGGCTTGTCGATTCCCATTCCGAAGGCGATCGTCGCGACCATGACCATCTCTTCCGAGCTGACGAAAGCCGCCTGATTTCGCGCCCGCACCTGCGGCTCGAGCCCCGCATGATAAGGCAATACGGGACGCCCGCCGGCGCTCAGTTGTTCGGCCAGCCGCCCCGCTTTGTCGCGGCTGGGTACATAGACGATTCCGGGACCCGGCTGATCGGCGAGCAGAGCCTTCAACTGCGCACCCTCACCGTCGCGCGGGCGGACATGATAGCGGATGTTGGGTCGATCGAAACCGGCGACGATGAGGCCGTCCTGGCCGATACCGAGCTGGACCAAGATATCGCGGCGAGTGCGATCGTCGGCGGTCGCGGTCAGCGCCAGCCGAGGCACGTCGGCAAAGCTGTCGAGAAGCGGCCGAAGCAGTCGGTAGTCCGGCCTGAAGTCATGACCCCATTCGGAGACGCAGTGGGCCTCGTCTATGGCCATCAGCGACAGCTTCACGCTGGACAGAAGATTACGAAAGGCCTCGCCGGTGGCGCGTTCTGGCGCGACGTAGATGAGGTCGAGCGCCCCGCTCTTGAGCCTTTCCACCGTCTCGGCCCGGTTGGAATCGGCCGAAGTCAGAGCAGCGGCGTGGATGCCAAACGCCTCGGCAGCGCGAATCTGGTCATGCATCAAGGCGATGAGCGGCGAGATGACGAGCGCCGTTCCTTCCCGGGCCAATGCCGGAACCTGGTAGCAGAGCGACTTGCCGGCGCCGGTCGGCATCACCGCGAGCGTGTGTCGTCCGGCCATGACGCGGCCGATCACCTGTTCCTGGACGCCGCGGAAATCCTGAAAGCCGAAGGTGTTGCGAAGGATCTGGAGCGGTTCGGTCACGTGCGCCACTGAGCCGCGCCGCGATGAAAAGTCCACCCCGGCGGAGCCGCTTTTCGTGGATCCCCATTGCGTTCGACCGCGCTTGGCGACAGCCGGCCTCGTTTACTCCGCGGCCTCGGCCGACTCCTGCTCGCGCTCCGCCTGCTGGCGAGTCCACATCTCCGCGTAAAGACCGTCCTGCCGAAGCAATTGCGCATGGCTTCCACGCTCGGCGACCCGGCCCTGGTCGAGGACGATGATCTGGTCGGCATCGACGACCGTCGACAAACGATGGGCGATAACGATGGTCGTCCGGCGCGCGGTGACGTCGCCGAGCGTCTCCTGGATCGCCGCCTCGGTGCGGCTGTCGAGCGCGCTGGTGGCTTCGTCGAGGACCAGGATCGGCGGATCCTTGAGCAGGGTTCGGGCGATCGCCACACGCTGCTTCTCGCCGCCGGAAAGCTTGAGGCCGCGTTCGCCGACCATCGATTGATAGCCTTCGGGAAGCTGAAGGACGAAATCGTGGATGGCGGCGCCGCGAGCGGCCCATTCGACCTCGTCCTGGCTGGCCCCGTCCTTGCCATAGGCGATGTTGTAGCCGATCGTATCGTTGAAAAGGACCGTGTCCTGGGGGACGATCCCGAGCGCCTTGCGAAGGCTGGCCTGGCTGACCTGGGAAATGTCCTGGCCGTCGATCAAGATCCGGCCGCCGGTCGGTTCGTAGAAACGGAACAGTAATCGCGACAAGGTCGACTTGCCGGCGCCGGAGGGTCCCACCACGGCGGTCATCGTCCCAGGCCTCACTTCGAAATCGATCCCCTTGAGGATCTCGCGCTCGGGGTCGTAAGCGAAGTGGACATCCTCGAACCGGACATGGCCGCGGCCGACGACCAGGGCCGGCGCGTTGGGCGCGTCGCGGATCTCGGCCGGCGTGTCGATCACGCCGAACATCGACTCCATGTCGATCAGGCCCTGCCGGATGGTTCGATAGACCCAGCCCAGCATGTCGAGCGGCCGGAAAAGCTGGGCAAGGAACGTGTTGACGAAGACGACGTCGCCGGTGGTGAAGTCGCCCCGGCTCCAGCCCCAGACGGTATAGGCCATCGCCCCCGCCATCATCAGGTTGGTGATCAGCGACTGGCCGACATTGAGCCAGGCGAGCGAGGTTTCGTTGCGGACCGCGGCATGAGCGAAGGCCTGCGCGGCCTGGCCGTAGCGGCGGGCCTCGCGATCCTCGGCGTTGAAATATTTGACCGTCTCGTAGTTGAGGAGGGAATCGACGGCTCGGGCAATCGCCTGGTTGTCGACGTCGTTCATCTCGCGCTGCAGCTTGGCCCGCCATTCGGTCACGATTCGGGTGAACCAGATATAAGCGACGACCATGACCAGGGTCGCGACGACCAGCCCGGGGCCGAACTTCACCCCGAAGATGATGCAGATCGCAGTCAGCTCGATCACGGTCGGAGCGATGTTGAAGAGGAGAAAATAGAGCATCATGTCGATGCTCTTGGTGCCGCGCTCGACGATCTTGGTGAGGGCTCCGGTACGCCGCTCGAGATGGAACCTCAGGGAAAGCGCATGGATATGCCGGAACACGCTTTCGGCGAGACGGCGGGCGGCGTTCTGGCCGACCCGTTCGAAGATGGCGTTCCTGAGATTGTCGAACAGGACGCCGGCGAACCGGGCGCCGGCATAAGCGATCACCAGCGCCATGATCAGCCCCGCGGCTTCATCCATGCCGCCGGACATTCGATCGACTGCAGCCTTGTAGGCGAACGGCATGGTGAGGATGGCCGCCTTGGCCGCGAGCACCAGCAGGACGGCGAAGACGACCCGGACCTTCAGCCCGGGCTCGCCTGCCGGCCACAGATAAGGGAGGAATCGGCGGAGCGTTCCCCAGCCGGGGCCCTTGTCTTCCTTCGTGCCTGGGGCCGGTTCTTTCATAGCCGCATTAGATAGGGCCACGGCTGCCTTTCCCCAAGTAACGGAGGCGAAACGTCAGGAACCGGCTCCGCTCCGGGAAGTTGGGAGTGGAAAGGAGCGGTGATGGAAACCCTGGCATTCGTAATGGCGATACTCGGCTGCGGCGAAGGAGATTTGCCCTGCGCCGAACTTCGCCTGGCGCAATCGCGATACGCGAATCAGGCCGCCTGTCTCGCCGCGACCGAGGTGGAGATCGCCCGACACGGCGATCTCGATTACCCGGTGATCGTCGCCCAGTGCCGCCGTTCGGACGCTGCGCCGCAGCCTATTCTGGCAAGCGAGGTGTCACTTCCCGAACCGGAAGCCAATCCGCACTTCCCGACCTCACGCCAGCGCTAGATCGTTCCGCTGATCGACAAAGTGAAGATCGGCCCGAAGAAGCGGTCGCGATATTCGGTGAACAGCACCGGACTCGGCCGGCGACCGTCGTGGAAATCGCGCCGGAAGCTCTCATTGTTGTTGATGAGATTGTCGACGCTGGCGCGCACGGTGAGCCCCATCACGTCCTTGTTCTCGACGAAGACCCCGAGCTGGCCGGGCGTCGCGAGAAACTGCCAGACCTGATCGAGCCGGTAGAGCGCCGATTGACGGTAATCACTGTAGCCGGCGCCGTAGGCCCAGTCGCTGTCGGGAACGTCGTGACGAAAGCTGATGTCGATCTGGCGGGTCATGTTCTCGTTGATCGGCCGGCGAAGGCCCGTCAACGGATCGACCAGCGAAGTCTCCTGGAACTGGAGATTGAGATCAATCTTGGCGCCTCGCCAGCCGATCGGATCGAAATTGAAGGTGCTGTTCCATTGCACGCCGTAGACCCGGGCGGTGCCGTCCAGATTGCCCGGTGACTGGCCGGTTGTTCCGACAGGAATGATGTCGACGATATCGGTGATCAGGCGCCCGTAGAGGCGAGCGGTCGCCGTGCCCCAGGGGCCGAGGCTTCGGGTCGCCTGGACCTGGCCATTCCAGCTTTGCGGGGGCACCAGGTTCGCGTTGCCGGCGTTGGTAGTGCCCGCGCTGACATTGCCGGAAGCGACGAAATCGAAGAAATTGAGCTGGCCGACCTGACGCTCGATCCGGGCGCTGATGTCCAGGCCGGGCTGCGGCCGCCAGGCGAGGTTGAGGAATCCCTTCGGCCGGTAGAAGGTTCGGGTGACGCCGCCGGCGCCGTCCTGGCTGATCTGCGAATATTCGCCCGCCGCCGAGGCCTGCAGGCTGAGCTGCGGTGACAGCGACCGGCCGTAGGTGATCGCCGCTTCGGCCCGCCGCTCCTGAACCGTCGCCGAGGCGTTTGGAAAGGGGATCGGGACGAACTCGCCGGCGGCGTTTCGGTTGAACAAGGCGTTGTCGATGTCGAGCCGGTTCAAGGCGCCCTCCAGCGAGACCTGCCAGTCGGCGCCGCCGGCGTTCCAGCGATATTCGCCGCGGCCGATCGTCTCCGTTTCGTCGGCGACCTGGGTGAAGCGCTGCCCTTCCACCGGCCGACCGTCGGCGAAGGTCTGGACCAGGGTCTGGCGGAACGGGCTGTGCTCGAATCGCCTCAGCCCGATCAGCTTGAGCCGGCCGTCGCCAAGAGCAAATTCGTAGTCACCGCCGAGTTCGTAATTATGCTCGCGCTCTCGCTCCTCGACCCGCCGCTCCCGATCAGGCTGTCCAGGGCCCGAGCGGAGCGAGATTTCGTTCACATCGCTGATGAGAAGCCCGAAGGCCGCATTGGCGTTCAGCACCGACCCATCCGCGAAATTGCGGCGGATCGAGCCGCTGAGCCGAGGCTGATCCCCATAGACGTAAAGGACCTCGTCGCGCCGGTCGATGACCTCGCCCGCCGGCGTGAAGACGATTTCGGGGCCGGCATTGCCGTTGCGGTACGCATTGTTGGCGAGGCTGAGGGTGAAATCGGTGCCGCCGAGCGCGCCGCTGATCGACACTTCTCCGTTGAACAAGCGCGCCTCGGTTCGGCGGGCCCTGATCTGCGGTCGCCAGGAAAAGTTGCCGGAAAGTCCACGGGAGGCGGTGATGACGTTGGCGACCTGGCCGGACAGGCCCGGAACCTCCAGCGTCGCGGCGTCGACGACGTCGATCCGGATGACGCTGGCGGCGCTGATCCGACGCAACTCGGTGAAGATGTCCGTCGATTTGCCCGACCAGCGCTCCCCGTTGATGAGGACGTTGCCCGTCGCCTGGCCGAGACCCCGAACCTGGTTGTCGGCGGACTCGATCGAGAAGCCCGGCACCTGGCTTAGCATGTCGAACGCGTTGCGGGGCGTGAAACGGGCGAAATCCGCCGGCGTGTAGCTGCGGCCGCCCGTGGAGGTCGGGGAATCAAGCGAGCCCGGAGTGGGGCCCTCCGCTTCCGGGGCCATCTGCGCAAAAGCCGGCGCGCCGGCAAAGAGGACGACGGAGGCGACAAGGAGCGAGCGGGCACTGCGAACGGGCATGAGGGCCTCCGGTTAGGGGATTGCGACCGCGCCCCCGCGTGCTGCCGCCCGCGACGGAGCCGACCCGGGTGGCGCATGTACGCTGGTTGGATGGAGAGCAGAGCGGAACGGCTTTTCGACATAGAGGTTCTCCCGTTCGACGAAGCACAGGAGGAGGACGCCCGTGGCCCAAAGCCAAGATCGCGACAAGAGTCAGCAGCTTACGCAGAACCAGAACAATCTGATGTCCGACGATCCGGGCGACGGCAGCCGCAATTCAGAGCGCACTGGCGCGGACGAGAAGGGCGACAAGCTGCCGGTCTCTCCCGACCAGAAAGAGCAAAGTGATCAGATGACGCTCGATGCCTTCGGCGAAGAAGGCGCGGGCGTTGCCTCCAAGGAATGAGAAAGTGACCAACGACAGCGACACGATCTCGATGGTTCACGAGGATGCGCTTCCCGGGCACGAGAGTGAGCTAGAGCCGAAGCCGGACTGGGCACCTTTCTATCCGGGTTCAGGCCGGCTCGAAGGCAAGGTGGCGCTCGTCACCGGCGCCGACAGCGGAATTGGCCGGGCCGTTGCGGCCTTGTTCGCCCGCGAAGGGGCGGATGTCGCCATCGTCTATCTGTGCGAGCATGACGACGCTGAGAAAACTCGCAGGATCGTTGAGCGGGAAGGACGAAGAGCGATCACGATCGCCGGCGATCTCGGCGAGAAGGCGTTCTGCGACAAGGTCGTCGAAGAGACGGTCGAAAAGCTCGGGCGTCTCGACATCCTGGTCAACAATGCCGGCGAGCAGCATTGGGACGAGGACATTCGCGAGATCTCGGAAAAGCAGCTGAAGCGGACCTTCCAGACCAACATCTTCAGCATGTTCTTCCTGACCCAGGCCGCCCGTCCCCATCTCAAGAAGGGCTCCGCGATCATCAACTGCACGTCGGTGACCATGTACAAGGGATCGAAGCTTCTGCTCGATTACAGCGCGACAAAAGGCGCAATCACCGCCTTCACCCGTTCCTTGTCCGAAAGCCTGGTCGGCGAAGGAATCCGCGTCAACGCCGTCGCCCCGGGCCCGATCTGGACCCCGCTCAACCCGTTCGGCGGTCAACCGAAGGAGAAGATCTCCGACTTCGGCAAGGATACGCCAATGGGTCGGCCCGGACAGCCCAACGAGGTTGCGCCGAGCTTCCTCTTTTTGGCTTGCGAGGATAGCCGCTACATGTCGGGGCAAGTGCTTCATCCCAACGGCGGTACCATCGTCGGCAGCTGAGCCGTCGCGTGTCGCCTGACCGAGCGGCACTTACCCGCCCGGCGTTCCATGCTATAGCGCGGCGCTAAAGAATAAAGGGGACCGTCATGCTTAAAATCGTCGCGGGGCTTGCGGCCGGCCTGATCGTGGCGTTGGCGGCCATCTACGTGATCTGGCTGGTGGGCCTGCAGGTGTACCCGCTGCCACCGGAAAGCGGCCTGGAAAGCCTCGAAAGCGAGGGGGCCTTGATCCAGTCCATGCCCACCGGCGCCCTGCTCTTCATCGCCGTCGCCTGGTTCGGCGGCGCCTTCATCGGCGCCTTGACGGCCGCTCATATCAGCCGTCGGCTGTGGCCCGGGTGGGTCATAGCCTTTTTGGTCGCCTGCGTCTCGATCTCGAACATCATCATGTTTCCGCATCCGGAATGGATGCAGCTCGCCGCCATCATCGTCCCCGTGCTCGGCGGACTTCTGGCCACCCATTGGGCAAGGCGGAACCTGCACAGGCCGATGATCGCCAATGCCTGATCGGCAAATGATCTGCGGACGGTCATCAGGACGCGCAGGACGTGGCGCGCCGGATCAAGCGCGGCGGCAGCAAAAGCCTGATTCGGAATGACGGCTCGCGACCCCGTCGCCGACCTGGTGAGGAAGCTTCGCCTGCGCGACGAGGTCAGCGACCGCGAAGCGGAGGTGCTTCGTTCTGCAATCGCCGAGGTCCAGCGTTTCCCGGCTGGAAAGACCCTGGTTCGCAACGGCGCCACCGTCACCCAGAGCACCTTGCTGATCGACGGACTGATCAGCCGCTACAAGGATCTCCCCGACGGTCAGCGCCAGATCATGGAAGTGCATGTGGCCGGCGACTTCGTCGACCTGCACGGATTTATCCTCAAGAAGCTCGATCATAATGTCGGCGCCCTGACGGCGGTGACGGTCGGCTTCGTGCCGCACGAGGCGCTGGCCCGGATCACCGCCGAAGAGCCTCACCTTTCCCGCATGCTGTGGCTGTCGACCCTGATGGATGCCTCGATCCAGCGGGAACATATCCTGTCGATGGGCCGACGACCCGCTCTGGCGCGGATCGGACATCTCTTGTGCGAATTGTGCATGCGGCTGGAAGTCGTCGGTCTTGCCAAGGGTCGGAGCTTCGCTTTCCCGCTGACCCAGCTCGATCTCGCCGACGCGACGGGCCTCACCTCGATTCACGTCAACCGGATGCTCCGCCAGCTGCGCGAGCAGAAGCTGGTGACCTTCCGCAACGGGCGCGTCGACATACATGACTGGGAAGGCCTTCAGGCAGCGTCGGATTTCGACCCCAATTATCTCCATCTCGAACGCCGACCGCGCTAGCCGGCATGCACGCGGCGAGGGTCCGCAGCAGCGCCACCAAAACTTGGTGAAATTCGCCGCCAGTTAGTATGCGAATTTGCGCTGCGCCTCATGCGCATCGACAAAAATCGCAGATTTCTGCGTTTTTTCGGACTTGGCACGCCCCCTGCAAAACCCTGGACGTGGCCGACGGATCGTCCCGAGGCCCCATCAGGGAGACGAAAAATGACCATGTCCTATCTCAGCCTGCAGCAGCTCGCTCTTTCGATCGTCGGTGCGGTCGTCGCCAGCAGCCTGTTCATTTCCGCCGCCGTCGGTCCGGTCCCGGTCATCTGAATCCTGCTTTCGCAGAATTAGGCCTCTGCCTTGCAGAGGCCGGCCGGGTCGGACCGCCGACCTTCACAAAACCACTCAAGACCAGGAACTCAGACATGAACAGCCGCTACGCCCTCGACAAGCAGGAAGCCAAGATCCTCGGGGTCTGCTCCGGACTTGCGCGCAGCACGGGCTGGGACCCGCTCATCATCCGGCTCGGCGCGGTCGCTTTGACCCTGTTCGCGCTTGGGCCGGTCATGCTGCTGATCTACTTCATCACCGCCTTCGTCGCCGAAGCGCGCTAATGCCCAGGTCAGCGGCGCAGAAAGTCGCTGAGCGCCTGCCGAAAGCGGACCGGCTGATCGAGCATGATCATGTGTCCGCTATTGTCGATCCGAACGAGCCTTGCCCCCGCCTTCGCCGCATAGGCGCCCGCATAATTGCGGTCGACCGCGGCGCGGTCGCGTGAGTCGGCGGAGGCATAAACGACCGTCAACGGGGTCCGAATGCGCCGCAGATCGCCGGTGAGATCGATCCGCGCCAATTCCTGCATCGCCCGGCCGACGACGTCGGGATCGCTCCTTCGATTGCCCCGGTCCGATGGGTTGAACGAGGTCAGAAGCGACCCCAGAAGCGACCGGCCACCTTCCGAATCGAGCATGCCACGTAGACTGTCCGCAAGCGGTCCGAGATCGGCGGCCGTGCCGCCGACCAGGCCCGCCGGTTGCGGCAGCATGTCCACCACCATGATCCGGCCGGCCAGATCGGGCCGGCGAGCGCCGATCAACATCGCCACGGTGCCGCCCATCGAATGGCCGACAATGGCCGGCCGATCGAGCCCACGGTCGACGATGTAGCGGGCGATTTCGTCCGCCAGCGGGGCGACCACCGGTCCCCGGGCATTGCCGCGGGTCGGTTCGCCGGCGAATCCGGAAACCTGGATCAAATGGTAGCGATAGCCAGGCAAAGCGCGCGCGGTCGGCTGCCACACGTCGCGGCCGGCCGTGAGGCCCGGGATGAGGATGACGTCCGGGCCGCTGCCCGCGACCTGCACTGAAAAGCGGGTCGGCTGGAAGGGTGCCGCTTCGGTCGCCGATGGCGCGCAACCGAAGACGCCAAGGGCAATGGCCGCGATCAGAAATCTGCGTCGGTTCATCCAGGGGCGCCTATCAACCGTTCCTTGAACCTCGCATGACCCATGGCCAAGTCTCGGTTTGCACCCGAACGCCCTTCGGCTAGACCCGATCCCCATGCCCTCCCCGCATCTCTACCTCGTCGACGGCTCGAGCTACATTTTTCGAGCCTTCCATCGGCTGCCGCCGCTCACCAACAAGCACGGCCTCAACGTCGGCGCGGTTTACGGCTACACGACGATGCTCTGGAAGCTCGCCGAGGACCTCGGCAAGTCGGAGGGGCCGACCCACCTCGCGGTCATCCTCGACGCGTCGGAAAGCACGTTCCGCAATGCCATGTACGACGGTTACAAGGCGCAACGTCCGCCGGCGCCGCCCGAGCTGGTGCCGCAATTCCCGCTTATCCGCGACGCCACCCGCGCCTTCTCGATCCCCTGCATCGAGGAGAATGGGCTCGAGGCCGACGACATCATCGCCTGTTATTCGAAGGCCGCTCTCGAGCAGGGCTGGCAGGTCACCATCGTCAGCTCCGACAAGGACCTGATGCAATTGATCGAGCCGGGGCTCGACATGCTCGACACCATGAACGACCGCCGAATCGGCCGCGATTACGTGATCGAGAAGTTCGGGGTACCGCCCGAACAATTGGGCGAGGTTCTGGCGTTGATGGGCGACAGCGTCGACAATATCCCCGGCGTGCCCGGCGTCGGACCGAAGACCGCCTCATTGCTCATCCAGCAATATGGCGATGTCGAGAACGTCCTTGCCCATGTCGAGGACATCACCAAGCCGAAGCTGAAGCAGAACCTGATCGAGCATGCCGACGCCGCGAGGATGTCGCGCGAGCTGGTGCGCCTTGTCTGCGATGCGCCACTTCCGGAGCCACTCGACGCGCTGGCGATGAAGGGGATTCCGGAGGCGCCGCTGCGCGAATTCCTGGACCATCACGGTTTTCGATCTTTGCTCGCGCGGCTCGGTGCGCGATCGCAGGGCTCGGCGCCGGCGCCTTCGCGGGCCCCGACCCAGGCCGAGGTCCGGCCCGAGCCGAAGATCGACCGTTCGCTCTACGAGACCGTGACCGACGAGGCCGCGCTGGAGCGCTGGATCGAAGCCATCCGGAAACGCGGGCTGATGGCGGTCGACACCGAAACCAACGGCCGCGACTGCGTCACCGCCAAGCTGGTCGGGATCAGCCTCGCGACCGACTGCAACCAAGCCTGCTACATCCCGCTCGAGCATGGCGGCGACGACATGTTCGCCGAGCGGCCGGTACAACTTCCGGCCGACCTCGTCCTCGAGCGCCTGAAGCCCCTCCTCGAGGATCCGGCCATCCTGAAGATCGGCCACAATCTGAAGTTCGACTGGGTGGTGTTCAATCGGCGTGGGATCACCATCACGCCTTATGACGACACGCTGGTGATGAGCTTCAACCTCGATGCCGGCGGCCTCGCCAGCCACGCTCTGGACGACCTCGCCAAAAAGCATCTCGACCATAAATGCATCGCCTTCAAGGATCTGTGCGGCAGCGGCCAAAAGCAGATCACTTTCGACAAGGTACCGGTCGACAAGGCGACGGAATATGCGGCGGAAGACGCCGATGTCGCCCTTCGTCTGTGGGTCCGTTTCCGGACCCGGCTTCCCTTCGAGCGCGTCACCAGGGTCTATGAACTGGTCGACCGGCCGATGGTGGCGGTGATCGGGCGGATGGAGCGGGACGGCGTCAAGGTCGACCGCGACGTCCTGAAATCGCTGTCGGCCGAGTTCACCACCCAGATCGCCGCGCTCGAGGAACAGGTCTGCGGCGAGGCGGGCTGCAAGTTCACGATCGGCAGCCCGCAGCAGCTCGGCGACATATTGTTCAACAAGATGGGTCTCCAGGGCGGCCGGAAAGGCAAGTCCGGCACCTGGTCGACCGACGTGACCGAGCTTGAACGGCTCGCCCGCGAGGGGGTCCCGATCGCCCGGCTTGTGCTCGACTGGCGGCAGCTGACCAAATTGAAGTCCACTTATACCGACGCCCTGCAGGAACAGATCAACCGCGACACCGGCCGGGTCCATACCAGTTACAGCCTGTCCGGCGCCCAGACCGGACGGCTGGCGTCGACCGATCCCAACCTCATGAACATCCCCATCCGGACCGAGATCGGCCGTCGAATCCGGGACGCCTTCATTGCCGAGCCGGGCTTCGTTCTTCTTTCCGCCGACTACAGCCAGATCGAGCTTCGCCTCGCCGCGCATATCTGCGACGTGCCGCAGCTCCGTGCCGCCTTCGCCGAGGGCGCCGACATCCATAACATGACCGCGGGCGAGCTGTTCGGGGAAGTGAACCGCGATACCCGCGCCTCCGCCAAGACGATCAACTTCGCGATCCTCTACGGCATCTCCCGCTGGGGCCTGGCCGGACGGCTTGGAGTCACCGCCGACGAGGCCCAGGCGATAATCGATCGCTATTTCGAGCGTTTCCCGGGCATCCGCGATTATATCGGCGAGACCCTGACCAAGGTGCGCGAGACCGAGTTCACGACCACCTTGTTCGGTCGCAAGACCCATTTCCCGCGGATTCGCTCGAAGGTCCAGCACGAGCGGCAGGGCGCCGAGCGGGCGGCGATCAATGCGCCGATCCAGGGCACCAGCGCCGACATCATTAAGCGCGCGATGGCCCGAATCTATCCCGCCCTCGTGGCCGAAGGACTGACCCGCGTCCGGATGCTGATGCAGGTCCATGACGAACTGGTGTTCGAGGTCCCGGAGGACGAGGTCGAGACCGCTTCGTCGGTGATCCGTCGGGTCATGGCGAACGCGGCCGAGCCGGCGGTGACTTTAAGCGTGCCGCTCGGCGTCGAAATCGGAACCGGACAGAATTGGGGCGCGGCGCATTGAGCGAGCCGTCCGCCGGCGCGAGCGACGATATCGCCGCTTTGGCAAAAGGCGGACGAACCAACCTGTTCGGCTTCGGCCTTCGACTCGCGGCCCGGCTCCCGTTCCTGTTCATCGCCGGCCGCTTCTACGGCCCCGAACTGCTCGGCCGCTTCGCTTATGCGGTGATCGTCATCGAACTGGCGGCGCAACTGGCGACGCTCGGGTTGAAACGCGGCCTCGCCCAGCAACTCGCCAAGTCGGACCGGCCGCATGTCTGCATTGTGTGGGACGGCCTGCTTGCCGCCTTCATCGCCTCGGCGGTGGCGAGCGCCGTCCTGATGGTCTTCCCACAGGCGATGTTTCCCGCCGGCAACATTCGCGGCGCCGACTGGCTGCTCCCACTGGTGATTTTCGGTATTGCCGGCGCGGACGTCGCCCTCGCAGCCCTGGCTTACCGGCACGACGTCGCCTCGACCGTCCATGTCCGGGCGATCGTCGAACCTTGGACGATCAGCATCGCCGCCGGGGCTCTCATTTTCCTGTCCTCCCGCGACGGGCTGATCATCGCTTATGTCATCTCCATCGCCGCCGGCCTTTTCATGGCGTTCTGGAGACTGCTCAGAAGCTACGGCGTGCCGAGGGGCTGGAAGCCCAATCCGGCCGAGCTGATGGCGGTAGCCCGGCAAAACGTTCCGCTGGCAGCGGCCGACGCGATCGAATGGGGCTCGCGCCGCCTGGACATCGCGATCCTCGGCCTGTTCGTCGCCCCTTATTATGTCGGCGTCTATTATGTCGCCCAGCAGGTGGCTTCACTGCCGCAGAAGCTCAAGACGAGCTTCGATCCGATCCTGGCCCCGGTCATCACCCAGAAGCTTGGCGAGGGCGACAAGGCGGCGGTTGCGCGGCAGGTCCGGCAGGTCGGCTTCTGGGTCATTGCCGCCCAAGCCGGGATTGGCCTCGCGCTCGGCATTCCCGGCGAAGCGGTGATGGGGCTGGTCGGTCCGGAATTCATCGGCGGCACGGCAGCCCTTGGTTTCCTGCTCGCGGCAGAGGTCATCGCCGCGACCGCGGCCGTGTCCGAAGCCGCGTTGGTCTATGTCGCGAGGCATCGAAACCTGCTCATCTCGCTGCTGATGATCGCGGTCCAGGCGGCCATCACGGTGACCTTCCTGGTGGCGATGCGGGCCCTGGACTGGCCGCAAGCCTATCAGGCCGCCGGCGCGGCGGTGGCTTTGGCGCTCGCGCTCGGCCTGGCCTCGGTGCTGAAGGCCCGCCTCCTTTGCCGGCTGCTCGATTCGCCGGTTCAGGGCTGGCGCTGGTCACTGATCTGGGCCGCGGCCGCGGCGATCGCGGTCGGCGCCGGATTCACCTTCCTTCCGAAGCGCTGGGAATGGCTCGAACTCGCCATCGGAATCCCGGCAATCCTTCTCACCTTCTTCTTCGTCGTGTGGAAGCGGGGCTTCACCCATGAGGACCGGGCCCTGTTCCGAAGGCATGGCCCGGAAGAGCCGACGCTGCCGCCACCGGGGACCGCGAGTCCCTGATTCCAGGCCGTCGCGGGGCGATGAACCCCGCGTTTAGTGGCGAAAGTGGCGCATTCCGGTGAAGACCATTGCCAGACCGGCCTCGTCGGCGGCGGCGATGACCTCCTCGTCACGGATGGAGCCCCCGGGCTGGATCACGGCCGTCGCCCCCGCCTCGACGGCGGCGAGCAGGCCGTCGGCAAAAGGGAAGAAGGCATCCGAGGCGACCGCCGAGCCGATCGTTCGCGGCTCGCCCCAGCCAGCTTTTTCAGCCGCGTCCCTCGCCTTCCAGGCAGCGATCCGCGCGGATTCGAGCCGATTCATCTGGCCGGCGCCGATGCCCGCGGTGGCGCCGTCCTTCGCATAGACGATGGCATTCGATTTCACGTGCTTGGCAACGGTCCAGGCGAACAGGCAATCCGCCAGTTCGCGCTCTGTCGGTGCCCGCTTCGTCACGACCTTGAGATCATCGCGTCCGATTCGGCCATTGTCGCGCGACTGAAGAAGATAACCGCCGGCGATGCTCTTGAGCGTCAGCCCGCCTCGCGCCGGATCGGCGAGCGCCCCGGTCAGAAGCAATCGAAGATTCTTCTTGCGGGCGAAGATCGCGAGCGCCGCCTCGTCGGCCGAAGGCGCGATCACCACTTCGGTGAAGATTCGGGTCATGGCCTCGGCCGCTTCTGCGGTGAGTGGCGCATTGACCGCCACGATGCCGCCAAAGGCCGAGACGCTGTCGCAGGCAAAGGCGGCTTCGTAGGCTTCGACCAGGCTCGCGCCCAACGCTACCCCGCAGGGATTGGCATGCTTGACGATGACGCAGGCCGGTCCGGAATCGCGAAACTCCGTGACCAGCTCGAGAGCGGCGTCGGCATCGTTGTAATTGTTGTAGCTGAGCGCCTTGCCCTGGATCTGCTCGGCCTGGGCAATGCCCCGGCTGTGGGGGCCATTGGGCAGATAGAGCGCCGCCTGCTGGTGCGGATTCTCTCCGTAACGCAGAATCTCGCTCTTGCGCATCGTCAGCGGCAGTGTTTCCGGGAACAGCTGGCCCTGGTCGGCGAACGCGAACCAGGACGCTATCGTCGCATCATAAGCGGCGGTGGCGGCGAAGGCTTTCGCGGCCAGCCGCCTGCGAAGATCGAGCGACGTCATGCCGCCGGCACCGTCCAGGGCCGCGATCAGTTCGGCATAATCGGCCGGGTCGGTGACGATGGCGACATAAGCATGGTTCTTGGCTGCCGAGCGCACCATCGACGGTCCGCCGATATCGATATTCTCGATCACCTCGTCGCGGCCGGCGCCTTTGGCCACGGTCTCGGCGAAAGGGTAAAGGTTGACGACGACGAGGTCGATCGGGCCGATGCCGTGCGCAGCCATTGCTTCGGCATGCTCAGGATCGTCTCGCACCGCGAGAAGCCCGCCATGAACCGCGGGATGCAGGGTCTTTACTCGGCCATCCATCATCTCGGGAAAGCCGGTCAGATCGGCAATGTCGCGCACTTCGAGGCCCTGTTCGCGGAGGGTCCTGGCGGTGCCGCCGGTCGAGACCAGCTCCACGCCGTGACGGGCGAGCGCCTGGCCGAGCTCCGCCAACCCGGTTTTGTCGGAAACGGACAACAGAGCGCGAGTGACCTTCACGTCGGACATTTGAAAAACCTCGATCAGCTGGTCAGGAAGCCCGTTTGAGCTCCCAGGAAATGGTCATGCCCTCGGCCGGGCTCTCGCCGGCGACGACGAGCTGCAGCGTGGAATTCGGCCGAGCCTGTCCATCCACCCACAGGCTGTCCTCGACGGCGAGCTGGCCACCGCGGCAACGGAAGCTCCAGACCGAGCCGCCGCGAATCCGGAGCAACGCGCCCTGGCCGTCGGCCGTGGCCGTCACTTCGACCGACGGCGCGAGATGAAATCGGACCGCGAACGGCACCACCTGATTCCTTTTCTTCCGGCCGGTCGCGATCAGTCGGTCCTCGCCATCGAGATTGCGGCCGTCGGACGAAAGATTCAGACGTCGTTCGTGGATGAGGCCGAAGCGACGGCCATAGCCGTCATGGCTGGCCTCGATTCGGCAGATCCCGGCGGTCTCGTCGCGTGACAGTTCGACTTCGCCGACACCCTTGCCGAGTGATCCGTCTTCATGAATGGCGGTCGAATTGCGATCCCCGAGGGTCAGGGTCGAATGTGCGGCGGTGGTTCGAAGCGCATGGACCAGATCGGTCGGCAGCGCCCCCTTCGCGTCACCAACCCCGCCGCAATTGACGATCAAACGGTTCGTGCCGTCGCTCAACTCGAAGGCGAGGGTAGAGGCACAGCCGCCGTTAAGGGCCCGGGGCGGCGGCGGCGGCGCCGCATCCAGCACCAGAACCGTCGCCTTAGCCTGCACTCTTTGATAGCCCCAGCCTCGCGCCTGGCGAAGCGGCCGAACGGCAATCCCCGCCCCCTCGACGGCCGCCGTGACCCGGCGGCGGCTGGTCATGTGCCCGCCTTGCCAGCTCGACAGGGCATCGTCCCCGAGAGTAACGGCAAGCAGGGCCCCGGCAGCGCCGGCAAGCGCCTCGCTCAGCCATTCCGGGACGTCGCGGCGGGCCGCGATGTAGACCGCGCGAAGCTGAGCCAGAGTTTCCGCGAGCAGCAATTGCTCCCCCGGAGACCGGCTGACCAGGCCACCATCGTCGTGAAGTGAGACCGACAGAGCGCGCATCAGCCCGGCCTCGCCCGACTTCAGTCGGCTTGGCCCGCCCTGGACGACGAGGGCCGCAGCGATGAGCCCGCTCCAGGCGGCGATCCGCGGAAGGCCCGGCATCGCCTTGTCGGCGCTTCGTTCAATATGGCGGGCACCACGGGCGAGGATATTGAGGACCAGCGAGCGATAGACCAGGTCGCGGCTCGACAGGATGTAGGGGGCATAAGCGGTCCAGAAGAGGATCCGGCGCCCCCATTGGTCGGCGCGCCAGGCCGGTTCGCTGACATGGCCTCCATGGACCGAAAGCCATTTGCGGGTGACCGCTTCGGCGAGCTTGGCGCCCCGCTCCCGGGTAGCCGCCGCAGCCAGGTCGCGAAGCCAGGCGAAGCTGTGGAGCCAGGCTTCGAAATCGGCCGGCAGCCCGATCGTCGTGAAATCGAGCTTGTCGACGGCAAGCTCGGTGCCATTGTGAACGAAGCGGCCCGAAAGCAGGGCCTCGCCGGCGGACTTGTCGCCAGCGATGGGATCCTTCGGCACTGCCGTCAGGCGCAGCGGGACACGGCCGCGAAGCCGAAGCGCGTGAAGCGGGGTTTTCCAGGCCAGCCGGTGAAGCCGGTAATTGAGCCTCTCGAACAGGGACAGGCCGCGATCGTCGCCGACCCGGATCAGCCTCTTGCCCTGGTCGATCTCGTCCAGGCCATTCTCAGGCTCGATCCGCTCGAGCAGGCTCATTGCCCCCGCAGCCCCCGAATGTTCTCCGCATAGGATCCCGGGCCGCCTCGGAAGGT
This sequence comes from Allosphingosinicella sp., assembly GCA_035710145.1. Classification (GTDB taxonomy): domain Bacteria; phylum Pseudomonadota; class Alphaproteobacteria; order Sphingomonadales; family Sphingomonadaceae; genus Allosphingosinicella. Next base: position 19,905 of record DASTDX010000201.1, read on the forward strand.
CGCGGTGCCGGCGACCAGAGCATCGGCGCCGGCCTCGACGATGCGGCGACAGTTGGATTGGTCGACACCGCCGTCCACCTCGAGATCGATCGCCTTGCCGAGCGCGTCGATCCGCTTCCTTATGGCCTCGATCTTGCGAAGCTGGCTGTCGATGAAACTCTGCCCGCCAAACCCCGGATTGACGCTCATGACGAGGACGAGATCGACCTCCTCCAGGACATAATCGAGCGCCTTGGCCGGGGTTGCAGGGTTGAGGGAGACCCCCGCTTTCCTGCCGAGACCCTTGATCCGCTGGATCGTGCGATGAAGATGCGGGCCCGCTTCAGGATGCACGGTGATGATGTCGGCCCCGGCCTCGGCAAAAGCCTCGAGAAAGGGATCGACCGGCGAGATCATCAGATGAACGTCGAGCGGCTTGGCCGTGTGCGGCCGAAGTGCCTTCACCACGGCCGGTCCGATCGTGATGTTGGGGACGAAATGGCCATCCATCACATCCACGTGGATCCAGTCGGCGCCCGCCTCGTCCACCGCCCTCACTTCCTCTCCCAGCCGGGCAAAATCGGCCGACAATATGGAGGGGGAAATGCGGACCGGCTGCTGCACGCGCAAATCCTAACACCCCGGCGACTCGCGGGGCAAGAATCGGGGCCTAGTTATCCCCCGCTTATTCGGGTGAAGGCCGCGATGAAGAAGCTGTCGGCGCCACCGGCCTCGATCCAGGCGCCGGGAAGGACACGCTGCCGATCCACTTCCCGATATTGGGAGTTCCCGGCGAGAAACGCGTCGGCCACCTGTTCGCCCTCCTCGGGCTCGAGCGAGCAGACGGAATAGACGAAAGTCCCGCCCGGGTTCAGCCAGGCCGAGCTGCGCTGGAGCATGGCCTTTTGAACTTCGGCGAGCTGGGCGATGGCCCGCGGCCTCGCCCGGTGGAGCACATCGGGGTGCCGGCGGAAAATGCCCGTCGCGGAGCATGGGGCGTCGAGCAGGATCGCGTCCACCGGCTCTGACGGCCGCCATTCCATGATGTCGGCGGTAACGATATCGGCCGACAAGCCGGTGCGGGCCAGGTTTTCGGAAAGTCGCGCGAGACGACTTTGGGAGACGTCGACGGCGGTGACTTTCCAGCCGGCCGCGGCCAGCTGCATTGTCTTGCCGCCCGGAGCGGCGCAAAGATCCAATACGGTTCTTCCTTCGCCAGGCCCCAGCAGACGCGCGGGGAGCGACGCAGCAATGTCCTGAACCCACCAGCTGCCGCCCGCGGAACCTTCGCCAAAGCCGGTCAGTCCGGCGACCGCGGTGCCCCGCGCGATGCGGAGATGCCCGGGCATGAGGCTGATACCGTCGACATCGGCTGGAGGCTCGCCCTGAAGATCGATCGGCGGCGGCACGGCGATCAGCCGGGCGGCGGCCTGGGTCACGGTCTCGCCCCACGCCTTCCGCCACCTTTGCTCGATCAAAGCCGGCAAAGTGGGAATTTCGGGAAGCTTTGCGCCGCCGCGCATCAAGGTCCCGAACACGCCGTGGACGAGACGGCGAGGGCCGCCGTCCACTAAGGGCAGAACGGTCGCGATGGCGGCGTGCGGCGCGGTGCCGAGCGCCAGCGCCTGGACGAGCGCAAGCCGCAACGCGAAGCGGGCCTTGGAATCGTCGGGGAGGCGCTTGCTGGTGGCGCTGTCGATCAGGGCGTCGAGGTCGGGCAGCCGGCGAAGCGCCTCGGCCGCGATCGCATGAGCGAAACCGCGGTCATCCGCGCGGTCGAGCTCCCGGGTCGCGGTGTCGAGCGCCGACTCGAGCGGCAGCCCCTTGCGAAGCACCGCATCGAGCAGGCGCAAGGCGGCCCGCCGCGCCGGGACTCCGGACGCGTCGCCACCGCCGCCGGCTTCGCGACGGCGGTTCAGCCTCTTTTCCCGAGCGGATCGAGCGCGCTGGCGCCCCGCCGGCTTCGGGGCACGCCGGTGGCCGGGATCACCGTTGGCCTGCCGTCGTCATGGACGGGCGGCGGCATGCTCAGGCCGAGTTCGTCGGCCATCGCCTCCAGCGCCGCGATCCGGTTCTCGGTCGCGGGGTGGGTCGAAAACAGGCTGTCGCCACGGCCAAGGGTTGGGACGATGTAGAGCGAAGCCGCAGCCGGGTTGCGCGCCGCGACCGGGTTCGGGATGGCGGCGGCGGCGCGAGCCAATTTGGCCAAGGCGGTGGCGAGATGGCGCGGATTGCCGTGGATTTCCGCGGCACCGCGGTCGGCGCCATATTCGCGGGTGCGGCTGATGGCCAGCTGGACCAGCATCGCGGCGAAGGGCGCGACCAGAACCGCCAGGATCATCGCCAGCGCGTTGCCTCGGCTGTCGTTGCCGCGGAAGAACAAGCCGAAATTGGCGAGCATGGAGATGGCGCCGGCGATCGTCGCCGTCATCGTCATCACCAGGGTGTCACGGTTCTTCACGTGAGCGAGCTCATGCGCCATCACCGCCGCCACCTCGTCACGACTGAGCATTCCAAGCAGGCCCGTGGTAGCTGCGACGGCGGCATGTTCCGGGTTGCGACCCGTGGCGAAAGCGTTCGGGTGCGGGGAATCGATTAGATAGACCTTCGGCATCGGCAGTTTCGCCCGTTGCGCGAGATCATGGACGATCATGAAAAGGGTCGGCGCCGTGGCCGCGTCGACTTCGCGGGCCCCGTGCATCCGAAGCACGATCTTGTCTGCGTTCCAGTAAGTGAAGGCGTTCATGGCCACCGCGATCGCCAAGGCGATGATCGCACCGCCGCGCCCGCCGATCGTGAAGCCGAGACCCATGAACAAGGCGGTCAAAGCCGCCAGCAGCATGGTCGTCCTCAATGTGTTCATCTTGCCTTTCGAACCTCCACGGCCGAAATGTGGGAAGAAGCCACCCCAAGTTCAAACGGAATCGGCAATGTCCAGCCAGCGCCCACCCGATCTGAAAGTCCCCGCTTACCTCAGCAAGAGCCCCCCGGTTCCACAGGCGGGTCCGGCTGTCGACGAGAAGGAAAGCGGCGGCCCCAAGGGCAAGGAGCCGACCCGCTACGGCGACTGGGAGAACAAGGGCATCTGCTGGGACTTCTGAGGTCTGGTGACAGCCCTAGATTCCTTCGCTGCGCAACGGCCGCGCCAGTAGTCGGCCGACGGCCTCATCGACGGAAGCCTTGCCGGCCAGCAGCGCACAGACCGCTTCAGTGATTGGCATATCGACCCCGAGCCGAGCCGCTTCGCGTTGCAGCACCGGCGCTGTGAAGGCGCCTTCGGCGACGGTTCGGCGATCGGCCAGGAGGTCGGCCGGCCTGGCGCCCTCCCCGATCCCCTTGCCGAGGCTGAAGTTGCGCGAGCTTGTCGACGAGCAGGTGAGGACGAGATCGCCCAGACCGGCGAGGCCGGCGAGGGTTTCCGGCCGTGCGCCCTTCGCCAGTCCGAAGCGTGTCATCTCGGCGAAGCCACGGGAGATCAAGGCGGCGCGGGCGTTGAGGCCGAGCCTTCTGCCCTCGACGATGCCGCAGGCGATGGCCAGGACGTTCTTGACCGCGCCGCCGACCTCGGCACCGGCGACGTCGTCGACCAGATAGGGCCGGAAGAAGGGGCTCGCGATCCGCTCTGCGAGCCGGGCGCCGAGCGCGCGGTCCTCCACCGCCAGCGTTACCGCCGTCGGCAAGCCTGCCGCGACTTCATGAGCGAAAGTAGGCCCTGAAAGGACGGCGATCGGCGCCTCCGGCCGAACCTCTCGCGCCACTTCGTGCATCAGCAGGCCGGTCTTGTCCTCGATGCCCTTCGAGCAGAGGATCAGCGGCGTTCCGGTGGCGGGAAGTTGTCCCGCCACCGATCGCAGATGTTGCGCCGGCGTGACCAGAAGCAAGGCATCGCAGGCCTCCAGCCGGGAAAGCTCGCCCACCGCTTCGATCGACGGGCCGAGCGGGATGTTCTTCAGATAGAGACTGTTTTCGTGATCCCGGTTGATCGAGCCGATCACTTCCGGTTCCAGCGCCCAGATCAGCACCGGTTCGCCACGAGCCGCTGCAACCTGAGCGAGCGCCGTCCCCCATGCGCCGGCGCCGACGACCCCGATCCTCATGCCTTCACGCCCGCCCCACGCGCTTTTTCGGCCTCCGGGTCGAGCGGCCAGCGGGCACGGGCCGGGGCGTCGAGCCCGTCGATCAATCCCGCGTCGAAACGGAGCGCGCCGGCCCAGCCGATCATCGCCGCATTGTCGGTGCACAGCCACGAGGGCGGAGCGACGAAGGGAAGGCCCGTCGCCGCCGCGAGTCGGGTCAGGGCGCCTCGGATCGCCTGGTTCGCCGCCACTCCGCCAGCGACGACCAGAGCCGTGGCGCTGGGCGCTGCGGCGATGGCGAGCCGGGTTCGATCGACCAGACAGTCAACCACCGCCTGCTGGAAGGAAGCGGCGATATCCGGGTCGCGATAACGACCGGACTCGCGTGCCCGAAGAACCGCGCTCTTGAGGCCGGCAAAGGAAAAATGCGGTTCGCCCGATCCAACCAGCGGCCGCGGAAGCGGAACCGCCCGAGGATCACCTTCCTGCGCGGCGCGCTCGACCGCTGGGCCGCCCGGATATCCGAGGCCGAGCAATTTCGCCGTCTTGTCGAACGCTTCTCCGGCGGCATCATCGATCGTCGTTGAAAGCCGGCGGTAGCGGCCGACGCCGTCGACCAGGAGCAATTGGCAATGACCGCCGGAGACGAGCAGAAGCAGATAAGGGAAAACGAGGTCCGGCTCGCTCAGCATCGGCGACAAGGCATGCGCTTCGAGATGGTTGACGGCCACCAGGGGCTTGCCGCTCGCCAGTGCCAGTCCCTTGGCGGTGACCAGGCCAACCATCACCCCGCCGATCAGACCGGGGCCGGCGGTGGCGGCGATCGCGTCGACTTGTGAAAGATCGATCTTCGCTTCCGCGAGAACCTCCTCAATGAGGCTCGGCAGGATCTCGACATGGGCGCGGGCGGCAATCTCGGGAACGACCCCGCCATAAGGCCGGTGGGCGGCTTCCTGTCCCGCCAGCCGGTGGGCGAGAATCTGCCGATCGGAAGAGACGAGCGAAGCCGCCGTCTCGTCGCAGCTGGATTCGATGCCGAGTATCAGGCTCATATTGCCACTCCCTGCCACCGCGGGGGATAAGCGACAATAGCGTCAGGCCCGTGGCACCGGCTTCGAAAACCGGTTCCCACTTTTCCGCGCGATGCTCTAGCAGGAGCCCTTATGGCTCGATCCCTATCTCGCACGCTTCGTCTTGGTACGCGCGGATCGCCGCTGGCCCTTGCCCAGGCCCGGCTGGCGGCGGACGCACTGCGCGCTGCGCACGGCTGGGACGAGACGATGATCGAAGTGATTCCGATCACCACCAGCGGCGACCGGATCCAGGATCGTCCCCTCGCCGAACTCGGCGGGAAGGCGCTCTGGACGAAGGAACTGGACAAATGCCTGGCAGACGGCCGCACCGACCTTTCCGTCCATTCCATGAAGGATGTGGAGACGATCCGGCCGGACATGTTCGCGATCGCAGCCATGATGACACGCGCAGACGCGCGCGACCGGCTGGTCGGCGCGGATAGCCTCGATGTGCTCGCGGACGGTGCGCGAATCGGCACCTCATCGCCGCGGCGGACGGCCCAGTTGCTGGCGCGGCGGCCGGACCTCGACGTGGCGCTGATCCGAGGCAACGTTCAGACCCGACTGGCACGCCTGGAGCGAGGCGAATTCGAGGCCACCCTGCTGGCCGCCGCCGGACTGGACCGGGTCGGCCTCGGGCAAGTCGGGACGGCGATCGACGACATGCTGCCGGCGCCATCGCAGGGCGCGATCGGCATCGAGATTCTGGCGGGGAATGACGAGGTGGGCGCTCTTGTCGC
>DASTDX010000202.1:0-2793 GCA_035710145.1 Allosphingosinicella sp.
GTCGCCATCAACAAGGACGAGGACGCGCCGATCTTCCAGGTGGCCGACATCGGCCTGGTCGGAGATCTGTTCAAGATCGTTCCGGAACTGACCGAGAAACTGTAGGCGAGTTCCCGGTTCGCGGTTGCCACACGCTGCCCGGGGCGGCCATGAGCGACGCATGAAATGGCTTCAGCCGATCCTCGTCTCGTTGCTCCTCGCGGGCTGCGTCGCCACGCCTTCCCCGCAGCCGACGTCCGCGCCGACGCCGCTCGATGCGATCGCCCGCGATTATGTGTCGCTGACTCTGGAGATGGGAGAGCGGGACGATGGCTATGTCGACGCTTATTACGGCCCGGCCGAATGGCGTGAAGCGGCGCGCTCCAATCCCCGTCCGCTCGCCGAGCTCGCAAGCCACGCCGAGGGGCTGCATGGACGGTTGCTCGCCGTCGATCCGGCTGGACTCGACGCTCTTTCAAGGCGCCGCCGCGAGTCCCTGATCAAGCAGCTCGTCGCCGCCCGTACCCGCCTGCGCATCCTCCAGGGTGAAGGGCTCGGGTTCATCGAGGAAGCGCAGGGCCTTTACGGCGTGACTCCGCAACTGCGGCCACTCAGCGACTATGACCCGGCACTCGAACGGATCGACCAACTGGTGCCCGGCAGCGGCCCCATCGTCGACCGTCTCGAAGCCTTCCGCAACCGCTTCGTGATCCCGCCGGACCGGCTCGATCGGGTGATGCGCGCGGCGATCGACGAATGCCGTCGGCGGACCGTCCGCCACATCGCCTTGCCCGACAGCGAGCGTTTCACCCTGGAGTTCGTCACCGACAAGAGCTGGTCGGGATACAACTGGTATCAGGGCGACTATTACAGCCTCATCCAGGTCAATACCGATCTGCCGATCAGGATCGACCGTGCCGTCGATCTCGGCTGCCATGAAGGCTATCCCGGGCATCACGCCTTCAATGCCCTTCTGGAGCAGAAGCTCGCCCGCGGCCGCGGCTGGGTCGAGTATATGGTCTATCCGCTTTATTCGCCGCAAAGCTTCATCGCCGAAGGCTCCGCCAATTACGGGGTCAAGCTCGCCTTTCCCGGCCCGGAGCGGCTCGAATTCGAAACCCGCACCCTTTATCCCCTGGCCGGCCTCTCGACCGAGGGCGCCACCGAATATTTGGCCCTCGAGGAGGCGCTCGACGTGCTGGAAGGGGCGCGTTTCACGATTGCCCGCGATTATCTGGAGCAGAGGATTGGCCGCGACCGCGCGATCGAGCTTCTGCAGCGTTATCAGTTGATCCCGCGTGCCCGTGCCGAACAGTCGCTCGCCTTCATCGATCAATATCGTTCTTATGTGATCAATTACGGCCTCGGCGCCGAAATGGTGGGTCGTTTCATCGAGGCGCAGGGTGATGACCAGGCTGGGCGGTGGGCGGCGATGGCGCGGATCCTGTCGGAGCCGACCGATCCGAGCCACCTCGTCCTGACGGCGGATTGATGCGCCTTTTCTTCGATCCGCGTCAGCTTGCGCACGCGCCGGTCCAGGAGCTCCACAATGGCGCCTTCGTACCTTCGGCCGAGCACGCAGGGCGGGTCGAATCGGTCCTTGCGGCGATCGGGACGACCGAAGCGGTGTTCGATCATGGCGAGGGGCCACTGCGCGCCGTCCACAGCGAGGACTATCTAGCCTTCCTGTGGTCGGCCTTTCAGGACTGGCGTTCGGAAGGCCGCCCTGGCGATGCCGGGGGCTATGTGTGGCCGGTGGTCGGCCGCAGGCCACTGAAGCTGGATCGGATCGATGCGCGGCTCGGCCTTTACAGCTTCGATGCCTCGAGCCCGATCGCGGCCGGCACCTGGGAAAGCGCTTATTGGTCGGCCCAGACGGCGCTGACCGGGCTTGACGTTCTGGCTCGAGGAGAGCGCAGTGCCTTCGCCTTCTGCCGTCCGCCCGGACACCATTCCGGCCGCGATTATCTCGGGGGCTATTGCTATCTCAACAATGCCGCGATCGCCGCGCAGGCCGCCTGCGCGGCCGGAAGGCGCGTCGCCATCCTCGACATCGACTATCATCACGGCAACGGCACCCAGGACATCTTCTACGACCGGGGCGACGTCCTGGTCGTCTCGATCCACGCCGATCCGGTCCGCGATTATCCCTTTTTCTGGGGCCATGCCGACGAGACCGGGAATGGCGAAGGGGAGGGTGCGAACCTGAACCTGCCGCTGCCGCGTGGAACCGAGATCCAGGCCTATCGGGCCGCGCTCGATCGGGCCCTGGCGCGGATCGCCGACTTCGGCGCCGACCTGATGGTGTGCAGCTACGGCGCCGACACGTTCGGCGGCGACCCGATTTCGCATTTCACCCTCGCGACCGCCGATTACCCGACGCTGGCGCGGCAGATCGCGTCGCTCGGCCTTCCCACGTTGATCGTCATGGAAGGCGGCTATGCCGTCGACGCGCTCGGCGCCAACGTCGCCGCCTTTCTCTCGGGATTCTGAATCGATCGAGCGGCTCAGAAATCCACTTCGATCCCCAGGCTGAAGCTCCGGCCCACCCGGTAGCTGTTGGTGTCGATGCGGCTTGCGTTGAGGATGTGGCGGGTCGGGCAAACTTCGATGACGGATCCCGTCAGAAGCCGTGGCCATGCAGGGGCGATCAATCATCTTGAAACCCCGCGAAGCTGCGATCATAGCAGGGCATGGTTCGCTTTTCGTTCTGTGGTCACGAATTGATGGCCCTGCCTCAGGGGGCCCTGTTCTGGCCCGCTCGGCAGGCTCTGCTGGTCGCGGATCTTCACCTCGAGAAAGCGAGCTGGTTCG
>DASTDX010000203.1:0-5897 GCA_035710145.1 Allosphingosinicella sp.
GGGACGTGTCCAGCCGTTTCGGACCAGCTGGCGCGCCGTGTCGATCGCATCCTCGAAGCTGGTGGCCTTGTTCCGGTCGCTGCCGGCAAGGTGCCAGCCGGCGCCAAGCTCGCCGCCGCCACGCATATGGGCCAGAACGAAGATGCCGCCCTGCTCCAGCCACGCCTCCAGGGCCGGCCAGTAGAAGGGCGAATTCACGGTCCCGAAGCATCCGTAGCCGGACATGAGGACGTAGCCGGATCCGTCGCGCGGCGCATTCGCCCGCCGAACGATGGTGTAAGGCACGCGCACGCCATCGCGCGCCACCGCCCATTCCAGTTCGATCAGGTTCGCCGGGTTCGACGCCGTCGGCGTGGAAGCGGCTGAATCGAGGCTTCGCGCTCGTTCTGCCCCTGGTTCGACGAGCCAGCCGGAGCGCGGATTTAGCCAGCTGGTCGTCTCGATCCAGACGCCTCGGCCCTCGGGCCCGGCGGCAATGGACTCCACGGAGCCTTGCGGAAGATCGATCGCGCGATGCCCGCTTTCATCGATGATGTGAAGGCGGCTCGAATCCAGCCGGGTCTCCACGACATAGACGGCGTCGGCACTGACCTGCAGGTTTCCAAGCACGCCTTCCTGCTGCGGGAGCACCTCCACCGGCGCCCCGGCAGCAGCGCCGGCCAGATCGACAGCCACCACCCGGTATCGTTCGGCACCGTCCGAATCGAGCGTGTAGAGCCGGTCGCCAAGCACCCCGAAGCCGGGGACGAGTTCGTCCGACGCATAAACCCGCCGCGGCGGGTTTCGCCCGATCCCTGAGCTGAGATCCGCGACCCAGATTTCCCGGCCCGCCGGCTTCCGGTTGAGAACGGAGAGCCAGCGCGGATCCGGTTCGCCGTCGACGTAGAGCGTGTCTGTTTCTTCGATTCCGTGGGTAAGGCCAAAGCAGAAGAGCGGCTCATCCTGCGCGGTCGCGGTTCCGAGGCGGTGCAGGAAGACCTGTCCGCGTCGCGCCCGCTCCCGGGCATCCATTGCGGCGTCCGCATCCGGCCTCCGAACGTAGAGGAAGCCTGAGCTGTCGGCGAGCCATCGCGGCCGGAAGCCGCTCGAGTCCGCCCACAGGGGCCAGGTGACGAGGTCCGGCAGCAGCTGCATCGTCTGCAGGTCGTAGACTCGAAGCGACGGGTCGGCCTCACCGCGGCGCGTCGTTCCAAATGCGAGATAGCGTCCGTTGGGCGAGAGGACACGCGCATGTACGACCTCCGACCAGGGGCCTTCCTCGCTCGGCAGCGTGCGCAGCAAATCGAGCGGCCGCTCTGCGCCTTGGCCTTCCTCGCGAAGAAAAGTGGTGCGCGCCGATGCCTGGTCGCCAACACGCGTGTAAAGCCACCGGCCACCGCGAGCCTGGAAGCTCCCCAAGCCCGGCGAAGGCCTGTCGAGCTGCTCGATCCGCGCGTGAAGCCGGGCGCGTCCAGGGAGCCCGTCGAGCAATTGCCTCGTCCAATCGGATTCCTGGCGTGCCCAGCCGTCAAATGCCGACCCGGCTTCTTCCATCCAGCGGTAAGGGTCGAAGCGGGGCTCGCCGTGGAGCGGCTCCATGAACGGCACCGGGCCGGGCGCGGTCGGCGCTGGAGGCGCGCTGGAAGGCACCGGCGTCGCGGCGAGCGAAACAAGAAACAGAGCCCATCCGATCTGCATTCGCTCCCCCCATCCAACCGGACCGAAGCTGGCTCAATCCGCGGCGTGCGGGACGATAGGCCAAGGCTCCAAAAGTCCGCAATGGTCGAGAGCGAGGCTGCGCGTGTCGAAGGGATGTGGGTCGCGAGGCACTTCCCTCGATCGACGTGTCGGATTACAGGCCACAGCGCAACCAGGCCGCTCCTAGCTCAACTGGATAGAGCGCCGGGCTTCGAACCCGGAGGTTGGGGGTTCAAGTCCCTCGGAGCGGGCCAGTTGCTTTTCGTCAATGATCGGGACGTCGCGCTTCGCTGCCGAAACCGGCCACCGTCATGTGCGTTGGCTCGATGACAGCGACATGAAAGGAACGCGATGGATCACCAGCAGGATTCGATGAAGATGGGCTGGGGCCGGTTCGTCACCATGATTGCCGCGTCCACGGTGATCATGTTCTTCCTCATGTATCACCTGGTCTACAGCCCCGAGCACGCCTTGTTCAGCCTCAACCGGCTGCTTTCGGCCCTGATCATGGGCGCCGTCATGACCGCGGTGATGCTCGCCTTCATGTGGAAGATGTATCAGCCACAAGCGGCGAAGATCGCCGTACTGGCGGGCGCGTTGATCGTCGCGGGCATCCTGCTGGCGCTCAACCGAAGCCAGACGCTGGTGGACGATGCGCGGTTCATGAAGGCGATGATCCCTCACCACTCGATCGCCATCAACAATGCGCGCAAGGCCCGGATCAGCGACCCGCGGGTGCGCGAGCTCGCCGACAAGATCATCGAGAGCCAGGTTCGGGAGATAGCAGAGATGAAGCTCCTGATCCGGGACATCGACCGGAACGGCGAAAGGGCAAGCGAGCCGCTCCCGCCGCGCCCGGCGACGGTGACCGCCGACATGGTCCCCGAGATTCGCGAGGCGGTTCAGTAGCGCCTGATCCCACTTCACCCTGATGCGGAGTTTGCGTCGACGCCGGCTACCGGTTTCGGCCGGCGCTCCCACCACGGCACCCGCGATCGCGAAGAACCTAGCGTTCGGCCGCTTGCAGCAGCGGCGCCAGCACCTGTTTCTCGCTGGCGATCAACGCGCGGACGGCGTCGAGAATCTTCCTCGTGGCGGAGCAGTAACCACTCCAGTCCTCCTCGATCCTGGGCATGGTCCAGGAATGAACGTGCTGGGAGATCATCTGTGAGACGTCGAGCTCCTGGCGCTGCAGATCTTGAAGACTGTGCCGGGACGAGGTCGTGGCCATGAGATGGCGACACAGATCGAGCGCGATCTGGGTCCGGTCCAGGTTCGCCCGCCGCAGCTGAAGGCGAGCCGCACTGAACTGCCCGAGGTCGGACAAGTCGCTCGCCATGATCGCCTCGAGCCGGACCGTACAGTCTTCGACCTGCCGATGTGAGGCCTCGAGGGCTGCGAGATGCTCCGCCGAAGTCGCTTCTGCTGCCGTGTCTCCCCTCTGTTCGACAGGATTCGCGTCGATCTCACCGGTCTCCGGGCCCGATCCCTCATTCAGGCTCTGGAGCGAGACGATCGCATTGTTGCGCGACAGTTGCTCTTTCACCTGCTCTTCGCTGAGCGGGCACTGAAAGTTGACGCCATATTGCCCGCCTTTCTCCCATACGATCCGCGAATCGACGGCGATCGATCCGCAGCGAAGAAACAGGGAAGCCTCTGGAGGGAAGGGGGCGGAACATTCGATCAGTGCGCCGCCATGGGCGAGGTTCAGGATCCGGGCGCTATAGTCCTTGCCGCCCAGGGTCACCGTGGCGGGAAGGGCAACGGCCGATCGATCGTGTTGCCGCTGGACGAACGTCACGGCGCGCGTTCGGCGGCAAGTTTGCCAAGCGCTTCTGCCGCCATGTCGAGCGTTTGCAGCTTGGTGCCGTGCCGCTCGACAAAGGCGGGATCGGCAGCGAGATCTTCAGCCAGAGACAGAATCGCGAGTTTCAGCTGCCGCAGGTCCGAAGCCTTCGGCCCGGTGGACCGGGATGCCGGGACGGCGCCCAGGGCGGCGGGATCGGCGTCTCCCTTGCGGGTCGTGACCTGCTGGACGATTTCGTCGACCCTTTGCTGGGTCATGGCGGCGCGCCCTTCCGGGAGCCACTCCGCGACCGAGACCGTCGACTCGAACCGCACGCCCGCCCGTCCCGCATTGTTCCAGACGATGCCGCCCATGACGCTGAGGCCGCCGCGGGACAGGCGGGCCCGTGTTCCCGCTTCGGGCAGAACCGGACCTTCGATGAGGGCGCCGGTGGGCGACAGGTTGCGGACCCGCACCGGCCCCGAGCCGCTGTCGGCCTGGATCGTCGCCATGATGAACAGGTTGGTCCGTGGCTCCCGCGGACCTTGCCCAACTTCCCGGCTCATCGGCACGATATAAGTCAACTCCGGATGCGTGTTTCGCACATGGATTAAACTCGTTGCCAATTTCCCAACGATCGACCCCGTGCAAACCCTCAGCGTTTGCCCGTCCGTCGGGACGAAATTTTCGGACGGTTGGCGGCGATTGACGTCGCTTCCGTGAATTCAGGCGACGGTTTCACCCCGGGCGACGAAGCTACCGGTGCCAAAGACAATGAAATTGCCGCGTCCGAAGCCAGGCGAGCCTTGGTCGGCAATGGCGGCGGCGATTCGCAAACCACGATCTCGGTCGGCGTGCGCCAGACCAGCTGGCGGCCCCGCCGGTGCGCCTGGCCGGCATGAATCGCATCCTCGATGGCCTCGCGCTCCGTGGGGCGGCACTTGCCGACCAGGGCGGCATTCCTGAAGCAGTAGGTCTTTGTGCTGCCCGGCATGACGTCGTTTAGGTCGAGGAATCCCCAGGCCTGGCTATTTCGTCCCGGTGCCTCTTGATCAGACGATCGGATTCGTCGGCCAGCGTCCTGGCCTTGTCGATACTGTCGCGCAGAGCCGCCTGGGACTCCTCGATCCTCGCCAGCGTATCGTTCTTTGCTTGTTTCGGCATTCTGCCCACCCCGTTGCCCGTAAGCACAAAGTTGATCTCGATCAATCGTTCCTCAATTCGTCGCATCTCGCAAAAAAAGCCAGGACCTGGGGCGGACGCGGCGTTTTCGAGCGCGGGCCAGGGCTGCGGCTACGGCCGCGCCTCGCCGACAGCCTTGCCGAGACCAACGATCTCTGAAACCTTCAGGACAACGGACCAGGAGCGAAGATGGCGCATGGTGGGCAGTATCGGACGAATGGGAAAACGCTCGAAAAGGGCAGGGGTGAGGGCGACGGCGGTCTCGCTCTTGACCCTATTGAGGGCGTCGCTGGCTGCTGCCGCGATGTTGACCATGGCCGCTCCGGCTGACGCGCAGCGGCCGAGACCGCGCGAGTCCGGGATCGAGATCGGGATCCTCCCGGCCGGACCGCTTAATGCCATTACGGATGTCGAAGGGGTCGCGGTCGGCCACGTGACTTTGATCGAGGGACCGTCGACCCGCACCGGGGTGACGGCGGTGCTTCCCCACGGGGGCAACCTCTATCAGGACAAGCTGCCGGCCGGCTTCGCCGTTGGCAACGGCTACGGCAAGTTCATGGGCAGCACCCAGATCCGGGAACTGGGCGAGATCGAGACGCCGATCCTGCTGACCAACACCTTGTCCGTCCCCGACGCGGCCTCGGCAATCATCGACTGGACCCTGCAGCAGTCGGGCAACGAAGCGGTGCGGTCGGTCAACGCGGTGGTCGGGGAGACGAACGACGGCGGCCTCAACGACATCCGGGCCCGCCGGATCAGCCGGGAGCATGGGCTCGCCGCGATCGCACAGGCCCGCGGCGGGCGCGTCGCGGAAGGCAATGTCGGCGCCGGCACCGGCACCATCGCCTTCGGCTGGAAAGGGGGCATCGGCACGAGCTCGCGCCGGCTGCCGGCTTCGCTGGGCGGCCACACGGTGGGCGTCCTCGTCCAGACCAATTATGGCGGCGTGCTCGACGTCGCCGGAGTGCCGGTCGGGCGGCTGCTCGGGCGCCACATGCTTCGGGACGAGCTCCAGTCGGCCTCGGGAGACGGCTCCGTGATCATCGTGATCGCGACCGACGCGCCGCTCTCGGACCGCAATCTCGAGCGCCTGGCCCGGCGCGCCTTTCTCGGCATCGGCCGGACCGGCTCGCCGATGACGAACGGCTCCGGCGATTACGCCGTCGCCTTTTCCACTCATCCGGACGTTCGCCGAACGATGCAGCGGCGCAGTGCCGAAGCGCCGGTGGCGGAACTGCCGAACGAGCGTCTA